>JACRCP010000157.1 GCA_016218965.1 Deltaproteobacteria bacterium | reverse complement strand
GACGCAACCATCGGAACACATGTAGCTCGCTCTGAATCGCAACCATTGCCGCAGAATGCGCCGATGCACTGGCGGCTCGTCGTGAAACCTGCGGGCTTCGCCATCTGTAGCACGGTGACATGTGTATAACGTTCAGGGTGTCAACCCGTGGATCACGCGAACCAATGAAACCCAAGCCCCCGCAGGGGGCGACACAGCGCCGCCGAACACGGCGACGACAGATACGCGAAGTTGTGGTATGGTGGCCCGTAGAACCAGCCCTTTCAAGGTGCCAACTCCCGCGCTTCGACCCCAAGACCGTTCGTTTTGCCCTCACCCTGACCCTCTCCCAGAGGGAGAGGGCAGACACAAGAGGCCGATGAACGGCGTGTTGTTGCGAATTGCTCCCTCTCCCCGCGGGAGAGGGTCAGGGTGAGGGTAGAAAGCGATGCGCTCTGTACCCCAGTGTATCCGATCAGGATTTTCACCTCATCACACACCTTGAAAGGGCTGCCCGTAGAACCAACCGACTCGCCAAGGACGGGCCAAGGGCAGCATGAAAGCCGAGCGCAGAGAGACAGCCGTCAGCCTGCCCGGCCGGTCATCGGTCGTCGGTCGTGTGTCGTGGGTCGCGCTACAGCCTGCTTCTTTGGGCGTGAAGTTTACGGACGTGCCGGCTGCGACCGCCGAGGCTTTGCAGAGACTCGAAACCGGCGCGAGGTAAGTGACATATGACAGTGTCCGACCCCAGTTATCCACCCTTGCCCTGCAGATCCCGGCCGACCGGTATCGCTGCAACTACGTCAACGTGGCGGTGCGGGTGCATCGCTATCCCGACCAAACGCTGGCCATCTTCCACGGACCGAGAAAGCTGGCCACCTATCACCCAGATGGGACCCTCAACGCCGTCAGAAAGGAGGTCGCCGCCTGACCTCCTCCCGGGGTCAGGAAAAGCGGACAATTCATGTGCTACAGAACCGGACAGATCTATTTGTTGCCAACAACCATGTCTTTGGCGTGTGAAAGGGACCTTCGGGGCAAGGCTCGGCCGCCCTCGGCGGCGGTGTCACGCCGTACCAACAGAGTACCTTCCTTCTGTTGGATGCGGCATGGGGTGTCAGGCCGGGTTCATCCCGGTGGCAGCGACGAAGCTGTCGTTCACGGTCCCCCACGCACGCAACGAACACCATTGCTGACGGCCTTGCCATTGCTGGACACGGTGCCGTCGCTGAAGTACACGAACCAACCGTATCTTGCGTCCCGGACACGGGACGACGACGACCAATCGAAGCCGCCCGGCAACGCCGGAAACGCCGTCGTGTCGATCGCGGGAGGCACGCGGCGGGCATCGATGATCGAGTCGAGTTCGCCGACGCTGGGCAGGCGCCAGTCGGACTGGTTTCCCCAAGTGAGCGCCTCGCAGTACTCGAGCGCGTCCTGCCAGATGTAACCCCGGGCCAAACCGGTGTTGCACGAACTGCCGTTCAGACCTGCCGCGCAGCCCTGCCACACAAGACCTGTCGTGTTGTCGGCCACGATGGGCTCGCCGGCGATGGGCTCGGTTCTGGAAAAACGGGCAGGTTGACGTTTTGGAACGCCGCGAACGCAACGGACATCGCGGGAATAGGTCTTGTCCAGGCTTGCCACGGCGCCTTCGGATAGGTCCACGAACCAACCGCCCGTTGAATCACCGGCGTTGGACGACGACGGCCAGTAAAAATCGCTCGGCGCCGCCGGAAACGCCGTCGTGTCGAACGCCGGGTCTGTCCGGCCGCAGTCAACGATCGACCGAAGCTCGAAGCGATCGGGCAGGCGCCAGTCGGTGAACCCGCTCCAGTCGAGGCCGTCGCAATATGTCAACGCGTCTGCCCATGTTTTCTTTTGGGAAGAACCGCCCGTGCACCCCGCACCGGTGAGCCCGGCCGCACAGCCCTGCCAGATGAGACCTGTCACGTCGTCTTGCACGATCGGCTGGTCCGCCAAAGGCCCGGCGCGCCAGAAGCGCTCGGCCCGGTTGTGCGTCCTGTCCCAACCGTAATGGGCGTCCTGCCCGCAGAGTCTGGGCGACCCATTGGTTCGGCACGGGAACGCGGTGCAGGTCATGATCGTCGAGTTGTCGTAGCATCCACGCTGGCCGGTGTCGGGCAAAACGAAATGCGGCCTCGGTTCATTGCACGTCTGGTCTCCGCAACCGGGGGAAATGCACGTTTCGTCGATGCAGATGTCGTATGAACGGTCGGGCGTCGTCATGAGCCTGCAGAGCGTGAAGTCGTCTTTGCCCGTGCAGGTGTCGGAGACGCAGACGCCTTGATAACACTCGTGTCCGGCATCGCAAAAGTCGTAGTCACAACAAAACGCGCCGTATCCTCCGCACAGGATCGCGGCACAATCGGGATATCCCGTGAAACCGAAATCACACGCGTTGCACGTCGCGCCGGCGTACCCGGAGTTGCAGGTGCACGTGCCGGCTATGCATGTGCCGTGTGTGTTACAGGGATCAGGACATGCGCCGGTGCAACCGTCAGGCTGGCCGCCACACTGGCCCATGCAACTCGGCGTGCACCCGCAAACGTCTTGGGCGCCGCCGCCGCCGCATGTTTCGGGTGAAACGCAGTCATCCGGACAAAGGTTGCCGCAGCCGTCTTCGCCGCCGCATTTGCCCGAGCACTGAGGCCGGCAGCCGCCGTCGCCGCCATCGGCATCGACTTCCGGACCAACATCAGGGTTCGAGCCGGCGTCCCAAACATCCTCGCCGGAGGAGGTATCAGTGTCGGCTTTGCTGCCATCGTTAATGCCCATGTCCGATCCTGCATCGGGGAGATTGCAGTACTCGCACGAAGAATATGGGACCTCCCTGTGCGACGGCCAACCGCAAAGGCTCTGGCCATCCTCGCACGCGCAGTTGTCCCACTCCTCGCCCCAGGGGCAACACGAGCCAATCCACTGTATCTCCAACACGTAGTCACACGTGGGGGCGTACTTGCACGGCACCGGGCACCGTGTCCCGTATCCCTGGTACCGGCAGTTGTTCACATGAACCTTTTCGGTCGGGCACTCGTCAAATCCTTCCGCGTCTGCCGATTCGCCGGCATCGCCTGCATCGACCGAGGTTCCCCCGTCAAAGGCGGAATCAGTCGTCCCGACAGTGCATCCCCACAACGCGACGAACAATGCGAGCAGTGCGATTCTCCCGAGCCACTCTTTCCAGTCGCGTCGACAAGGGGATATTATGTCCCCCGCCGTTTCCCCGTAATTCTGCCCTTGTCTCACTCTGGGACCTCTATATTGAGTACGTCGTGCCCGGTACGGTCGAAAACTCGGGGCAAGTTCCCACACCTAGTGCTCCGAAACGATTGTCCCCCCAACACACCACGCCACCCGTCCGGACGACGGCGCACTGGTGACCGGCCCCCGAGGACACCTGGGTGACCCACCACATACCCGGAGTGTCCCGGATGTTGGAGGTGGTGAACCAACAGAACACCGCCCCGTTCTCGGTGGCAGCGCACGCGTCTTCCATTCCGACTGACAACGAGATGGCACCGACGACTTTGGGAATGAGGACCGCGGTGCCGTACAGTTCGCCCCAGCACTTGACCCTCTTGTCCGAGAGCAGGGCGCAAGCCGAACTCGAGCCGGCAGCGATGGCCGTGGCGCCCTCAACGTCAAGCACGGTTACGGGTAAGGCGCTGTTGTTCGTCGTGCTGTCGCCCAACTGTCCGCGGTAGTTGTCCCCCCAGCATCGCACCGTGCGGTCTTTGAGAATCGCACACGTGAACATGCCTCCGGCGGAGATGTCCTGCACGTCCGCGATGGGAAGCTTGACGGGCGTGCAGTCGTGTCCTTCAACGCCAAGCTGGCCGAAGAGATTCCCGCCCCAGCATGTCACAGAGGCATCTTCGTGCAGCGTACAGTTGTGGTCGTAACCAACCGATAGCTTCACAACGCCGCTCACGCTTTCAACGGGCATGGGTTCCGGGTACCAGCCACCGGTTCCCATGCCAAGCCTGCAGTAGTAGTCACGTCCCCAGCACCTGACGCCTCCGTCCGATTGGAGCGCGCAAGAATGGATGTACGACGCGCCCACCGCGATGGCGTTGTCGATTCCGACAACCTGCACCGGCTCGGCTGAAGGCGTCATGCCGCCGTTTCCCAACTGCCCGTCGAAGTTCTCGCCCCAGCAAAAGACCCCTCCGTCCGACCGCACCGCGCAGGTGTGGTAACCGGCCGAAACCTGGGTCGCCCCCGACAGTGACTTGACGGGCTGCGGGAACGACTCGTAATCCGGTTGGGGGGACCACCCAAGCTGCTCTTTCTGATTATCTCCCCAGCACATGGCACGTCCATCTGCGATGACAGCGCACGAAAACCCGTCTCCAACGCTGACGAGCGTCGCGTCAACGATGTCCTTGACGGGAGCGGGATCATCCCTCGAGATCTGAGTGCCGTCGCCGAGCGCCCCGAACTCGTTGTCTCCCCAACATGATACGGTTCCGTCCATGTTGAGCGCACATGAGTGGATCGGGCCGAACGACAATCCGCGGACATTGGCGAGGCCGGGAAACTCGACGGGCACCGAACTCTGGTTGAGGAAAGGTGCCTGGCCCCAGCACCAGACGGTCCCGTCGCGCAGTACCGCACATGAATGGTATGAACCCAGAGCCACGGCGACCGCGCTGTCGATACCCGTCACCTTGACAGGCACTTTCGACTCCCCTGTTGCGGCACCGTCGCCCAGTTGGCCCGATGAATTGCTTCCCCAACATCGAATCGTTCCATCACTCAGGACAACGCACGTGTGCGATGCCGACGTCGAGACGGCGATGGCATCGGTTATTCCCGGCACTTCCAGTGGGGAAGCGGATGGGTCGTGCGTCCCGTCGCCGAGGACGCCCGACGGATTTTCTCCCCAGCAGTGCACGGTTCCGTTGTCCTTCAGCGCGCAGGTGTGCGAAACGCCGGTGGCAATCGAGACGACTCCGGAAAGACCGGGTGCTTCAACGGGAACCAGCGCGCAGGTTTTGCCCAAGTCGCACTCATCGGAGACCTCGAGTGTCCCGAGACCAAGCTGTCCTTGAGAATTGTCTCCCGTGCACGCTACGCGGGTGCTTTTCAATAGGAAACACGTGTGCGTAGCGCCCGCCGCGACCGCCGTCGCGTCCGCGATGTCATGCACAGGGAGCGGCATCCCCGAATCCTCCAGCTTCCCGTTGCCCAGCTTTCCGTTCCTGTTGGTGCCCCAACAGGCGGCCGTGCCGTCCGTGTGAACCCGGCAGGCGTGATCTTTTCCGGCCGACACCCATGCGGCACACGGGCGCCCCAGATCGCGTTGGCCGTCGCAGTTGTCATCCTTGCCGTTCCCGCATCGCTGAACCGCTCCGGGGTGGATGTACTCGTCGTCGTCGTCGCAGTCGCGATTGTCCAAAACATAGCCGTCCGGGATCTGTGCGTCACAGCCCAGCGATGTTGAGTTGTCGGGGTCACCGAACCCGTCGCCATCGAAGTCGAAGAAAGCCGTCCCGAGCGCGGTTTCGCACCCGTTCGCGTCGTCGTCGTCGCAATTGCCAAACCCGGGATCGCAAAGACAGGTCGATCCGTCGCAACCCGCGTGATCGCCGCAGGCCACACCGCAGGCACCGCAATTGAGCGGGTCGGCGGCGAGAGCCGTCTCGCACCCGTTTTCGAGCAGGCCGTCGCAATCGTGGAACCCACCGTTGCAGGTGCAGATCCGGTCGAAACAGGCCGAATTGGGACCGCACGAGTGCCCGCACGAACCGCAGTTCTTCGAGTCCTTCGCCAAATCCGCCTCACAACCGCCCCAGATGTAGCCATCGCAATCGGCGAATCCCTCGACGCACTGTAGTGAGCCGGCGACGCAGGAAGTCCCCGGCGGGACGCCCGTCACCCGGGCGCGGTTGTAACATCTGGCACTGTTGTCCCATTCGCACTTCCGATACTCCGTGGCCGAAATGCACTCCAAGGCGTCTCCCGCGACGCACGGTTCCGGGCAACCGGAAGCCCCGTCGGCATTCGAAGCGTCGGCTCCCGTTTCGACGGCATCCCCAGACGGACGACCGCCGTCACCTTCGTTTGACCCTTTCTGGTCACATCCACCGGCTCCAAGACACGCGGATACCGCAAGCAGCCATACCAAACGCGGCAGCAGTAGTCGCATGCACCCCTCCTTCGCGCGTCGTTCCGAAAACGAAACTAGCACGCACACCAAACATAGTCAATTCGGACCGGCCAAGGTGCCACCCACCCATAGAAACCCGGATGAAAACGTCCTCGGTCGTGGTGACCGTCGACTTCGCCAGGAGCGGCGGCGTGCTGGGCAGCGCGAGGTGCCCGAGGATTTGCTCCACGACCTGTGGGTCGGAGAGGAACGCGATCACGGTCATAGGGACCGCGCACTTCGCGCAGGTCAGAACGTCTATGTAGAGCACGCGCCGCAGGAGCTGCGCCCACCCAAGTCGGCGCGGGCGTGGTTCCGTCCGCTGGGTGGTTGGGATCCCAACCGTGGCCGGAGGCGGTGTCGTCTCGATGGATGTACCCGGCGGAGCTGGCGGCGGCGGGAGCAGAAGGCGGAACCGCGAGCGGTTTGCGAACACGCCGTAGTACCTGGTGAGATTGAGATACGGACCAGGGAGCAGGGCTGCGAGGCGTCTGAGCAGCGCATGCGGCTCGAAGAGTAGCTCGGTCTTTCCGGCCGGCGTCGGCCACGGCCTCGTCAGGCGGTAGCGAATCATCCCGTCCGGATCGACGGAGAACCGATCGAGGGCGAACGGCGCCCTGAAATGGCCATCAGCGTTTAGCCATCAGCTTTCAGCACTTCAAATCCGGCTGATTGCTGACAGCTGATTGCTGATAGCTTGAGACCAGCGGCACCTTCTGCGCCTCGTACGCGGCGGCACGGATCATCGAGACGGCGTCGTCGTTGTCCGGGCGGATGCCGTCCCGGTCCCTGCAGTACTTCTCGGCGATCGCGCCGAGCCGGGCGGCGAGCGTCCTCGCAAGCAGGGTCACATCTTCGTCGGTCGGCGCCCGGCACGAAGAGCCCGTCGGGTAAAATGCTGTGGAAGTGCGGGTTGGTGTTGAGCGCGCCGCCGAACCGCTGGATGAACGTCACCGCCCCCGTCTCGCCGCGGACCCCCAGCGCGCGACCTCTTTTACGCTGCCATTTGAACAGCGTTGCCAGGAACACGCGGAGCATTTCTGCGAGGAGGCCCCGGTTCATGGCGAGCGTGAGCCGGAGCTCCCACGGGAACGTCAGCACCCGTTGTCGAAAGTCCGCCTCGGGAAGAACGCGGTCGACAAGGTGTGCCGCCGTGTCGCCCATCCTGCGCGCCCAGCGCGACGGGCAGATGCGCCCCTTGCACGAGAATGCCACCAGGCGCTCGAAACCGCAGTCCGGGCAACGGAGTCGGGCAAAACCATTGGCAAGGATGCCGCACCCGAGGTACCGACGGAACTCGCGCTCGATGAACCGCGGGCACCCGGCGCCGGACGAGCTTTGCTGGCGGGCGGCGTCGAGGAACGTTTCGAGGTGGCCGGCGACGGCGGCATACAGCGCGGTCTTCTCGGGTTCGTGCCTGCGGTACGAGCAGGGGACCGGTGCCGCGGCCGCGCCGGGTTCGCGCTCGAAGGCGAACGGTGGAAACTGCGTAACTTCGCCGCGAAGCCGACGACGACGACGTTCGTCAACCTGGCGGTCTGACTGCGACCCTTCTGACCCACAGCCTTGAGCCTTCCCGTTGTCCCGCAACACGACTTCCCTGTGTCCGTGAGATCGCTTGGTGATCGGCAGTCCGGCTCGATGACGGCCATCAGACCGCCGACGTGGCGGCCGTCCGGTAGGCCGACGGTCGTCGGATCAGTTGCGTGCACGCCGATCGGCTTCCTTACGGTCGTCGGGTCGCACGTTTGGCCGAAAAACAGTCGGTCAATGAACGTCGGGTTGCCGAGTTCGGCTCCAAGCAGGTCGCTCGAAGTTCATCGGGTCGCTTGAAAACGCGCAAACAGGTCGGTCGACGTTCGTCAGGCAGTCGCGGTCGGCGGCAATAGGTCGCCTGACGCTCGTCGGGCTACACGATGACACGCCATCGGGTCGCCTGATGGCCGTCGTGGTGCCTGATTCGACGAAAAACGGTCACCTGATGAACGTCGAGGTGCTGTGCGCGGCCTCAAACGGGTTCCTCGACGTTCATTGTATGGTCACTATGGCGCCGGATCGGGTTGCTCGATGATCGTCGGGCAACTTGAAATCCGAAAAACCGGTCGCTCGACGCTCGTCGAATGGTCACGTTTGGCGGCAACACGGTCAGCCGACGATCGTCGAGCGACTTGTTCGGCCGTCAACGGGCGCCTCGACGCTCATTGTATGGTCACTGTGGCCCGCGATCGGGTGGCTTCACGATCGTGGAGTCGTTTTTTTCGGCCAACGCGGGCGATTCGACGTTCATCGAGTAGGCGTTTTTCTGTGCTGTGGGCCAGATTCTGGCCTCCGAACAAAACGTCTTCGGAAACACTGAAGATTTGGAGGCCAGAATCTGGCTTCGCAGGCCAGAATCTGGCTTTTCACGAAAGCCGGCCCGTCCTCCTCGCGCCCGGTTGGCGTGCGTTTCTCGCAGCCGCACATAAGGAACGCGCGCTCCTCATCTGAAAACGTGTTTTTGCGCCCGTCGTCGGTCGTCGGTCGTCGGTCGTCAGTTGGTACGCCGGTTGGCACGCCGGCTGCAATTACCCCTGCCAGCAACGCCCCGCAATAACGCGGGCAGAAAAAGGGAGTGTGAGATGGTAAACGAGATCGAGAAAGCCAACGATGTGTGTGAAGTGCTCCTCAATTTCGTCTCCGAGAACAAGGGGTCGCTCGACGACAAGGGAGTCAAAGAGATCCAGTCGATCAAGGACCGGACCGGAGAGATCGACTCGACGACCAGCCAGTCGCGCGATGGCGTCGTCAAGTCCCGAACCGTGAAGAACCAGTCGTTCGACCGGCTCCAGAGCAAGGCGATCGAGTGCAAGAAGACCATGGAGATCTTCCGCGTACGCGGCGGCAAGATCGAGGTTGCGAGCCTGAACCGCGATCTCTGGTCTTCCTCGCGAATCGGCTTCCTCGTCACGAAGCTCCTCGACGCGGCCAGGATGACAAGCGACCCGGTCGTGACGAAGGCCGCCGCGGCGCTCACGACCGCGTACGACGACTTCCGCAGGACCCGGACCGACACGAGCAACAAGCTGATGGGCTCGCGCGCGTTCAAGGCCGGCACCAAGGCCGAGCTTGCGGAGATCAATGGGAAGCTCAACGGGTACACGATGCTGATCGCCTACCACGTGTCCCCCGATGCCCGGGCGCAGCTTCTGAACCGCGTGCGGGTCGCGCGGCAGCCGAAGCCGCGGAAGCACGGCGAGCAGGAGAAGGTCGAGGCGAAGGCCACGAACGGCGCCTCCGACTTCGCCAAGGCTTCGGCGGCCACGCAGCCGACAGCCATCCCGGCGCTTCCGACGATCCCGACGGGTAACATGGAACTCCGTCGGGACGGTGTGACGTCACCGTCCCCGGTGACGACGGTCCCCCAGACCGGCGACCACCCGCAGCTCTCGGCGAACGCATGACGAGGGGTCGGAGCCCCCGGCCCCGGCAGTTCCGGGGTTCGGGGGCTTCCCCCTCCGGCGCACGGAATCTGTTGAACCCTCACCCTGACCCTCTCCCAGAGGGAGAGGGGCCAAGACAAAAGAGAACACCGTGGGAGAGG
>JACRCP010000008.1 GCA_016218965.1 Deltaproteobacteria bacterium | reverse complement strand
GGGGGAAATCGACAACGACCGACGGACAGAGGAATGGGCGATCGAGGGTCGCTCCATGCGCCCTGCGGCGTGATGCCGGGTTGAGCGTGTCATCCCGTGTCAAATCTTCGGCTCCAAATTGGCGAAACTGGAGTCAGAGAAAGATCGCGCTTGCGATTCGGATACTACCACTGCCTGTGGCAATAGATCAAACAGAGGAACTCAGAAAAAACTCAGTACGGGTGCGTGCCGATGATGACCGGCTTTTCGAGTTTCTTTTCGAGTTTGAGCTTGACTTCGTCGAGATCCATGGGGCAGTTGCCGTGTTCGTAGGCCATCTTGATGCACGTGCCGAGGTGGATGGCGTCCACTTCGCCAATGACACGGGCGACGTGGCCGGCGACCATGTTGGCGCGCGGGACCAGAAGACCGGGGCAGTCGCCGCAGTCCGTCATCGCGGCGATCTCGATTTCTTCCCCGTGCTGCGCGAACTCGCCCGCCTTTTCTTTGACGCCCTTGAAGCAGTACGTGCAGGCGATGCAGGTGTGGTCCTTGATCTTCTTGCAGTAAAAGATCGCGATGCGTTTCATTCCGAACCTCCGCATGTTCGTGCGTCAGCGGCGTGAGGTGAGCAGGGGTTGTTGCCCATGCGCCTTCGGCGCTGCAACTCCCCCTGCCCCCCTCTTGCTTCAAGAGGGGGAATCGGCACACAAAAAACGCGGCGGGAGAACTCGTCGCCCGCCGCGCCTTCGTTCATGCATGATCCCCGATCTACTTCTTCACATCACCGGTGGCCGCGCCGTGAAGCTTGATCTCGACCTTCTTGTCCAGGTGGTCGTAGTACTCCTTGAGCACGGCGATGACCTCTGGCTTCGAGAACTCCGGAGGCACCGGCTTGCCTTCGCTCATGAGCTTGCGCAAAAGCGTGCCCGAGAGCAGGAGGCGCGCCCCGCCCTTGTAGTTGCCGTTGTCGTCTATGACGGCCTTGCTCTCGTGCGGGCAGGTCTTCATGGATGCCATGGTGCCGCACTCGTAGCAGTAGAACGTCCAGTCCATGCAAAGCGGCTTGAGTTGGAGGGCGTCCTGCGGGATCTCGTGGAAGATCTTCTGCGCGTCGAACGGCCCGTAGTAGTCTCCCACGCCCGCGTGGTCGCGGCCGACGATGAGGTGGCTGCAACCGTAGTTCTGGCGGAACACGGCGTGCAGGAGCGCCTCTCGCGGGCCGCCGTAGCGCATGTCGAGCGGGTACCCGGCCATGGCGACGCGCTCCTTGCGGAAGTACTTGTTGATCAGCGCGTCGATGGCCTTCACGCGCACGTCGGCCGGGATGTCGCCGGGTTTGAGATTGCCGACGAGCTGATGGATGTACACGCCGTCACAGACCTCGATGGCCACCCAGGCGAGGTACGCGTGCGACCCGTGCATCGGGTTGCGGAGCTGGAGCGCCGCCACCGTGGTCCAGCCGCGCTCCGCAAACATCTTCCGCGCATCGGCCGGCCGCTGATAGAGGCCCTTGAACTGCTCGGGGAAGTACGACTCGGAGAGCACCTTGACGGGGCCGGCCAGGTTCACGTCGGCCTGCTCCATCACCATCTTGACGCCCGGGTGCGCCATGTCGACGGTCCTGAAGACCTGCTGGCACTCGTGCTTTTTGTCAATGGTGTACTTCTCGGTCACCTTCATTGTGGCCATCAGCGTGTTGGTCTCGGTGTCCCAGAGGGCGACCTCCTCGCCGATCTTCAACGAGTCGGCGAGCGTTTTCTCGGCCGAGAGCGTGATCGGGATCGGCCAGAAAAGCCCGTTTTTGGAAGGCATCTTGTACGAGTCGCACACGCCCTTCCAGTCTTCCTGGCCCATGAAGCCGTTGAGGGGCGTGAACCCGCCGATCCCCAGCATGATGAGATCTCCGGTCTCGCGGCTGGTGAGCGGGACCTTTTTCATGCCCTGTGCCTTCTTGACCTCGTCGTCGCGCGCCTTTCCTTCGAGGAGCAGGCACTTTAGCTCCTTGCTTCCGTGCGGACTTACCAGGTTTCCCATTGACGCCCTCCTTTGTTGAGTTTCCAAACCCTTTCGGATCGATACCTTGAATCAAACGCCCTGCGGCCTCGCCATGCGCTCGTGCACCATCGCCAGCGCCCTGTACACGAAGTGCGCGAACTTGGAGTACGGGAATGTCACGAACAGGCTCACCGCCGCGGTCAGATGCACGATGTAGACCCACGCGGCAAGCGCCGGCGGAAACGCGAAACGCCCGGCCTCGGTGAGCACGCCGGTCACTATGAGGAGCAAGACAAGACCCAGGAAAAAGTTGTCGAACGCCGTCGAGGCCCCGGTGCGGTTGCCGCCGATGAGGCGGTTGTAGACGACTATGGCGCCGCCTACAAGAAGCAGCACCGCCGAAGTGTTGCCGAGAAGTTTGATGGGGTGGACAAGCGGCAGGGGCGTCGCGGTTTTCAGCACCGTCTCGGCCAGCACCGCAAAACCGGCGGTGGCCGCCGCGAAAACGAACCCCCACAAGAGCGCAAAGTGCCCCCAACGGCGCGAGCTCGCCGCCTCGCACGAGCCGAAGCGTTTGTGCGTGGCGATCTCGATGAGCACCGGGATCAGGTTGCCGAAAAAAGACCCCGAACGGGCCGCCCGGGAGCCCAGCATGTTCCAGAACCGCACTCCGCTCACGAGCATGGCCAGCGCAGCCAGCCCGGAAACGGGGTAGAACACGACGTAGATGAGCCAGTGCGGGACGATCTCCCTAAATCCCTTGAGCTCGGCCGGAAACTGGAGACCGTTCACCCCATAGAGCGCGGCCACCCAGAACAGAAACGGCACACCCAGAAGCAGGGGCCACGTGCTCCCCGCCCTGGCGACCAGCCTGCCCATGAAGGACGGGGCGGCCAGCTTCTCCACCACGAGCGAACGGACAGTCTGCATCACGTCGCCGGGTTTCGCATCGCGCGGGCACCGGACCGTGCAGTCGTTGCACTGGTGGCAGAGCCACACCGCCGGATCCGAGACCAGCTCGTCGCCGAATCCCCATTGCGCAAGCGCCATCTGACGACGCGGGAACGGCCCGTCGTCGGGCGCGAGCTGGCAGACGCTCGAGCACGTGGCACACTGGTAGCAGCGGGCGGCCGTCGCGCCCCCGCGGGCGGCAAGTTCCTCGCGAAAACCCGCGGACGGATTCAGCTCGGACACGGACATCTCGAATCCTCCTTCAGAACCCCTTCATCGGGTTGGGGCCGAATCCCGCGAGCGCCTCGGCGAACTCGTCGAAAATGGCCGGGATGCGGGCGTATTCGTTCCGGGCCACCTGCACTATCCGGATCCGGTCGGCATCGAGCGCGAGCCTCGTGAGCGTCTCCTGCAGGTTCTCCATGCGTTTGTTGGCAAGCTCGGACCCCTTCACGTAGTGACACTGGTAGTCGTCGCCGTACTTGCAGCCCAGCATCAGGATCCCGTCAACGCCCCGCGAGAGCGAGTCGGCGAGCCACACGTTGTTGACCGACCCGAGGCAGCGCACCGGGACCACGCGTACCCACGGGTTCCATTGCATGCGCCGGGCCGCCGCCTCGTCGAGCGCGGGGAGCGCGTCGTTCTCGCACAAGAGCGCCAGGATCCGGGGTTTTTCCTCGAATTCCTCGGGAACGCTCATCTCCTTGACCATGCCCGAGATGGCCTCGATCGAATAGTCGGGGAACGAGACGATGCGCTCGGGACACGCGCCGAGGCAGATCCCGCACCTGCGGCACCGGAGCTGGTTGTACTGGGGCGTGCCCTTGACGTCCTCGTTGAGCGAGCCAAACGGGCACTCCTCGGTGCACCGCTTGCACTGCGTGCACCTCTGGAGAAAGAAATCGGCGATCCCCAAGTCGCCCGCCCGCGGGTGCACCGCCTCGCCGCGCGAGGCCATTTCGATGCACTGTGCGGCCTTCATCGCGGCGCCCCAGCCGTCCTCGGCGGCCTGCGCGGGGTCCATGGGCGCGCGGAGCGTGCCGGCGGCGTAGATGCCCGTCCGCCGCGTCTCGTACGGAAAGCAGATGTAGTGCGAATCGGGAAAGCCGTAGCGCAGCACCGGGAGGTCCGGCCCCTGCCGGTAGCCCAGGTTGAGTATCTCGGTGCCCTCGTGCGGCTTGAGCTTGTCGACCAGCGCTTGCGCGTCCTTGACCTGCGTCTCGGACTCCTTTTTCTCGATCCGCCCGTAGGCGTCCGTGATCTGGCGTATCGCCTCGCCATCCGCGGAATTCGGGACCATCCCGGTCGCGAGCACCACGAGGTCGGCGTCGAGCACGACTTCATTTCCGAGCAGGCTGTCTTTCACGAACACCTTGAGTCCGCCGTCCACCCCGACTTTCTCAACGGTCCCCCGCGTGAAGAGCGCCCCGGGCGTTTCCTGCACGGCCTTGTAGAAGTGCTCGTACTGTCCGGGCGCCCGCATATCGCGGTAGATGGTGGCGCATTCGACGCCGGGGAACCCCTTCCGAATGGCGGCGACCTGCCGAAGCGTGGTGAGGCAGCACTCGCTCGAGCAATACGGAAGGTGGTCGGCGTCGCGCGAACCCGCGCACTGCGCGAAGACCACGCGCTTGGGCTCGCCGCCGTCGGACGGCCGCTTCACCCCGCCCGACGCGAGCATCGCATCGAGCTCGGCCGAGGTCACCACGTCCTTTGACTTCCCATAGCCAAGGTGCGAGAGCCGCGTGGCGTCGTACGGCCGCGCCCCGGTGGCCTGCACGACAGCCCCGGCCTTGAATTTCTGGACGCCCTTTGGAGCCTCGACCTCGACCTCGAACTGGCCCGGCTGTCCCGAGATGCTCTTGACGTTGGACCCCGAAAATACCTTGATGGTCCCGGCCGCCTCCACCTTTTTGGCCATTGCCGCCGCGTGGTTTTCGTGAAGCCGATCGTATGGCGGCGACTCCGGGGCAAGACCGCCGACCGACGCGAGATACCCGCCGAGGCGGGGCTGCTTTTCGACGAGCACGACCGCGTGCCCGAGTCCGGCCGCGCCGAGCGCGGCCTGCATGCCGGCAAGACCGCCGCCCACAACCAGCACCGTGCGGTCAACCGCCTCGGACGAGACCTTGGGGAGGGTCTCCTTTTTGACCCGGACCGTCCACATCCGGATCATGTCCTCGGCGAGCATCTGCGTGTCGTCGTCCTCCTTGTCCCTGGCCGCGGCCGGGTGCGACCACGCGCACTGCTCCCGGAGCGCGCAGCGTTCAACGGCCGTCTTGAACGGGTCGAACCTGAAGACCTCGCATTTTGTCCTGGCCGAGCATGCGGCCAGAAGCAAACCGTCCACTTCACCGCCGTCCACAGCCTTCCGGACGAGCCCGGCGCCCTCGTCCGAGCAAAGACAGGCGTGTGTCGCGACAAGTGCCGCACCGGACTCCTTTGCGACGCCCTCGAGCTTGGAGCAGTCCACCGCGCCCCCGATGTCACACCCGCTGCATATGAAAACTCCGACCTTGTCCATCACGACCTCCTCGCCGCGGCCGCGGCCCTGGCGGCGACGCCCGTCGCATCGCGCACCGATGCCGCCACGTCCTCGGGCCTTCTTGCGACGCCGGCCACAAAGACGCATGCTTCGGGATCGTCAAGACCGAAACCGTCGGGATCGAGCGCCGTCCCGAACGGCAGCGCGGCCCCCTTCAGGTTCGATTCCATGCCCGTCGCGAGCACCACGAGGTCGAAGACGCCCTCGGCGATCCTGCCCGCCTCGACGTCCTCGGCCCGGAGCTTGAGCGCCCCGTCGGGGGTGCTCTCGACCTTGCCCGCCTTGCCCTTGACGAGCTTGACGCCCGGCAGGGCCGAGATCTTTGCGAGCACCTCCTCGTTGCGCCCGGGCGTGCGCCGGTCGATGTAGAAGATCGTCACCTCGGCATCGGGGATCTGTTCTTTGACGTAGCCCGCGTGTTTCAGGGACGCGAGGCAGCAGACCCCCGAGCAATAGGCGAGATGGTTCACATCGCGCGATCCGGCGCACTGAACAAACGCGACCCTTTTTGGGGGATTCCCGTCCGACGGACGAACGATCTTCCCTCCGGTCGGCCCGGACGGCGACGCGAGCCTCTCCATCTCGACGTTCGCGATGACATCCCGACAGACTCCGCCCCCCAGCTCGGGGAGCTTCTCCTTGGGATACGGGTGCCAGCCGGTCGCCAGAACGACTGCAGAAACGTCAAACGACTCCTCGCGTGGCATCGCGTCAAGGTCAATCGCTCCGAACTTGCACGCCTCTTTGACCGTCTTGCCGCCGTCCGCGATGGCGTCCTTGTCGAGGACGAAACGGCGGGGCCACGCGTCGGGGCGGAACTGCCGCGCCGCCTTTGCCTTGCTCATCCCGAAGTTGAACGGGTCGGCCACCGTGTCGGCGCAGGCCTTCTCGCAGTCGCCGCAGACGGTGCAGCGCGCATTGACGTACTGCGGCTCCTGGCGCACGGTCACTTTCCATCCGACGCCCGATCGATCGGCCCGCGTCACCTCGGCCGCCGTGAGCACGCGGATCCGGGAGTTCTTTTCGAGCCTTCGGACGTTCAACTCCATCCCGCAGGCGGGCGGACACATCTTGGGAAAATAGTTGTGGATCCTCGCGACGCGGCCGCCGACCGCCGGTTCCTTCTCGACAAGGATCGCCTCGCGGCCCGCCTCGGCGGCCTCCAGGGCTACCGTCATGCCGGCGATCCCCGCCCCCACGACGAGGATTGGCTTCTGTTTCGTCGCAGTCATTCGTTCCTCCATTCAGCCCTGCGTCACGCGGGCGCCGGCGCGCACCTTTATCGTCGGCTCGCCGAAAAGCGCGAACTTGAGCCAGCGAAAGCCGAAACGCAGGAGCGCGTCGTCGTCCTTTTCCATTGCGGCCTTGAGCGGATCGTCGACCTCGAACCTGGCAAAAAACGAGCTCCCGAACACCAACTCCCGGAACTTGTCGAGGTCATAACACGCCATGTGGAACATCTCCATACGCTTGGGGTCGAACTGGCGGCCGCCGATGAACCACGGGTGCGAAACGACCTCTCGATAGCCGGACTCGATGTCCTCCCTGGCCGCAACACCCTGGTCCGCCCGCCACCTCTCGACGCTCCATTCCGCCCGCTCGGCGCGGCCCTTGCAGAACCCGTCCTCGAACAAGAAATAGACCGGCCGCGGGTCCTCGCCGGCGCGCGCCGGGGGGATGCCCATCCCGACCGGGTACATCCTGCACGACCACGGGCGATCCTCGTATACCGTACACCCGGCCGCCCCGACAAACGGGCACCGCTTGTCCGGCGCGTCGCCCATGCGAAGCATGAGCACGGGAAGGTGCAGGTCCTTCGTCACCGGGGTGAGCGTGTGCCGCGCGATGAACTCGCCGGTCTTGATGCCCAGACGGCGCGAGAGCCGAAGGACATCGACCGGCGTGAGGAGTATGTTCACGTCGGCACAGCAGCTCGTGAAACACGAAAGGCGCGAGTGACAGCCGAACCGGAAACCGTCGCCCTTTCCCAACACCTTGCGCCCGCGCAGGGCGTCGGGCAGCGGATGCGCCTTCGCGGGAGCGGCCGGCCGCCGGGCCGCCCTCGCCTTCCCGACCGCCTTCCCCCGCCCGGGCGCCGTCTTTTTCTTTTTCATTTCGTTTTTCCCTTTCGGGACGTCGGGCGGGAACGACTTCTCCCGGCCTTCTTTCGGACCGGTTTCGGCCGCGGCTTGCCGGCTTCTTCCGTTTTCGGAGTCACTATGCGATCGCGAAGCGCCGTCTCGGACCAGACCGCCAGCGGCGACTCGTGCCCGCTTGACGGGTCGATCCGATACCGATAAGACGCCTTCCGGCTGTACCGGGACATCATCCACTCCCAGCCGCGCCGGAAGTACGAACAGTCGTCATTGAAACATGCGAGGTGGTGCCGCACGTCCCATCCTCCGGCCTCCGGAAGCTCGAACGCCAGCAGTTCGGACCCGCAATGGGGACAGGTGGGTTTCGCCTTCGCAGCAGCCATCAGTCATCTCCGTCGAAACAGCGAGCGCAGGCGGACTTGCTGCGCCGGAGCGAGCAGGGGGTCCGGGGGACGTTCGCGTAGCGATCCCCCGGAGCAACAAGGCAAAGCCCCGGGCGCCCGTTTCGGCGCCCGGGGCTCCCAATCACAGACAACCCGACCGAATCAAGTACGCGGTCCGATCACGCGAAGATGTACTTGATCGGGACCTTCTTCATGGTCCACTCTTCGGACTTCGGGTCCATCACGCAGTTCACAAAGCACTGCCAGTTCGGGTCCATCTTGGGCTTGTCCGACCGGAAGTAGTAGCCCGGCCACCGCGTTTCCTCGCGGAAAAGGATCGAGCGGACGTGCGCCTCGGCCTGGTACATGCGGTGGTAGTTCTCCCAGCAGCGCATCAGGTCGTGCAGCGTCTTGGCGCCGAGGGACGCGGAGTCCTCCTTGAGCGTCTTGAGAAGTTCGAGCCCCCTCTGGCAGAGCGCCCCCGAGGTGGTGAACTGTGCAGTCACGCCGCCGGCGTATTCGTCCATGAGCTTCTGCAGGCGCATACGGAACTGGTTCGGCATGATGTAGCCGGGGTTCACGTCGGCCTGCGTGGACTTCTTCTGGCTCTCTTCGAAGAGCTTGAGCGGCTTGTAGACCAGGTCCTTGAGGCCTTCGATGGTCGCATCGCTCACGTTGGCCAGGCCCGGTTTTTCCTTGACGACGTACCGGACGGCGCTCTTCGCGGCTATGCGGCCCTCGGCGTGCGACCCCGACGAGAACTTGTGCGAGCTTGCGCCCGACGCGTCGCCCGCGCAGAACAGGCCCTTCACCGTCGCCATGTTCTCGTAGCCCCAGAAGTACTCGGGCGGGGCGAGGTCCTTGGGACCGCTCACCCAGGCGCCCGACGCCCCGGAGTGCGAACCGATGAAGTACGGCTCGGCGGCGGCGATCTCGGAGGGTTTCTCTTCGGGCTGGACGTTCGTGGCGGCCCAGAGCATGGCCTGGGAGATGGTCATGTCGAGGAAGTCCTCCCACGCCTCGGACTCGAGCTCCTTCATTTTCTTGGCGTAGGCCTTTTTGTCGTCCTTGTACTGCTCGGCGATCTTGCCCAAGGCCTCCTCGGTACGCATGTAGATGGGGCCCTTGCCCTCCATCACATCGAGCATGCCGAGGTAGTTCCGGAGGTTCGCCGGGACCGGCTTTACCTTGCCGTACGGCGCCCAGTTGTCGAGCTCGGCCTTGCGGGTCTCCATGTAGTTCTCGCCCAGCGCATTGGTCGCGCGGGACTTGAACAGCAGGAACCACGCGCCGACCGGGCCGTACGCGTCCTTGAACCGGACCGGGATGAACCGGACTTCCTGGCAGGTCATCTCGGCGCCCGCCTTGAGCGTGAAGTACGCGCTGGCGCCCGAGTTGAACGGCGGGTACCAGGCGCGGCCGGCGCCTTCGCCCGACGAACGCGGCTTGAACACCCCGACCGCTCCGCCCATGGCCGCGAGCACCGCCTGCGCGCGGAACACGTAGAACTTGTTCTCGCGGACGCTGAACCCGACGGCGCCGACGCAGCGGCCGCCCTCGACCAGCGGGTGGGTGATGAAGACGCGCTCGAAGTACTCGTGCCCGTTCTGGGTGAGCGCATTCTTGGCGGCCTCGGCGATGACCACTTTGTATGACTCGCCGTTGATCATGAGCTGCCAGCGGCCCTCGTGGACGTACGCGCCCTTCTCGTCCTTCCAGATCGGGAGACCCCACTTTTCGAAGAGGTGGATGGTCGAGTCCACGTGACGGGCGATGCTCGCCACCAGGTCCTCGCGGGTGATGCCCATGAGGTCGTTGCGCACGTAGTCGCAGTAGTCCTTGATGGTGTTTTCGCCGTCCCTCAAGCCCACGTACTGGTTGAGCGCCGAGAGCCCCATGGCGACCGCGCCCGAGCGGTCCATCGCCGCCTTGTCGACGAGCGTCACCTTGAGGTTGTTCTTTTTGGCCCAGTAGGCGGCTTCGACGGCGGCGCCGCACGCGGCCATTCCGCCGCCAAGGATCAGGACATCGGTGTCGACTCTTACGGTTTCAAAGTTTGCCATTGTCTTGTCTCCTTTTCACTTCTTCCAGGTCTTGGTGCCCGGGGCCGCAACGGTTTCGAGTCCCAGTGAGGCGGGCTCGGTAAACAGCGTGAAGTCGTCGATGTTCGCCTTGGTGTCCCATCCGCCCGCCGGCTCGGCCTTGCCTTCCGGGGTGGTGCGGATCGGGAACTTGAACCGCTTGATCTGGCCGTTGCGAAACTTGATGGTCCACATGATGCTGTCCGACGAGCGGAGCGGCACCACCGACGCGCCGAGCGGGATGAAGTCGGCGTACCCGCGGACGTCCATGGCCTGCTGCGCGCAGATCTTCACGCAGCACTGACACTCCCAGCACTGGTCGGGCTCCTGGTTGTACGCCTTCATGGTGTCCTTGTTGAGCACCATGAGATCGTTGGGGCAGACGTACTGGCACGCGGTCTTGTCGAGCGCCTTGCACCCGTCGCACTTCTCCGGGTTGACGAAACTTGGCATCAGCTACCTCCTTGGCCCTCCGGCCGTCTTACGGGTTAACAACAAATATTTCACACTCAACTTTTGTTTGACATCAAACCGTACACGCCTGGACTGATATCAGTAACCAAAATGGCAATCAAGACGAAATTTTGAATTCAGGGGATAAAAAGATTTGATGATGAGGGGCCGCGGCTACTTCCGCGGCCGCGACTCGACGCACGCCTTCCAGTGGCCGCCGTGCCACCGGAGCTCGTCGAGGAAGGCCTGGACGACCTGGCCGCACTGGAACTTCTTCCAGGTCACGAGGACGATCTTGCGCGTGAGCGAGGGCCGGACCTCGACGCGCGAGATGAGATCAATCGGCTTGCCGTCACAGCTCACGTCGGCGCTCGTCACCATGTCGGGGAGGAACGCTACCCCCAGCCCGACCTCGACCATCTTGCGCACGGTGTCGACGTTGGGCGTCGAGACGACCACGTCCACGCTCACGCCCAGCTTGGCGAGGTAGTCCTTGACCAGCATGCCCGTCGGCGTTTCCTGCGTGAGCGAAATGAACGGCAAACCGCGAAGCTCGTGCGGCTGGACGGAAGTCCTCCCGAAGAACGGGTGGCCCTTGCTGCAGACGAGCGAAACCTTCTCTTCGATGATGGTTTCGAAATTCAGCCGCCGATCGGGACGCGGGTTTGCGAGCACCGCGACGTCGACTTGGCTGGAGAGGAGCGCCTCCATCACCTCGCCGCCGCGCCGGTACATGACCGTCGGCCGCGCGAGCGGGTATTTCTCCTTGATCTTTTGAAGCACCGGCGGAAGGAAGTAGATCCCGACGCTGTTGACCGTCCCGATGCGGATCTCTCCGACCACGCCCTTGGAAAGCCTCTCGATCGCCCGGCGGGCCTGTCTGACCCGCTCGATCACGTCCTGCGCATGCTGGAAAAGCACCCTGCCCGCCTCGGTCGGGCTGATCCCGCGCGGCCGCCGGTGAAAGAGCGATGCCCCCAACTCGTCCTCGAGCTGTTTGATCTGGTACGAGAGCGCCGGCTGGGTGATGTGGAGCCTCGTCGTCGCGCGGTTGAACCCGCCCTCCTCGATGACCGCAATGAAACACTTCAGCTGATGAAGCTCCATTTCCTTCCCTCTACTGACAGAAAAATTCCATAGGTCACATAAACAAAACTTATGACGCCGGTTTTGTAACCATTTTGACACGACGTGTCAAGCGAAAGATCGCGCCGGAAAAAGACGGGAGGCACCGAAGAACGCGCGGGCGAAAACAAGGCGGAAGAGAAGCAAGCCCCCGGGCGGGGGATCTGCCGCCGGGGGCATCATTCAAAGGCTTCGCGAACAGGAACCGGAACGAAGGGTCAGTTCTTCACGCGCTCGAACAGTCCCGCGGCGCCCATGCCGCCGCCGATGCACATGGCGACGACACCCCAGCGGGCGTTTCTTTGCTCCATCTCGTAGAGGAGCTGGGTCGTGAGCTTGGCACCGGTGCAGCCCAGAGGGTGGCCGAGGGCTATTGCGCCGCCGTTGACGTTCACGCGGTCCATCGGAAGCCCAAGCTCGGTGCAGCAGTAGTACGCCTGGCTGGCGAACGCCTCGTTGATCTCGTAGAGATCTATGTCGCCGGCCTTCAGCCCGGTCTTTTCGAAGAGCTTTCGGATGGCGTAGAGCGGGCCCACGCCCATGATCTCGGGCGGCGTGCCGACGACCGCGAAGTGCCGGAAGTACGCCATGGGTTTTAAGCCCTTCTTCTTGGCCGTTTCGGCGTCCATGACGATGGTGAACGCGGCGCCGTCGTTCATGGGGCTCGAATTGCCGGCGGTCACCGACCCGTCCTGCGCGAAGACCGGGCGGAGCTTCGAGAGCCCGTCGATGGTGGTGTCGGGACGCGGACTCTCGTCGGTGTCGAACACGACGTCCTTGACGGTCGGCTTCCCGGTCTTCTCGTCTGCGCCGTAGACCTTGACCTTGAGCGGAAGGAGCTGCGACTTGAACTTCCCTTCCTTGATGGCTTTGACGGCCTTCATGTGCGAGTGGTACGCGTACTCGTCCTGCTGAGCCCGGGTGACGTTGAACTTTTTGGCGACGTTTTCGGCGGTCACGCCCATCGGCGTGTAGACCTCGGGCCACACCTCCATGAGGTGCGGGTTCATCGAGGGATTGAAACCGCCCATCGGGATCATCGTCATCGACTCGACGCCGCCGGCCATGACGACGTCGACGTAGCCGACGGCGATCTTCTCGGCCGCCATGGCTATGGCGTTGAGCCCCGAGCTGCAGAACCGATTGATGGTGATCGCCGGCACGTGGTCCGGAAGCCCCGCGCGGCACCCGAGGATGCGCGCGAAGTTCATCCCCTGCGCGCCCTCGGGCATTGCGTTGCCGACGATGAGGTCCTCTATCTCGTCGGGCTTCACCTGCGGCGTACGCTTCATCACCTCCTGCATGCACTCGGCGCCGAACTCGTCCGGGCGCGTGTCCTTGAGCGTGCCCCTGCCGGCGCGGCCGATGGCCGTCCTGACGGCCTGAACAATGACTGCGTCTCTCATGTCCGTAACCTCCGTTCAAGAGCCAAAAGCTTTCAGCCATCAGCTCTCAGCTTGGGGTTCTTTTGCCTCGCATTCCGCTACCTACAGTCTACAGCCTACAGCCTGCAGCCTAATTGCGCAGGGGTTTGTTGTTCGTGAGCATGTACTGGATGCGCGCGAGCGACTTTTCCTCGCCGCACAGCGAGACGAACGCCTCGCGCTCTATGTCCAGCAGATACTGCTCGCCGACAAGCTCATTGGGGGACGTGCGGCCGCCGCAGAGCACCCAGGCGATCTTGCCGGCGATCTTGGCGTCGTGCTCCGAGATGTAGTTCCCGTCCTTGAAGCTCTTGACCTGCGCCATGATCGTCGCGTACCCGGACTCGCCCGGAAGCCTAAATTTCTTGGGCGCCGGCCGCCGGTATCCCATCTTCGCCATGTGCAGGACGCGCTCCTTGGCGTCGGCAATCAGCCGGTCGCGGTTGAGCGTGATGCCGTCGGTGTACCTGATGTACCGGTAGTTCCGCGCCTCGCCCGCGCTCATCGAGACCTTCACCATGGCGATGAGCTCGAATGCCCGGGCGACGAACCCGAAGTTCTGCACGCGGGTGTCGGGCGGGACGGTCTCGAGCATGCGCTCGAGCATCCGCATGTTCCCGCCGCCGCCGGGGAGCAGCCCCACGCCCGCCTCGACCAGGCCCGCGTAGAGCTCACCGTAGGCCTGCACGCCGTCGCACGCGAGGCACATCTCGAGCCCGCCGCCCAGCGTCAGTCCCGCCGGCGCGGCGATGACGGGGATGTCCGAGTAGCGCAGGCGCATGCAGGCATCCTGGAACGCCTTGCTCGCCATCTCGACGTTCTCCCAGTGCTTCTCGAGAATCTCACCCATCAGGAACATGATGTTGGCGCCCGCCGAAAACGCCTGCGCGCTCTCGTTGGCGATGACGACGCCCTTCCATCCGTCCTTCTCGGCGATGTCGATCGCGGCCCCCATCATCTCTATGATGTCCGGGTCAACGGCGTTCATCTTGGTGTGAAACTCGATATTTAGGACCCCGTCGCCGATGTCCCAGAGCGTCGCTCCGAAATTCTCCTTGACGACCTTCTTCTTGTCCTCCTTGAGGTTCGAAAGCAGGATCACGCCCTTCTTCTCGGGGACCTTCTTGTAGCTTTTGGTCTTGAAGTCCCAGTAGTGCTTTGCGCCGCGTTTCACGACGTAGAATTTCTCGTTCTTGGCGGCGAGGAAGTCTAGGATGCGCTTGGGAACCTTGAGTTTGTCCTTCTTCATCCGCTCGACGGATTCCTTGACGCCAATCGCGTCCCACGCCTCGAACGGGCCGAGATCCCAGTTGAAGCCCCACTTCATGGCGTTGTCGATGTTGACAATGTCGTCGGCGATCTCGCCCACGCGGTTGGCGGCGTAGATGAGCCCAGGGGCGGTCGTTTTCCAGGCGAACTGCCCGGCGCGATCGTCGGCGAACACCATACCTTTGACCCGCACCCCGACGTTCTCTTCGTTCTTGGCGACCTGGAGCGACTCGTAGTCGTACTTTCTGACCGGCCTGTACTCGTACGACTTGTAGTCGATAACGAGCTTGTCCTTTTTGCCCTCACCTTTCTTGTAGAAACCCTGTTTGGTCTTGTTCCCCCACCACTTCTTCTCGTTGAGCTTCGCGAAGACCTCGGGGACCTTGAACACGTCGGCCATCTCATCGGCTTTGAGCGACTCGGAGACGTGCTTGCAGATGTTGTAGAGCACGTCCACGCCCACGAGGTCCACCGTCTTGAAAACCGCGCTCCCGGGCTTGCCCATCGCCTTGCCCATGATCGCGTCGATCTCGTCTATCTCGTAGCCGTCTTCGATCATGCGCCGGACGGTCCAGAGCATGCCGAACACTCCGATCCGGTTGGCGACGAAGTTGGGCGTGTCTTTGCCGTAGACGATGCCCTTGCCCAGCACGTTCTCGCCGAACTCGGCCATCGTCTCCATGACCTCGTCCTTGGTGAGCTTCCCGGCAACAAGCTCCAGGAGCCGCATGTACCGCACGGGGTTGAAGAAGTGCGTGACGAGGAAGTGCTCCTTGAACTCCTTGGGAAGACCGTCGGTCATCTTCTCGATGGATATCCCGGACGTGTTCGACGAGACGATCATCCCCGGTTTCCAGAGCGCGGCGACCTTCTTGAACAGGCCCTGCTTGAGCTCGAGGTCCTCCTTGATGACCTCCACGACCCACTCGCACCCGGCGATCTTCGGGAGGTCGTCCTCGAAGTTGCCGGTGGTCATGAGGTCGGCGAGGTCCGGGGTGTGAAGCGCCGCGGGCCTCGCCTTGACGGCGTTCTGTTTGCCCATCTCGGCGAGCTTGTTGCGGAACGCGGGGGTGTCCCTCGTCCAGCCCTTCTTCTTCTCGTCCTCGCCCGGCTCCGGGAGCACGATGTCGAGCAGGAGCGTCGGGACGCCGGCATTGGCAAGATGGGCGGCGATTCCGCTCCCCATCACGCCGGCCCCCAAGACGGCCACCTTCCGGATCTTTTTCATCACACAACTCCTCCTTTCACGGTCCCCGAGGTTCGAGGCCGGATTCAAAGGTTGGCACAACCCTGACAATCATGCGGGGAGAGTAAAAATTATGACGCATCATGTCAAGAGAAAATGACGGCCCGGCAATGTTCCTACTGCCCGATGTTCTTCCGGAGTCCCGCCAGAAACTTGACCATTTCGTCCTGGTCCCTCTGGCGGATAATGTGCGTCAGGTACGAGAGTTTCGAGTTGATGGTCTCGAGCTGCTTGAGCGTCCGGGGGTTGAACATGATCTCCGAGAGCAGGCGGTCGTCCTCGGAGAGCAGTCCCCTTGCGATGGTCATGTGCCGCCGGAAGTTCGTCCCGGGCGCGTCGATCTCCTTCATGCACGCCGCGAACACCATCGTCGAGGCGAACGGCGTCCCGAGCGAATAGGCGATCGTTTCGTCGTGCCCCGCGAAGTCGCGCTCGAAGATCCGGACGCCAAAGCGCTCGTATAGTGCGCGGAAGAACTCCTTCCCCCGAGAATCCGACTCGGTGATGATGATGGCGCTCTCGTCGCGGAGGTCGCGAATGTTCGAAAACGTCGGCCCGAACATGGGGTGGCTCGATACGAACGGCCTCCCGGCGCGCCGGTAGAACGCGGCGAGGTCGCCCTTGACCGACGCGATGTCCGAAAGGATGCAGTCGGGCTCCAGATACGGCATGGCGCGCTCGAAGGCCGCGACGGTCTCGCCGAGCGTGACGCAGTTGATGAAGATCTCGGGCCGGAAATCCTTCACCTCTCCAAGATCGAGGATTCGCCTGACCTTGATGAAGTATTTCATCCGCCCCGGCTCGACGTCGTGGACGCAGACCTCGTGCTCGAAACAAAGCTCTTCGGTGAGCCACGCCCCCATCCGCCCCGTCCCCAGTATGAACACGCGCATGCTCAGACCTTTCTTTCTTCGTAGCAGCCAAGGAGGCGGAACTCGCGGGTCGCCGCGGCCGCCTCTTCGATGGCGCTTTTCACGCGGTCCTCGCGCTCGGCACCCTCGAAGTCCACGAAGATCGCGTAGTCGCCCGGCCCCTTCGGGACCGATTCGATCCGCGTGAGGTTAATGTCCGCGCGGGCGAAGATCTCGAGTGTCCGGAAGAGCGCGCCGGCCTTGTCCTCGGTCGAGAAGACCGCCGAGCACTTGTTCCCGGGACCTTCGCCCGCCTCCCTCGCAAGGACCAGAAAGCGCGTCCGGTTGCTCGCGGCGTCCTGGACGTCCTCCTTGATGACCTCGAGATCGTAGATCCCGGCCGCCAGCCGGCTCGCAACCGCCGCCGCGCCCTTCGCCCGCTCCTGCGCGATCATTTTTGCCGCGCCAGCGGTATCGTAGAACGAGACCGGGTCGAGGTGGTTGCGCGCAAGAAACCTGCGGCACTGCGCCAGCGCCTGCGGGTGCGAGTAGACCGAGCGGATCTCGCGGTGGTCGCTCCCGTGCAGGGCCAGCAGACAGTGCGAGACCGGCATGTCCACCGCCCCCACGACGTGAAGGTCGGTTTCGGTGAGCATCTCGTTTACGGGGCCGACGAGGCCGCCCAGGCTGTTCTCGACGGGCACAACGCCGAAATCGAAAAGCCCGCCCTCGACGCCGTCGAATATCTCCGAGAACTCCCGGCACGGGATCCCGACGGTCCCCGCGTTCCAATGCCAAGCGGCCATCTCGCTGTAAGCCCCGTGCTCGCCGTGAAACCCGACGGTCTTGGGGTCGCGCGCCTGAAGCGCCCGCGCCTCACCGAGGACGCGGCGGTAGAGGTCCTCGGAAAACTCCGCGCCAAGCACCCCCCGGGACGCCCGCCGCACGCGCCCGAGCACGGCGGCCTCCCTCCCGGGATCCTCGACCTTTTCTTTCAGCCGCCGCGTAAGGAGCGCCCGCTCCATCCGCTCGGTCAAGAGCGCAAGTATCCGCGCGTCGATGCGATCAATGTCCTCACGAATGTCCTTGAGCGTCATGAGTTGTGAGTCCTCCGAGTCTTGCTCCGCTTCGATCATCACTTAGTACAGAGCACTTCTTCTCACGCAAAGCCGCCAAGACGCCAAGTCGGCACGCCAAAACCAACTGCATCACTTCGCGGCTTTGCGTCTTTGCGTGATTACCGCCTTTCTTGCGACTCAACAAAAGCCCTCTCAGCGGTCTCTGCGTTCTCTGCGGTTGAATGCCCGGCTGCCATGGATTCAATCGACCCAGTCGGCAAACGCGTCCTTCGCGGCGCCGTAGGGCGATGCGCCCGCGACCTCGTCTTCCGAGTTGAGCGTTTCCATGAACGCGCGGAGTGCGGCGGCCTTCTTCATGAGTGTTTCGAAAGCCCCGGGCGTGAGCTGCTGGTCCTTGTCGGAGAGCGCCGCCGGCGGATCGACGTGGACCTCGATCTCGAGACCGTCGGCCCCCGCGGCGATCGCCGCAAGACTCATCGGCTCGATGAGGCCCAGAACCCCCGTCCCGTGCGACGGGTCCACGAAGACCGGCAGGTGGCTCTGACTGTGCACCGCCGGGATCATCGAAAGGTCGAGCGTGTTGCGGGTAAACGTCTCGAAGGACCTGATCCCGCGCTCGCAGAGCGCCACTTTGCCGTTTCCCTCGGCCAGAATGTACTCGGCGCAGTTGAGCCACTCCTCGAGCGTCGAGTGCATCCCCCGCTTGAGCAGGATCGGGCGGCCCGACTTTCCGGCTTCGCGAAGCAGCGAGAAGTTCTGCATGTTCCGCGCGCCTATCTGCAGAACATCGGCATACTCGCCGACCCACGACACGTCGCGCGTGTCCACGACCTCGGTCACGACCGGGAGGCCCGTCTCGCGCCGGGCCTTGTCAAGGATCTTGAGCCCCTTGAGGCCGAGGCCCTGGAAGGCATACGGCGAGGTCCGCGGCTTGAACGCCCCGCCCCTGAGCATATGAGCCCCGGCCGCCTTGACCGCGACCGCCGTCCGGATGGTCTGGTCTTCCGACTCGACCGAACAAGGCCCGGCGATGACGACGAACTCGCCGCCCAACCGCACGCCATTGACGTCGATGACCGTCCTCCGCCGATCCTCTCGCGCCGCCGCAAGGCTCACGTTCTTTATGCTTTGACCTTCGATGTGACCTCCACTCCGCCCCCGATGTCACGGCGGGAGTATACGCGACACCCCGAACACGGGCAAGGAAACTGCCATTCGGAGTACGTTCACGGCGACACCCCCGACACCTTCGATGCTGGGATCCCGGACGCCGGTTGTGTCCCGGATTGCGCCGGGAAATGCGATGGTCCAGACGGTTGCCAAGGGACCTGCCCGGACACTTGCCTGTCACCGGACACATGCGGCGGGGGCCTGACCAAGCACGTGTGCGGATGCACGCCGGATTGCGCAGCGAAAAACTGCGGCGACGACGGGTGTAACGGATCTTGCGGAACCTGTAACAAACAGCCTTCAAGCGTCTGCGCCGACCCGGACACCATTCGCGAGTACGACGCCACGGGGAACTGCAACGGCGGCCGGTGCGACTACCCATCGCACGACCGTACGTGCCAGTACGGTTGCTCTTCCGGCCTCTGCAACAGTTGCACGCCGGATTGCACGGGCAAGAACTGCGGACTTGACGGATGTGGCGGGAAGTGCGGCGACTGCGTGACGTGCCTGAACGTTTGCCAGAACGGTAACTGCGGCGTGACTCACCACTCGTCATATTCCTGCGATTCCGGGGACGTCTACTGGTTCGACTCGTGCGACACAAGGGAAGAAGTGAAGGCGGACTGCACAGTCTCGCAAACTTGTTTGGACAACCGGTGTTGCACCCCTGACTGTACTGGGAAGTGCGACGGCCCCGACGGTTGCGGCGGCACGTGTCCTGACAATTGCGTTGTGCCCAAAACCTGCGGTGGCGCCGGAACGCCGAACGTGTGCGGTTGCATCCCGCCGGCCTGCCAACTCTGCGACCCTTCACACACGGGAAAAGGCGGCGACATGTGCGACGTGCCTGCGCTGGCGTTTCAGATGGGTTGTAACGGAGCGGTGGATAACGAGTGTCAAAATGACGAGAACCCGCGGCATGAGGTGGTGGTGCCGGCGTTCAAGATCGACAAGTATGAAGTGACCATGGGTGATCTCGAGGGCTGCACCACGGCTGGCGCCTGCACTCACCACATTGATGACGGTCAATGCTACGTGTGGAACGGTTCGAATTGGGTTCAAGGCGTTCTCCCTTGGGAATCCCGGGAAAGCTCCAAGCCGGCGGTATGTTTGGAGTGGGGTCAGGCCAATGCGTACTGCGAATGGGCGGGAAAAAAGTTGCCTACCGAAGCGCAGTGGGAAAAAGCCGCGCGTGGACCCGACAGCCGAAAGTACCCATGGGGAAACACCGGGTTGGCGTGCGACCACGCAGTTCAGAACACTACAAGCTGTGGCAACAACAAGACCGCTGTCGTCGGGAGCAAACCGCTCGGCGTAGGCCCCTATGGCACTCTGGACATGATCGGGAACGTTTGGGAGTGGGTTGAAGACGATCACCACCTCAACTACAACGGTGCGCCGAATGACGGCAGCGCCTGGTTGGATTCTCCCAGAGGCACCTACCGGGTCCTCCGGGGCGGTTCATGGGAAACAATGGACAGCTGGAACCTGCGCGCTTCCACGCGCAACCTGAACATCCCGACAGCAGCAGTCGGTCACCTCGGGTTCCGCTGCGCGTTTGAAGACCCGTGACCGCGCGTCGATCGCATCAAACCGCCAACACCGCCACATCAACCGCCGAGTCACTGCTGTAGTATGCCCGTGAATGAGAGTGACCAGTTCTCACAGGAAGTGCCGGTCTTGAAGCGGACTTCGGCTACGTATGTGAAGTCGAGTTCCTCTTTGGGTTCGCTGTTCACTTCCACGGTCACCGGCGCGGACGCGGTGGCGGTGGTGCACTCGGCGCTGGCGCAGCCGGCCTTGTAAACGCAGAGGTCGTATTCGACGCCCACCGGGACCGTGAGCTGGACCCTGTGGCGCACCGGGTCAGTGCAAGCAATTTGCATGCAATTCGTCGCCGTCGCTTGGAACCACTTGGACGTATTGCCCGTCTCGACCTTGAACGGCGTCGAGTCCCAGACCGCCGTGTGGCAGCCTTTGAACACGCTCCACCACCTGTTGTCCCCACAGGCCGAACCGGCGTCCGAGGGGTTGTTACATGTATTTCCGGACGGGTAGTCCACGTGCGCGAGCTCGCAGCCGTTGGCGTCATTTATGTCGCAATTTGCGTGGCCTGAGTCGCACGATGCGACCTTGCATGTGCCCGTGGCGCACGTGGGCGTCGCGTCGGGAAGCGTGCACGGGGTGCCGCAGGCGCCGCAGTTTTCGGGGTCCTTCCACGACGAGCACTTCCCGGTGCAGCAGTGGCCGCCGGCGCACTCGCCGTCCACGTTGCAGACCTCGCCGTCGGGTTTGCGGTTCACGCCGTTGCCGGTGAGCGGGATTGTCAGGTGCGGGTTTTTGTTGTCGCCGTTGTCTATCTGGACGGCCCCGGAAATCCCGCTGCCGACCAGCGCGGGGGTGAACGCCACGTTGAATTCGATGGAGTTCCCCTGGTTCTCCAGAAGCGTCGCGGGGAGCGCGGGCTTGCCCGCCAGCGAATAGTCGGCGGCCGACCCCTGCGTCAGATCGATCGTCGAAACCGAAAGGCTCCCCACGCCTGTGTTCTTGACCGTCACCTTGACGGGCGCCGCGGGGACGCCGAAGGCCACGTCGCCGAAGTCTATTCTCTGGGGGTCGACGGATATGGTCGGATTCGTCCCGACTCCGGTGAGCGCAACGCGCAGCTCAGGGTTGACCGGGTCGTCGCTGTCTATGACGAGCACGTTGTCCTTCTTTCCCAGCGTCAGGGGGGCGAAGGTCACCGTCACGTCCACGCACCCATTTGCGCCCAGCGCCATCTCGAGCGTGGCGGGGCTTGTCGAATAATCCGTCCCCGGCGTTTCGAGGCCGGAGCTTGCGGCGATGTTGAGCTGCGTGGTGCCGGTGTTGCAGACCTTGACGGGGACGGTGCCCGTGCTGTTGACCTGCACCTCGCCGAAGTCCACCGAGGTCTTGTCGACCGAGATCCCGGGGGGCGCCCAGCCGCCCTTGGCCCGGAGCTTTACGTAAAGGATGTTCCCGCCTGCGGCGCCGTCGTTGTTCACGTCGTCGTCGTTGGTGATGAGATCGAGGTCGGTCTGTTCGTCCTCGACCTTGATGGTCGGAGCGTAGACAACGTGCATGTCCACGGTCGCCCCGGCCCCCATGTACACCGGAACGGCGAGCGTCTTTGACGGATCGGCCGGGTCCTTAAACGAGATCGCGAATTCGTTGTCGGTCTTCTTATGCGCCTTTACCTCGGCGATTGAGAAGACAGCGTCGCCGCCCGTCGTGTTGAGGAACGTCACGACCGTTTCCTTTGACGCCCCGATGTCGACGTTTCCGATGTCCACTGTGTACTCGTCGGCGTCGCCCGGCAGCGGGTAGAGGACCTCGGGCGGGTTCTTTGAGCTGTCGACGATGGCAAGGTCGGGGACGCCCTTGTACACGCTCTTCATGGGCACCCGCAGGAGCGGAGCATCCAGGTCCGAGCTTGTGACGAGGAGCGCCCCGGTGTCCGGTTTCGCGTCGTCCTGCCGGTACGTCACTTCGATGCCGACGAATTCGGTCGGCTTGAGCGTCACGGGAAGCGGCTTGCCCGCGGCGTACGAGAAGATCGGATTCGCGGGGTCGGGGTTGGTGCCTTGCTCGAACTGGACGCTGGTGACCGTAAGATCAACGGACCCGACGTTGCTCACCGAGAGCGATCGTTTGACCTCGGTGTTGTACGGCACCGCGCCGAAGTCGAGGTTGTCGGGGTCGGCCTTTACGATGGCCGCCGCCTCGCACTTCCCGGTCTCGGCGTTGCACCGGTTCCCCGGCCCGCACGCGCCCGCCTGGCACGACTCGGCATCGCCGTTGGGGATGTCCGCGTCCCCGCCGCCGTCAAGGTCCGGGCCGCCGTCGCTTGCGACCGCGACGCACGTGCCGCCCTTGCACTCCTCGCCGGAGCCGCACTCGAGCGAGCTCGAGCAGGTTTTCACCTGCGGCCCGCCGTCGCGCGGCCCCGCGGCGCCGTCGCTTCCCCCGCCCACCGGGTTCACCGCGTCGCTGCAGCCGCCCGCGGCGGCCCAAGCACCAAAAAACACCGCCGCAGACGGCAAGAACAACAACGAGATGGGCCTGTTCCCCTTCATGACGCCCTCCACCGATGCCGGTTTCAAAAACCCGGATGATTATACACGATCCCGGGGGAAATTTGCACAGGAAGTCGCACGCCCGGGTGCATCCCCGCAACTGGGGTGACACGAAGGCCGGGGCGACGCCTGCCCGGTGCACGTTCTGCCTGTCCGGCGCGCGCGGCCGGGAGCAAACCAAGTTGCCTCCCGCGCGGTTCAGAACGGGCGCCGGGAAGGTGGCGGCCCGGCCAATCCGGGAGTCAGTTTCGTGTTCCCCAAAATCGGAGATGCACCCTCGCACGCCGGGTCAAGCCCCGGCGGAGAAAGGCGGCGTCAAGCCGCCGCACTCCAAAACGCCGCTCGGTGCGTCATGCAAGCCGTCGATTGGGTGGTGCCTTGTCGTGTCCCCGACTCCTTACTCAATCGACGGCGCCGGCGGGACAAGCCCGCCGGGGGCCACCGCCTGCCGTCTGTCGCCTTCCTACGGCGACCCTCCTTCGTTGGTCTTGCGCAGGTACGTGGGGATGTCGTATTCGTTTTCGGCCTCGACGCCGGCGCCGGAGAGTTCCTTTAGGATTCGCGCGAACTTTTCCTCCTCCTTGACCTCCTGCGGCGCCGCCGCGGCGCGGACCTCGGATTTTTTCATCCGGATGTACGTCGGCCGGTCGCGGTTTTCGCCGCCCGCCCGCGCTATGACCTCTCGGCGCGCCTGCTGGCTCCGGTCGAACCCGGTGGCGATGACGGTGATCTTGAACTCGTCTTTCAGGCGCTCGTCTATCACGGCGCCGAAGATGATGTTGGCGTCGGGGTGCGCGGCCTCGCGGATGCAACTGCACGCGTCGTCCACATCGCGGAGCGAAAGATCGAGCCCGCCGGTGATGTTCATTAGGACGCCGGTCGCGCCGTCGATCTCGATGTCGTCCAAAAGCGGGCTCGTCACCGCGGCGCGCGCCGCCTCGGTGGCCTTCTTGGCCCCCGAACCCCGCCCGGTCCCCATGAGTGCCAGGCCCTGGTTCGACATGATGGCCTTCACGTCGGCGAAGTCGAGGTTCACAAGGCCGTTGACGTTGATGAGGTCCGAGACCCCCTGCACCGCGTTCAGCAGCACCTCGTCGACCTTCTTGAACGCGACCAGGAGCGGCATGGCCTCGTCGGCGATGGAAAGGAGCCGCTGGTTGGGAATGATGATGAGCGTGTCGACGGCGTCCTTGAGCTCGGCGATCCCCTCGGTCGCCTGCCTCATGCGGCGCTTCCCCTCGAAGTCGAACGGCTTGGTCACGACGCCTACGGTCAGGATGCCCATCGAGCGGGCGACGTTGGCCAGAATCGGCGCGGCGCCGGTCCCCGTTCCGCCCCCCATCCCCGCCGTCACAAAGACCATGTCGGCCTCGCCCACGGCCTCGCCTATGGCCTCCTGGACCTCGAGCGCCGCCTGCCGGCCGATCTCGGGGTTGGCGCCGGCCCCCAGCCCCTTGGTGAGCGTGGGGCCAAGCTGGACCTTGAACTGCGCCAGGTGGTTCTCGAGGCACTGCACGTCGGTGTTGGCGGCGACGAAATCGACGCCCTCGAGTCCCGCCTGGATCATCGTGTTGATGGCGTTGCACCCGCCGCCGCCGACGCCGGCCACCTTTATTCTCGCCGGCCTCCTTAAGTCCTCGACTATGCGTATCATGTTGTCCTCCGTGGTTGGTTCGGTTGCGGCACGCTCAAACGATGTTGGCGACGATCCAGTCCCATATTCTGGCGAACACGGCGCCGAAACGCCCGTTGTTCTTCCGCTTCCAGCGCATGTCGTCGGTGCGCTTCAACCCGTGCAGCACCAACCCCACGCCGGTCGAGTACGCGGGCGACTTCACGACGTCGGTCAGCCCGCCCACGCCCTGCGGGTAGCCGCGCCGTACCGGCATCCCGAGCACCTCCTCGGCCATCTCCGGCATCCCCTCCATGAGAGTCGAGCCGCCGGTGATGACGACCCCCGAGGCCAGAAGCTCCTCGTACCCCGACTTCTGGATCTCGGTGTGCGTAAGCTGGAATATCTCCTCGACCCGGGGCTCGATGATCTCGGCCAGGATCTGGCGCGAGAGCACGCGGGGCTGGCGGCCGCCCACCGAGGGCACCTCGATGTTCTCTTCTTTGCTTACCATCGAGGTCATCGCGCAGCCGTACTTGATCTTGATCTTTTCGGCCTCGTCAGCCGGCGTCCGCAGGCCCACCGCGATGTCGTTGGTGATGTGGTTTCCGCCCAACGGTATCACACTCGTGTGGACGATGCTCCCGTCCGAAAAGACCGCGATGTCGGCCGTGCCGCCGCCGACATCGACCAGCGCGACGCCCAGCTCCTTCTCGTCCTCCGACAGCACCGCCACGGCCGACGCAAGCGGCTGGAGCACGATGGACTCGACCTGGAGGCCGGCCTTGTTGGCGCAGGTCACGAGGTTCTGCGCCGCCGAGACGGCGCCGGTCACGATGTGGACCTTGGCCTCGAGCCTGACACCGGCCATCCCGAGCGGCTCCTTGATCCCGTCCTGCTCGTCGATGATGTACTCCTGCGGCAGTATGTGGATGATCTCACGGTCGGTCGGGAGCGGGATGGCCTTTGCCGCGTCGATCACGCGGTCGATGTCGTAGCGCTCGACCTCCTTGTCCTTGACCGCCACCATCCCGCGGGAGTTGATCCCGCGGATGTGGCTGCCGGCTATCCCCGAGTAGACGTTGGTGATCTCGCACCCGGCCATCAGCTCGGCCTCCTCGATGGCCTTGACGATCCCGTTGACCGTGTGGTCGATGTTGACCACCACGCCCTTCCGGAGGCCGCGGCTTGGGCTGGTCCCGACGCCGATCACGTCGATCCCCTCGGCCGTGGTCTCCCCGACAACGGCGCATATCTTGGTCGTGCCGATGTCGAGCCCTACGATCAGTTCTTCACGCTTGGCCATCTTGCTCCTCCCTTTCAAAAAACGTTTGAAAACGTTGGTTGCCAGAGGTGTCTATTCTCCACGACCCTTTCAGGATCGGTGGCTGCCATTGTTGCATCCCGCCGTTCTTCACTCACCGCCCCTTTCGTCGGCTCCGGCGGGACAAGCCCGCCGGGGGCCTCGTCTCTGACTTCTCACTTTCCACCTCTCACGTCTCACTGAAGCCTAACCGCCACCCAATCGGTCCTGAAGTCGTTGTCGAGGTGAATCGCCGCCGGCTGCCAGCCCCTTCTGGCCGACTCGAACAGCACGTCGCGCAAAAGGGCTGTCCGCTCGGCGAACCGCCCGCGGCCGAACCGGACCTCCATGGCCCGGTCGGCCGTGAACACGGTGCAACCCTCGACCGGATCGACGCGAATCTCGGAGATTTCCTTCCCGACCTTTTGCCGGGCGAACTCGTCGGCGAGATCGATGGCCGTCCGGATGAGCGAACGCGACCGCTCCTCGGCATTGAGATAGTCGTCGCGCGAGATCCCCGTGACGACCGGCAGCCTGACGTCGTCGTGCGACACCACGCGTTTGAACACTCGGCCATCGCGATCGGCCATGTACACGGCCTGCATCGCGACCAGAACGGCGGGTTCGCGCTCGGCCACCTCAATCAATATGGTGCGCGGGAGCTTCCGGCTGACCTTCACGCCCGCCACCCACGGGTGGGCGTACACCAGGTCCGCCATCACCTTGATGTCCTTGTCGAAAATGCTCTCTCCCTTCTTCACCCCCGAGAGCTCGATGATCTCGTGCGGCCGCGACCGTTTGCATCCGGTGACGTCGATGCCGTCGATCCTGAAATACTCCGTCGTGTGGATGAACCAGTACCCGCGATAGAACCCGTACCCGGCCGCCGCGAGGACGACGGGCAGCAGCATCCAGATCCATGTCCTCCTCACGAACCAGGCGGTGTTGACCACCGCGGCCCTGAGCGACTGCCGACGATCCTTTTTTCTCCTGTTGTTTCCCATCCCTTATCCGTGCTCCGTCACGTTTCTCATCCGCTCGCGGTGCCGTTCGATCCCCAACGCCACCAGCCGGTCCAACAACGCCGAGTACGTCATCCCTGCGGCCCGCCACATCATGGGGTACATCGAGATCGACGTGAACCCGGGAATCGTGTTGATCTCGTTCACATAGAGCGCCCCGTTTCTCCGGTCGAGAAAGAAGTCCGCACGCGCCATCCCCTCGCACGCGAGCGCCCGAAATGCCCTTACCGCAAGTTCCCTCACGCGCCGCGTCACGGCGGACGGCAGGTGCGCCGGGACGACGGTCTTTGATCCATCCTTCAGGTATTTGGCCTCGTAGTCGTAGAAGTCGTTTATCGGAACCACCTCACCCGGGACGCTCGCCCGGACGTTGCTGTTCCCGAGAACGGCGCACTCGATCTCGCGGGCGTCGATGGCCTTTTCGACCAGGACCTTCCCGTCATACCTAGCCGCTTCATGCAGCGCCCGCAGAAGCCCCGCCCGGCCCCCGGCCTTGGAGATGCCGACGGACGAGCCCATGTTGGCGGGCTTGACGAATACGGGATAACCGAAACGGCGTTCGGACTCGCGCACGACGGGCGCCAGAGGTCCGCCGCGCATCCAGACCGCGAACGGGACTATGTTCAATCCGGCGTCGCGCATCACGCGTTTTGCGATCACCTTGTCCATCCCGACCGACGAACCCAGCACCCCGGCGCCGACGTAGGCCACGCCGCACATCTCAAGGAGTCCCTGGATCGTGCCGTCCTCCCCGTACGTCCCGTGCAGAACCGGAAAGACCACGCCGGGCCGGCAGATCGACGTCCCGGCGCGAAGATCGACGAGCCGTGCGCCGCCGCGCGAAGGCACGAGCGCCGCCGGCGCGCCCGACGAGAGAACAAGGGACGGCAGCCGCTCAACAGGAACCCGCGCCGCCGGGCCCGATCTCATCGCCCTCCAGGTACCGTCTTTTCTGATGCCGACCGGGGTGACACGGTACCTCTTCGGCGACGCCGACCGAAGGATGCTCACCGCCGACCGGAGCGAGACCTCGTGTTCGCCCGAGCGGCCCCCGAAGACGACCACGAGTTCTGATCTTTTCCTCAACCGTCCCATGGTTCACTGCTCCTCCTTCAAAAAATCCCCCAGTACGTGAATCTCAGGCTCGAGACGGACCTTCTGCGTGCGCTCGACCTCGGCCCGGACGATTTCCATGAGTCTCTTCACCTGCGCGGCGGTGGCGCGCCCGCGGTTCACGATGAAGTTGGCGTGCACAGGCGAGACCTCGGCCCCGCCCAGCCGGAGTCCCTTCAGCCCCGACGCCTCTATGAGCCTCCCCGCGAAGTCCCCCTCGGGGTTCCTGAAGACGGACCCGGCGGACGGGCGCCCGAGGGGCTGGCACTTGGCCCGGTACGCCTTCAGCTCGCGGACGTCGGTCGTCGCGACGTCGCGCCCCCCGATGGCGAGGCCCACGCGCGCGCCGAGGACGGCCGAGCCGGGCAGGAGCCTGCACGTCCGGTACCCGAACCCCGCCCCGGCGGCGCCGAGCCACCGCGCCTTCCCGTCCGGTCCTGCGACCTCGATCTCGCTTGCGATTCCGCTCATCGTGCCCAGCCTTGTCCCCGCGTTGCAGAAGATGGCCCCACCGACGGTGCCGGGAATCCCGAACGTGAACTCCGTCCCCAAGAACCCCTTCTTTGAGGCGAACAGATGCAGCCTCGCAAGGGGCACGCCCGCCCCGACCTCGAGGACCACGGTCTTTTTCGCCTCGTCCATGTCCGAAATACGCAAGTGGTCGAAACCGTCCTTGAGGCGGAGCACGGCGCCCCGCACGCCTGCGTCGCCGAACAGCACGTTCGTCCCGTTGCCGATCACCAGGGACTGCACGCGCGCCGCCCCCAGGACCTTCCAGGACGCCAGGAAGTCCTCGCGGCCGGCGGGGACGAAGAACAGATCTGCCGGCCCGCCGATCCGAAACGAGCAGTGCCGCTCAAGCGGCTCGCCCGCCAGGAACTGTCCGCGCGCCACGCCCTTGATCGTGTCAATGATGCCCCGCTCCATCCTACTCACCCCTCCCGCCGGCGCGGAGCAGATCCAGAAGCTCGCGGCCGGTCTTCCAGATATCGCCCGCCCCGAGCGTCAGGACGGTGTCACCGTTTTTGGCCACCGCAGCCAGCTCCGCCGCGATCTGCTCGCGCCTTCCGACGTACCGCACGTTTCCGTGGCCGTGTTCGGCGATCGCCCCGCACAACCGCCTGGCGCTGACGCCCTCGATGGGCCTTTCCCCCGCAGCATAGATGTCGGCCAGCAGCAGAACGTCGGCGTCATTGAACGCCGTGACGAACTCGTCGAAAAGGTGGAACGTGCGGGTGTGCCTGTGCGGTTGGAAGGCGACGACGACCCTCCCGGCCGCGCCCTCGCGCGCCCCCGCAAGCGTCGCCCGGATCTCGGTCGGGTGGTGCCCGTAGTCGTCGACGACCGTGACCCCCGCCTCGACGCCGACGATTTCATATCGCCTGTGAATCCCTTTGAACGCCGACAGCGCCCCGGCCGCGACCTCGGGCGCGACCCCCAACTCCTCGGCCGCGGCGATGGACGCCAGCGAGTTGAGGACGTTGTGCCTGCCGGTGAGCGCAACCGAGAACGTCCCGAGCCGCTTTCGCCCCCGCCAGGCCGCGAACTCCAGCCTGCCGCCCTCGGCCCGAACGTCCGTTGCGCGGTACTCGGCCTGCGCCGAGAAGCCGTACGTCACGGTGCCCTTCACGATCCGCGGCACGATCTCCTGAACATGCGGACAGTCGAGGCACACTATCGCCTTCCCGTAGAACGGGACCTTGTTGAGGAACTCCGTGAACGCCGCGAGGACGTTGCCGAGCGTCTGGTAGTGATCCAGGTGCTCCCGGTCAATGTTCGTCACGACCGCGACGGTCGGCAGGAGCTTCAGGAACGACCCGTCGCTTTCGTCGGCCTCGGCCACGAGGTACTCTCCCTGCCCCAGCCGCGCGTTGGCACCGAGGCTTCTTAGGCGCCCGCCGATGACGATGGTCGGGTCGAGGCCCGCGTGCGACGCGATCTCGGCGATGAGCGAGGTGGTCGTGGTCTTGCCGTGCGCACCCGCCACGAGGACGCTGTATTTCAGGCGCGCGATCTCGGCGAGCATCTCGGCCCGGGGTATCACCGTGATCCGCGCCTTGCGCGCGGCGGCGATCTCGGGGTTGTCCTCGGTCACCGCGGACGAGCGCACGACCACGTCCGCGCCGGCGATGTTTGCCGCCGCGTGGCCCTTGTGCACGGCTACGCCCAGCGAGACGAGCCTGCGCGTCGCGTCGTTTGAGGCAAGGTCCGAACCGCTCACGGCGTGGCCCATCGCGGCGAGCACCTCGGCGATCCCGCTCATCCCCGTGCCGCCGATCCCCACGAAGTGGATCCGGCAGACCCTGCTCCTAAAGAGACTCATGCCTTCCCCTCCACGATCTCAATACAGAGATCCACCACTTCCCGCGCCGCCTCGGGGCGCCCGAACGTCCCCGCGGCCTGCTCCATCGCACGCAGCTTTTCCGGGCTGTCCCGGAGGCTTCGGATTGTCGCCAGGAGCGACTCGGCGCCCAGGTTCTCCTGCCTGATGACCACGGCCGCGCCCGCGGCCGCCATGGCCTCGGCGTTTTTGGTCTGGTGGTCGTCCGTGGCGAACGGGAACGGGACGAGAATTGACGGTTTCTTGCACACGCCCATCTCGGCGACCGACGTCGCGCCCGCCCGGCAGATCACGAGGTCCGCCCGCTTGTATGCCGTCGACATGTCGTCGATGAACTCCGTCACAAACGCGTCGTAACCCAGCGCCCGGTACCGCGCCTTGATCTCGTCGAGGTCCGCCTTCCCCGTCTGGTGGATGAGCGCCATCCCGTCCCGCTCGGGCCCCATCAACTCGACCGCGTCGGCAACCGAGGTGTTGAGAACGTGAGCCCCCTGCGAGCCGCCGAAGACAAGAAGCGTGAACGCGCTCGTAGGAACCCGGCTGTGGATGTAGTTGTCGAGAAGCGTGCGCCGCACGGGGTTTCCGAGCAGGTGCGTACTGCCCCGCGGGAAGTAACGCGCCGAGATCTCGAACGCGATGAAGACCGCCTCGGCGAACCTGCCGAGCAGCCGGCTCGTGGTGCCCGGGATGGTGTTCTGTTCCATGATCACGCGGTGGATCCTCATGAGCCACGCGGCAATGACCATCGGGCCCGAGGCATAACCGCCGACGCCGATGACGATGTCCGGCCGGCGGGCCCGGAGGATTCGAACGGACTCGATGAGCGAGATCGGGAGCGCAAAGAGACCCCGGATGAACCCGCCGAACCCCTGTCCACGGAGCGGCCGCACGCGGATCAAATCGAGCGCGTACCCCTTCTGCGGAATGAGGCGGGCCTCAAGCCCCCGCTCGGTGCCCGCGAAAGACACGGCGTTTCCGGGCGCACGCGACAGAAGTTCCTCGGCGATCGCCACCCCGGGGAAGAGGTGCCCTCCGGTCCCGCCGCCCGCGACAAGCATTTTGACACCGGTCCTCATCTGCTCATCTCCGCCTGTTCCTGCCCCGCGGCATCAGGGACCTGAGCCGCCGGAGCGGCCTCAACACCCGCGCGCTCGCACCGGCCGGCGCGGCGACCGGCGCCGGAAGCTCGTCGTCCGCCGCGACGGGCGGCGGCGTGCCCCTGACCGCATGCACGCTTTGCAGCAGGCCCACGCCGGCCATCGTGATGACCAACGACGACCCGCCATACGATACGAACGGGAGCGTAAACCCCTTCGTCGGCAGCAGGCCGGTGACCACCATCATGTTCACCACCGCCTGTGCGGCTATCGCCGCGGTCACCCCGAACGCCAGGAACATCCCGAAGAGGTCGCCCGCGCGCATCGCGATCTGGATCCCGGAGTACACGAACAGCACGAACAGGAGCGCCACTCCGATGATTCCCGCAAACCCGAACTCCTCGCCTATGATTGCGAAAATGAAGTCCGTGTGCGCCGCCGGGAGGAAGAACAGCTTCTGTTTCCCCTCGCCCAGACCCATCCCCCACATCCCGCCGGACCCGATGGTCATCAGCGACTCGGTCACCTGGTACCCGATCGTGCGGCGGTGCTCCCACGGGTTCAGGAAGGCGAGCATGCGTTTCGCGCGGTATTCCGATCTCATGATCACGTGGTAGGCAAACGGCGCCGCCACCATGATCGCCCCCAGAAGGTACGAGATCTTGGCCCCGGCCACGAAGAGCATGGCGAAGAGGATGAAGAACAGGACTACCGAGGTCCCGAAGTCGGGCTGTCTGAGCAGCAACAGGCAGAGCATCCCGACCAGCATCACGTGCGGGAGGAAGCCGACCGTGAACGACTTGATCTTCTCCTGCTTGCGGGCAAGGGAGTACGCGAGGTACACGATGAGCGCCAGCTTCACGTACTCGGCCGGCTGAAACTGGACCGGCCCCAGCCGGATCCAGCGGCGCGCCCCGTTGATGTGCGCGCCGAGCTTCGGGATCAGCACCGCCACCAGTGCAACGAACGCCAGCGCTAGGAGCGGGTAGGCCAGCACGCGCAGCCGCCGGTAGTCCACGTTTTTTGCCGCTACCATCGCGGCGACGCCCAGGAGGGCGAAGAACATCTGCTTCTTCAGGAAGAACTCGGTGTCGTTCTCCTTTTCGGCGAACATCGCGCTCGACGAGTAGACCATCACGACGCCGACGCACAGGAGCGCCAGCACCGAGAACGTGAGGAGCGCGTGATATGAGCCCGGCCTATGCACGGGGCCCTCCCGGGAGGGCCTTGACCAACGTCTTGAAGACGCGGCCCCGCTCCTCGTAGTCCGCGAACTGGTCATAGGACGAGCACGCGGGGGACAGGAGCACGGCGTCCCCCGGCGCCGCCGCCTCCGCCGCGGCCTTCACCGCATTCTCGAGCGTTCCGCACATCGTGAACGGTGCCGCCCCGTCGAGGTCGGCCGCGATGAGCGGTGCGCTCTCCCCGATGAGGAGGCCCGCCTTGACCCGTCCCGCCACGAGGTCCCGAAGCGGCGCGTACGGCGCGCCCTTGTGGCGGCCGCCGGCAATCCAGACGATGGGGCGGTCTAGGGACCCAAGCGACACGGCGACCGAATCGACATTGGTGGCCTTCGAGTCGTTGTACCAGGCGGCGCCGCCCCTGTCCGCGACGAATTCGATCCGGTGTTCGAGTCCGGCAAACGTGTTGAGCGCCTCGGCGACCGCCGCAGGGGGCGCCCCGCACAGGCGCGCCGCGGCCAGCGCGGCGGCGGCGTTCTCGGCGTTGTGGCGTCCGGGGATCCGGGGGTTCCTCAAGAGATAGGCCTCGGCCCCACCTCCGGCCGCCCATACAAGCTCGAAGGCGCCGGGCTTCATCTTGATCGTCACGCCCCGCTCGAGCGCGCGGGAAGACGAGAACCCGAACACCCTCGGCCGGATCCCCGACGCCGCCTTCCCGACCTCGAGGTCGTCGGCATTCAACACCGCCGAGTCCTCAGGACCCTGGTTCATGAATATCCTGGCCTTGGCCGCAGCGTAGTCGCCGAACGTGGGGTACCGGTCCATGTGGTCGGGCTTCAGATTCAAGAAAAGCGATACCGCGGGTCTGAAGGCCTCGATCGTCTCAAGCTGGAACGACGACACCTCGACAACCGCGACGTCGATCGCCTCGCCGGAAAGGACCGCGTCGGAAAGCGGCGTGCCGAGGTTCCCGCCGACGAACACACGCGTCCCCGCGGCCAGAAGGAGGTGGCCCAAAAACGCCGTCGTGGTGCTCTTCCCGTTCGTTCCGGTCACCGCGACCGCGGGACACGGGAGAAACGCCGAGGCGAGATCCAGTTCGCCGATCACGCGCACGCCCCTTCGGCGCGCCGGCCCAAAAAGCGCCGTGTCGGTGCGCACCCCGGGGGAGACGACGACGAGGTCGGCGCCCGAGAGCGTCGCCGGGTCGTGCCCGCCAAGCTCGAAGCGGACGCCCGTCCCGTCAAGGACCGCGAGCGCCGGCGCGAGCTCCGCCGACTGCCTCGCGTCGGTGGCGACAACGCGCGCGCCCTCGCGCACGAGCAGGCGGACGGCCGCAACCCCGCTCTTCGCGAGCCCGACCACAACGACGTTCTGTCCGTCAAATCGACCCACAGTCACCCCGGTTCGGAGGTCGTCTGATCTCCAACGTCTGAACTCTCGTTCTCACTTCGCCCTCTCCCTTGGATCGCCGGCTCCGGCGGGGCAAGCCCGCCGGGGGCCTCGTCTCGCACTTCTCACTTCTCGCTGCTCGCTGCCCCTGCCTCACCTCAGTTTGAGCGTCCCGAGCGCCGCGAGCGACAAGAGACCCGCCACCAGCCAGAGCCTCACGATCACCTTGGGCTCGACCTCCTTGGGCGGGCGCCCCAGGTCTTCGGCCCAGACCCTTTCGAAGTGGTGGTGAATCGGCGCCATCCTGAACACCCGGTGCGTGTCGGCGTATTCCTTTCCCTTTGTCCGGCGGTAGTACTTGTACACGCCGGACTGGACGATCACCGACACGGTCTCCATCAGGAACAGGCCGTTGATGAGCATCGAGAGGATTTCCATCTTGGTGAGCACGGCCATCGTTCCCAACGCCCCGCCGATCGAGAGCGACCCGACGTCCCCCATGAAGATCTCGGCCGGGTTGGCGTTGTACCAGAGAAACCCGATGCCGGCGCCCAGAAGCGCCCCGCACACGACCGCCAGTTCTTCGACACCGGGGACGTGGGGGATCTTGAGGTACTCGGCGATGTTGAAACCCGCTATCACGGTCCCCGTTCCGTACGCGAGGATGAGAAAGGTGCCTGACGACACTATTGACGGCCCGATTGCCAGCCCGTCCAACCCGTCGGTGAGGTTGACGGCGTTGGCGGTGCCGACGATGACGAGCATCCCCAACCCCACGTAGACGACCCCGAGGTCGGGGTTGAAGATCTGCGTCTTGATGAACGGCAGCGAGAAATTCGTGCTGAACCTGTAGAACATCGTGATTACGGCGAGTGCGATCCCTGCGATCCCGAACTCGAGCAGCAGGCGCAGTCTCCCGGGGACCCCCTTCGAGTTCCGCGCCCGCACCTTCGCCAGGTCGTCCGCGAGACCGACGAGGCCGAAACAGACCATGACGACCGTCACCGTCCACACGTAGTAGTTCTTCAGGTTGCATAGAAGCAGCGCCGGCACGATGACGGCGCAGAGGATGATCACGCCTCCCATCGTAGGTGTCCCCTGCTTGGCGAGGTGCGACTCCGGCCCGTCGTCGCGGATCGGCTGGCCCACTCCCGCGGCACGCATCCACCTGATGAACCAGGGGATCAGGTAGTAGACGATGAAGAAAGCCATGACGGCGGCCGCGATGACCCGGAAAGACGGGTAGCGGAACACGTTGAAGAACGCGAACTCGGCCCTGAGCGGATAGAACAGATGAAAAAGCATCGCGCCTAGGCTCCCGCGAACGACGATTTGAACTGCTCGAAAACCAGTTCCATCTTCATCCCCCGCGAACCCTTGATGAGGACCCAGTCCCCCGGCCGGGCGCGTTTTCGAAGGAGCCACGCCGCGTCGGGGGCGTCGACCGCCTTGAAGCAGGCTCCCGGGTCCATCCCCGCGGCGATGGCGCCCTTGACCGTGTTTGCCGACTCGGTTCCCAACACGACCAGCACGGCGACCTTCTTTTCGGCGATGACGCGCCCGAGATCTTCGTGAAGCTCCGCCGAACGGGGGCCGAGCTCGAGCATGTCGCCCAGCACGGCGAACGAGCGCGCCCCGGCGGCCAGAGAGCAGAGCGTGTCTATGGCGCCTTCCATCGATTTGGGGTTCGCATTGTAGGCGTCGTTCAGTACGTGCACGCCGCCAACGACCTCGTGCTGAAGGCGCCTCGGGACGATCTCCACGGACTCCAGCCCGGCCGGAATGCACTCGGGCTCCGCTCCCAGGGCGACCGCCGCGGCGGCCGCGCCCGTCGCGTTGAGGGCGTTGTGCCGTCCGAGATGGGGGATGTGCGCCTCGACCCTGCGGCCCTTCACGTTGAGCACAAGCCGCTGTCCCTCGGTCCCCCGGGACTCGACCGCGGAAAGGCGCACGTCGCATTTCGGTGCGGACCCGAACGTCAGTTTCTTCTCCTTGAGGCCGGAGGCGCGGGCGGCGAGCACGGGGTCGTCCATGTTGACGACGGCCGTCCCGTTGACGCCCAGACCTTCGTAGATCTGCCACTTCTCGTCCGCGATCGATTCGACCGTGCCCATCCCCTCGAGGTGGGCCGGGTGGACGTTTGTGACGATTGCGGCGTCCGGGCGGGCGATCTGCGCCAGCCGCCGGACCTCGCCCGGCTGGCTCATGCCCATCTCCAGCACGGCGAAGTTGTGCGCGGGGCCGATTCCGAAGACCGTCAAGGGGAGGCCTATGAGGTTGTTGAAGTTGCCCTCGGTCTTGAGCACGGTGCCCGCCTCGGAGAGGATCGCCGCGATCATCTCCTTGGTGGTGGTCTTCCCGTTTGAACCGGTGACCGCCGCAATCCGGACGCCAAACTGGGCGCGGTGCGCCGAGGCCAGATCGCCCAGCGCCTGAAGCGTGTCCGGGACCGGCACGAGCGTGAACTTCTGGATCTTGCGGCCCAGCATCACCTTGGCCCTGTCGATGAACGCCCGCTCGATCACCGCCCCCGTCGCCCCGCGGTCAAATGCGGCGCCGATGAAATCGTGGCCGTTGTGCGTCGGCCCGCGCAGCGCCACAAAAAGCGCCCGCTCCCCGACGGTGCGAGAGTCGGTGCTCACGAAGTCGAACGACTCGACCCGCGCGCCGACGACCTCAGTCTTGAGCGTCTTTTGAACCAGCTCTAGCTTGAGCATCAGCTTCTCCCGTTTCCGCGTCCCTCTTCTTCGGGGGACGCTGCGCTCAACTTCCCCCCCGATCCCCCCGTTCGCTCCGGCGGAGCAAGTCCACCTGCGCTCGCAAACGCCGCCGCCGCTTCCTCCCGGTCGTCGAAATGCTGCTTTCGCATTCCCACGATCTGATAGTCCTCGTGCCCCTTGCCGGCTATCAGAAGCGTGTCCCCCGGCCCCGCCGCCCGGACCGCCGTCGCAATGGCCTCGCGCCGATCGGCGATCACGGCAAAACCGGCGACAGCCGCCGCGATCGCCGCGGGCCCGATCTCGGGCCTCCCCGTCCGCAGGACGCCGGGGAGGATCTCGGCGATGATCGCGGCCGGGTCCTCGCTCCGGGGATTGTCCGACGTGACCACCACCACGTCCGACAAGGCCGCCGCGGCCTCGCCCATCAGCGGCCGTTTCCCGCGATCCCGATCCCCACCGCATCCGAACACGGTGATGATCCGTTTGGGGGCAAGACGCCGGAGCGCCGAAAGCACGTTTCGGAGCGCATCGTCGGTATGGGCGTAGTCCACAAGACACGTGACCCCCCGGCGGTTGTCCACCCGATCGAGCCTCCCGGGCACCGCTGCCACCGCGGCGATGCCCTGTTCGACCGCCTTGATGGGAACCCCGAGCGCGTGCGCCACACCGGCGGCGGAAGCGATGTTCATCAGGTTGTGGCGCCCGATCAGGCGTGAACGCACCCGGACCCGGCTCCCCGCGACGGAGATCTCCCCATCGATCCCTTCGAGCGTGACGGAGCAGGCAAGCGGATGGACGTCCGCGCCCGCGCCCGCCGATCCGGAAACTGCAAGCGTCTTGAAACGGGTCTCGCCGGCCAGCGTGCGGCCCGCCGGGTCGTCTATGTTGATGACAGCCGTGGTGGCCTTCCCGTTGAACCCCAGCGGGCCGAAGAGGCGGGCCTTCGCCCCAAAATATGACTGCATGTCGCCGTGGAAATCGAGGTGGTCCCTGGAGAGATTCGTGAACGCCACCACATCGAACGAGACGCCGTCCGCGCGCCGCATCTCGAGCGCGTGCGACGAGACCTCCATAGCCACGGTGTCGACGCCGGCGCACCGCATCTCTGAAAGCAGACCGCAGAGCTCGACCGGACCGGGCGTGGTGTGCGTCGCCGGGACGCGCCGGCCGGACACCCTGTACTCGATGGTTCCCACGACCCCCGTCACTCTTCCCGCGGCCGCGGCCATGGCATCGACGAGGTGGACCGTCGTGGACTTGCCGTTGGTCCCGGTCACACCGGCGATTGCCATCGTGCGGGACGGGCGGCCGTACCAGTTGGCGGCAGCCAGCGCAAGCGCGCGCCGCGTGTCGGACACGACCAGCAGCGCCGCCGCCCCGCAATCCCCCGGGCGCCCGGCCAGCACGGCCGCCGCGCCCCGCGCAAGGGCCTCGGCCACAAACGATGCCCCGTCCGCCTTTGTCCCCGGGAGCGCGAAGAAGGCAAACCCGGGCTCGACGGCCCGCGAATCGTACGCAAGGCCCGAAATCTCGGCGTCGGGGACATGGGTCCCGGCCGGAAGGATCCCCCGCATGACGTCACAAAGCTTCACGAAAAGACTCCGGTTTGCCGAATACCACCCGGCATTTCCTTCCCTGACGGAACTTCGCCCCCGGCGCCGGGTCCTGCGCAAGCGCCTTTCCCGACCCTTCGACGTCAAGTTCGATCCCGGCCTCGACCCCGATTTCAATCACGCGGCGGAGCGGAAGCCCCATGAAACCCGGGACCCGGTCGCCGGCGGGGGCCGCGCCGGCCGCGGCGGGAAGGTCCGTGAAGCCCTCGCCCGCCGATTCGACGGCGTCCCCGGCGTCGCGTTCCTCCGTTTCCGGCGCCGGTTCCAGGGGCGCCGGCCTGTTCGTTGGCGAATCCGGAAACACCCCCATGTTCTTGAGCGCGGCCGAGGCAATCGCCCGAAATGCCGGCGCGGCGACGACCCCGCCGTACGCGACGCCCTTGGGCTCGTCTATCGCGACGACCAGCACCAGTTTCGGACGGTCGACCGGTATGAAACCCGCAAACAGGCCGACCCGCTTGTCGACCGAATAGCCTCTCATGCCGTCGACCTTCTGCGCAGTTCCCGTTTTCCCGGCCACGCGGAACCCCTCGACCGCCGCCTGCGTGCCCGTCCCCCCGGCCTCGGTGACGGTGGCGAGGATCTCCGTCGCAGCCCGCGCGGCGGCGGGGCTGACCACTTTGCGCACCACCTCCGGGGCAAATGACTTGACCACTTCGCCCTTCGTGTTGACGATCCGCCTGACGACGACCGGCCGGAGGAGGTCGCCGCCGTTGGCCAGGGCCGAAAACGCGGCCGCCAGCTGGATTGCCGTGACCGAGATCCCCTGCCCGAACGAAATGGTCGCGGTGTTGATGTCGGCCCACCGTTCGGGACCGGCCAGGATCCCGCGCGATTCGGCAGGAAGTGCCATCCCCGTCGGCTCTCCAAAACCGAAATCCCTGAGGCGACGGTGGAGGCGTTCGCGGCCCATCTTGAGCCCAATCTTGGCCGAACAGATGTTGCTGGATACTTTGATGGTTTCGGCCACGGTGAGCATCCCGTGCGGGTGGGCGTCGTGGATCACGCGGGAGCCGATGGGGTACTGGCCGCCCTCGCAGTCGAACCGGTCCTCCGGTTTCACCACGCGATCCTCGAGTGCGGCCGCGAGCAGGAAAGACTTCATGGTCGATCCCGGCTCGAAGGGATTCGTAAGCGCTTGGTTGTTGCGGGCCGCATCGTTCGCCCGGGAGGGCTCGTTCGGGTCGTACGTCGGATGGTTCGCGAGCGCCAGCACCTCGCCGGTCCCGGGTTCCATTACGACCGCCCAGCCGCCTTTGGCGTGCCGCTCCTTGACGGCCTTTTCGAGCTCCGCCTCCACGACGCTCTGAATGTTCACGTCTATCGTCAGTTCGAGCCTGTGCCCCTCGAAGTCGGCCTCGGAGATGCTGCCTTCCTCGAACACATCGCGTCCCAGCGCGTCGCGCAGGCCGTTGACGAACTGGCTCTGGCCCTTGAGACTGTGGTTGAAGAACCTCTCGACGCCCCCCTGCCCCTCTCCGTCGATGTCCGTGAAGCCCACGACGTGGGCGCCGAGGCTCTTCGTCGGGTAGAAACGCCTGTATTCCTTCACCGTCGAGACACCCTTGAGCGCAAGCTTCGCTATCGCCGCGGACTCCGCTGCAGAGATGCGTCTTTTCACCCAGACGAAGTGCTTCCCCCGCTGTATCTTCGAGAGGATGGCCTGCGGGTTCACGCGAAGCGCCCTGCCGAGAAGGGCCGCGTTCCCGGCCGGGTTGTCCTTGAGAAACACTCCGGGCTGGACGAAGACCGACTCCACTTCGGTGCTGACGGCGAGGTTTTCTCCGTTTCGATCGGTTATTGCGCCGCGTTTTCCGGGGACTTCGATCTCCCTGAGGTACTGCTCCTCTGCCATCTGCCGGTAGCGGGACCCCTCGACAATCTGGAGCGAATACGCCTTGTGAAGGACGACCACCAGCCCGCACGAAAATGCGAGCAGGATGAGGGCAATCCTCACCTTGAACCACCTGGACCCTTCCCGCACCATTCCGCCACCGCCTTCCGCGCCACCCCATGCGGCGCGTCGGCGCCCCGTTCAACGGCTCACGGGAACGCCACCTTCTGACGGGGGACGCTGCGCTCAACGTCCGCCCCGTTCCCCCCACTCGCTCCGGCGAAATCAATTCGCCTTCGCTCGTCCGCTTCCACCCCGCCCCCGGCCGGAGGCAGGCCCCTGCCGATCTCGAAGACCTGATCCCGCCGTGGGAAATCCATCCGCAGGCGCTCCCTGGCCGCCTTTGTTATCCGTTTGTACGAAGCCAGCTCGGCCCGCCGGATTTCGAGGGCGCTGTTGGCCTCGCGGAGCTTCTTCTGGACCTGTTTCTCGTGCGAAATCGCGTAACCGGTCTTGATGCACTGCAGACGGACGCCCACGTGCACGACACCGGCTGCCGCCACCACGACAGCCAGCCCAAGCAACCACCATACGAACGTGGAACGCTGCACGCCCTTGCGGACCTCGGACCTCGTGAACGGCTGGTGTCTTAGCACGCCGCTCTGCATGAAATACGGCTGCTGGGCCATCATCTTCCTCCCTCAAAGAAACTCGATCGCGCGGAGCCGCCCGCTCCGCGCCCTCGGGTTGCCCTCGATCTCGGCGGAACAGGGCTTGACCGCCCCCGATGAAAGCACCCGGGCGCGCGGCTTCCGGCCGCACGCGCAGACCGGAAGGCCCGGCGGGCACCGGCACCCGGCGGCGTATTCCGCGAACGCGCGTTTCACCGCGCGGTCCTCGATCGACTGGAACGAGATTACCGCCGCACGCCCGCCCGGTGCGGCGACCGACGGCAGATTCTTGAGAAACGCGTCCAGCGCCTCGGGTTCCCTGTTGACCGCCGATCGGATCGCCTGAAAGGTCTTCGTGGCCGGGTGGATGCGCGATCCCTTTGCCTTCCAGGCCGCGGCGGCGACGGCTTCGGCGAGCGTCACGGTATCGCGGATCGCCCCCGGCTTTAGGCCGGACTTGATTGCCCGGGCCACGCGACGGGCCGCCCTCTCCTCGCCAAGGGTCCGAATCACTTCGGCAAGGGTTTCCTCGTCGCTTTGCGTAATCAAATCCATCGCCGTGGGCCGTTCGTCGCGGTCCATGCGCATGTCCAACGGTCCGGGAGCCCGGAGCGAGAAGCCGCGCCCGGGAGTGTCGACCTGCATCGACGAAACGCCCAGGTCCGCAAGAATGCCTCGGGCGCGCGGCAGATTGAGCGTCTTCATCACTCGCCCGGTCTCCGAAAAATTCGCCTTCACCGCAATGAACCTCGACCCGAATTCCCTGAACCGCTCGGTCACGTACGTTATTGCCTCGGCGTCCCTGTCGATCCCGATCACGACGCCATCAGGTCCCGTTCCGGCGAGCATCAACGCCGCATGCCCTCCGGCGCCGACGGTCGCGTCAATCCAGAGCCCGCCCGGCCGGAGGCCGATAAGACGCATCGCCTCGGCGGCGAGCACCGGGGTGTGCGCCGGGAACATCAGCGCGCGGCCGCGACGCCCACGGCGGCGGCGGCCGGCGCGACCCGCACCGGAACCCACGAAGCCACGGCCTCGCCGGTGCTGGGGTACACGCGGAAGTGCTGCTCGACGCCCACGAAGCGCATGATGTTCCGCACGTAGCGCGTCGCGCCGGCAATCCGCATCTCGCCGCCCTGTCTCCGGAGCGTGGCGCAACTCCGGATCAACAGGTCCAGGCAGTGGTACTGCACGTGCTCCACCCGATCCATCTGGAGCACGAACCTGCGGGAGCCGTCGGCGAGCATCGCGCCGAGTTCGCGCGAGAACTCCGCCATCTCGGTCTGTCCCACGTCGCCGCTCAACGTGAACACGATTACGCCGTCGACATGATTCATCACAAGCATTTCCGCCCTCCCGCTCAGTAGTTCAGGTTGTACCTTCTCAGGGCGTCGAGCATCCCCTCGACCTCGCCCTGTTCCTTCAATTCACGTTCGTGCGCCGCCCATGCGTCGGCCGTCCAGATCTGGACGTTCTTGATGTTGCCGACCACCGCCACGTCGCGGCCGAGCGCGACGTGCTGCCGCAGCGGCTCGGGGATGAACACCCGACCGTTCCCGTCGAACTCCTGGCGATAGGCGTTGCCGATATAGAAAGACTGCGCCTTGGCCATGCCCCTGTCCCACTTCGGCGCCGAGGCGAAACCGTCCATGAGGCCCTGAAACACCGGTTGCGGCCAAACCACGATCACCGGATCGCGCAAATCTTTTGTCAACGTGACTTTGTTGGTGTAATGTTCCAGCATGAGGTCGCGGAACACGGATGGGATGATCACCCGGAACTTGGCGTCGAGCGTCGCTGGAAAGAATCCTGAGAACATCTTCTGGGTGCTCCTGGGAAACCAAACCACTTCGCGTAACAGGCAGCCACACCATGCCACACCGAACCCTGGCTGTCAAGATTTTTTTGTGAGCAATCAAGTGGTTACAGAAAACGACCATTGATATATATCAGAATACGTCGGATGGCACCAATTGTTCCATTGTTTCGTTTTTGGTTGCGTCGCCGACCTAAAGTTTTACTTCAATTGACCGAAAAGACATTTCTCATCCAAAAAACGCCGGGACACCCTTGGACGCTGCGTTGAAGCGACCGTTGATTGTGGTTTCGATCGGGCTTTCGGTCGGCATCGCCGCAGGCGGGTCCGGGGCGCCGTCGCCGGTACTGGAAGTCGCTGCGGGCGTCGCCGCCGCCTTGTGCGCCTTAGCGCTTCCCGCCGCCAGACGCAGCGCGTCAGTGACCGCCGGATGTGCCTTTTTTTCGTGCCTGCTCTCCGGGTTGTCGGTCGGCGCGTTGACAGCCCCCCGCGACGCCCGGTTCCCGCCCGGGATCGTCGACCGCGAGACACTGATCGAGGGCCGCGTAGAAACCCCGCCCGAGATGGCCCTCGGCCGCGCACGCCTCCCCGTCCGGGCCGAAAGGGTGTGGGTCGCGGGCGCCCAGAGGCTCGCGCGTTTTGGACTCGCGCTCACCGTCCGTGACGGTGCAAACGTGGCGGCGCGTGAAGGCGACACGGTGCGTTTCTCGTGCGTCCCGCGCCTGCCCGGCACGCCGGGAAGCCCCGGCGCCCCGGACCGCGCGACAAGGCTTTCGCGCGTGGGGGCGTCGCTTTCGTGCTCGATTGCGCATGGCGACGGAATCGTCGTTGTGCGCCGCGAATCCTCCGGCTCGCCGGCGGCGGCCATCCGGGCACTGCGGGGGCGCATTGACGCGTCGCTTGCGCGGGATGTCACCGGCCCGCACGGGGCCATCCTTCGGGCGCTCACGACCGGCAACATGGGCGACATCGCGCAGGAAACGCGCGACAGGTTCGCCCTTTCGGGCACGGCTCACATACTGTCGATCTCGGGGCTGCACACGACCATCGTCGCGCACCTGGCCTACATGTTGGCGCTCGCGCTGTTCATCTGCGTTCCGGGTCTCGCCCACCGGCTGAACGTGCGGCGCGCGGCCGCCTTGGCGGCGTTGGTTTTCGTCTGGTGCTATGCCGTGTTTGCCGGGGCCGCGCCCCCCGTCGTGCGCGCGGCAATCATGACCTCGTCGTTCCTTCTGGCCATCATCATCGGGCGGGACCCCGACCTCCCGAGCGCGCTTGCGCTCGCCGCCGCGGCCATTCTTCTGGCGCAGCCCGCCGCCCTCTTTGACATCTCGTTTGATCTCTCGTTCGCCTCGATGATCGCGATGGCGATCATCGTGCCGCGGCTCCTCCCCGAGACGGGCGCCGACCCCCTTGCCCCGTACCGTTCGTTCCGGCCGGGCCGGTGGCTGCGGGCATTCTTCGCCGCCACCGTCGCTGCGACGATCGGCACGGCGCCAATCGTTGCGGCGTATTTCAACCAGGTTTCGCTCGTCGCGCCGCTATCCAACCTCGTCGCCGTACCGCTGTCGACCTACCTCATCGTCCCGCTCGGGCTTTGCGCATGCGTGCTCTACGGCATCTGGCCGGCGGCCGGTTCCACGGTCGCCGCCGCAGGGGGCCGGTTGTGCGAGGCGCTCGACTGGATGGCGTCCGGGTTCGCCGCGCTTCCGGGGTCGCACGTGTTCGTGTCCACGCCGACTCTTGCAGAGATGATCCTGTTTTTGGGGGCGGTCCTCGTCATTGTGCACGCCCCGCGGCGGCGTTCGGCGTGGGCCGCCGCCGCGCTGGCAATTGCGGCGATGATCGGGGTCTGGGCGTTTGACCGCCGCACGGAGCGGCATCCCGGGGAACTTGAGGTGTCGTTCGTCGACGTCGGCCAGGGCGACTGCATCTTCATCGGGTTCCCCGGAGGCGGCACGATGCTGGTCGACGGCGGAGGAGCGTCCGACGGCAGATTCGACACGGGGCGCGCCATCGTCGCGCCATACCTGTACCACAGGCGCCTCAAGCGGCTCGATCACGTCGTCCTGACGCACGCCCACGCGGACCACATGGGAGGGCTGGCCACCGTGGTCGATCGCTTCAGACCCCGGCGGTTCTGGACCACTGCCGCGGTCCTCTCGGATCCGGCGGCGGCGCCCCTGCTCGAGCGCGCTCGGAATGCCGGGTCCGAGGTGACGGCGCTCGACGCCTCGCAGGGCCCGCGCATGATCGAAGGCGTGAAGTTGGAAATCCCGAACCCGCCTGCCGGCGCCGCGGGGCTTTCGCCAAACGACTCGTCGGTCGTTTTGCGCCTGACCTACCGGGGCACAAGCTTCCTTTTGACCGGCGACATCCAAGAGGTCGGCGAGGCAGCCATTCTCGGCACGGGGCGGGACCTGCGGGCCGATGTGCTGAAAGTCGCGCACCAGGGAAGCAGGACGTCGACGCACGACGCCTTCCTCGACGCGGTCCGGCCGTCTTTCGCCGTCGTCATGGTCGGCGGGCACAACCCGTTCGGTTTCCCGCACGACGAGGTAGTGGCGAGGCTCGAGGCGCGCGGCACCCGCATTGTCCGCACCGACCGCGACGGGACCGTGACATTCGTGACCGGAAGCGGCCCCGTTTCGCCATCTTGTTACCGTTCGGCCTGCCGGTGATATATAATGATGCTCGATGACGTTCCAATCCCTGACACTGCTTGCGGCTTTCCTCGCGACCGCCCCTGCCGACGCGCACCCCTTCCTTGACGTTGAGGCGCAACACCCCGGGAAAAGAGCCGCGCGTACGCGACCGGGGAGCAAGGTGCGCGGCCAACCCTGGACCGGCAACGCAGTGGCGGCGGCCGAAATACAGAACGGTGCAATGCACCCCTTCCTCATCGTGCGGAGCGAGATGTACCCGTCACTCCAAGCCAGGGCCGTATCGTCGCCCTGGAAAGAGATGAAGGAATCGGCCCTGGCCGACTGCGCGGCGCTTGCCTGGTCGCCCGAGGGGGCCAAGACCTCGGCCAAGTCGTACCTGATGACCGCCGTCATCAGCTCTTGTGCACTTGCGTACATCTTTGACGAGCCCAACCGCCCTGCCTGCGCCGCGAAGATCCGCGACAACCTGATGCGCTGGAGCGAACTCCACCAGAACCGCGACGCGGCGAACGCCTGGGAGTACAACGTGCCGGGAGGGTCGGCGTTCTTCAATTCGGCCCTGGCGCTGGACATCATCCACGACGACCTGAACGCCGACGAAAGGGCGGCGATCGAGGCGGAGCTGCAGGTTGTGGCGGACTGGTTCCGGGCCGAAGGGTCTGGATGGGTTCCCAATCAGTTCGGGGTGCTGGGGATCTGGGCGCTCTACCGCGGCGACGAAGCCGAGCTTGCGGTCCGGATCGAACAGTACCGCGAAGGCCTGCTCAACCATTTCCCCGACGAGGGCGTCCCGCCCGAGGGGCCCGGCTACGCCGCGAGCCGTTTTGAGGGGAACAACGAACGCGACGCCAAAACGCACTTCATGGATGTCCTGGAGTTCACGGGGCGCGATCGGTACTACGCCGAGCCGAAGCTTGCGCGCTTCTACGAGTGGCTTTACGGCTACAACGACACGCCGTTCGGCCGTCACATGAGCATCGGGGACACCTCGGCCCATGTCGAAGGGATGCGCAACGACGGGGCAGCGATGGGTAGGGCGCACGTCTTTTCGGAAACCGCGGCGCGTTACGCCGCGTGGCGCAACGGGGGAGCGCCGTTCCCGGGCCGGCTCCTCCACTACGTTTTGATGGACCAGCCGCTCCCGGCCCCCGCGACGCCGCAAAGCCGCGTTTTTTCGGATTGCGCCGCCGCATTCGTCGAGGGCACGGTCAACCCTGAATCGATGTACACGCTGCTGTGGAGCTGCACAAAAAGCGAGTCGCACACGCACAAGGAGGTCAACGGCGTCTACCTCGCGGCCTACGGCGAGCACGTCCTTCGGAACTCAGGGTACAACGGCGGCGGAAAGGGCGCCCTCGGGTACGACTACGGTTGGATCAACATGACGGCCGAGTCCGGGAACACCCTGCGGATAGACGACACCGATCACGACCTCTACAAGAAAGGGGCGGGCATCGTCGAATGGCTCGTCACGGGCCTGGGGCTTGACTACGCGAGCGCCGACTCGGGGACCGCGTTGCCCAACGGGAAACATGTGAGGAACATGGTCTTCGTCCACCCGTCCACGGTTCCCGGCTACGTCGTCCTGTTCGATGAAGTGAACGCCGATCGCGAGGGGACGGAAATCGCGATGGACCTCCACCCGAACGCCGACAACGCGACCGAGGTCTCGGCCGGCACGGAATATCTCTCGGAGATTTCGCCCAGGAAGACCGGAGTGCACGAGGTGTTCCTGAGCACCTTCTTCGGGACCGCGCCGGAAAGCGTCGAGATCAAGGATGGCGTGCTCGCCGAGTTCTACGACCAATCGATAGTCGGGAAGTACATCGAGGCGCGCTTTGCGGCCGAAGGGAGGCGGAAGAACTTCGTCACCGTTCTCTTCCCGAGCGACGAGACGCACGCGAAGGCGGCAATGACAAGGAAAGAGGGAGACGGCTTTTCGGGCGTCTCAATCGACCTGGGCGGCGGAATCATTGACTTTGCGGCCGAGTCGCACGCCTCTGGCACCGTCTCGATCGACTCCGCGACGCTTAGGGGCCGGGCGGCGCTTTGGCGGAGGATCGCGGGCGCCCTCTCCTTCTATTCCGCAAGGATGGGAACTGCGTTCGACAACGGGGAGACACCGCGGACAGGCTTTGAATCAAGCCGCGACGTGAGCATCTTCATGAAAGGGATGCAGGGCGCCGTCGTTTCAGAGGGCGCGGCGTTGACGCTCCACTTCCCGGAGCTCGGCGGAGTCGAAGTCGACGGCGCTCCGGCCTCCGCAAAACAGAGCGGTCCGGGATGGCTGACGATCGACCTCCCCGCTGGAAACCACGCGCTGGCGTTGAAAACGGGCTCCGTGCCTCTGGACGACGGCGGGACTTCGGCGGACGCGACGCAGGCGGCCGACACCGGCGCCGCCCCGGACGACGCCGCCCTCCCCGCTTCAACCGAGGCCGGCGGATGCGGGTGCAGCACCCTGACCAACTGGTGACGCCGTTTCCGGAGAACTCCACATGTCCCAGCGTTCTTTGAAACTCGTGCTGTCTGCCGCAATCCTGTTTCTCGAGGCGTGTGCGGGGTTCCGTGAGACCACGCGGAAGACGCACGACCCGCGGTTTCTGGGACCCACTGAACGGTTGATCGTGAATCGCGGGGGCGCCACGGAACCGATGGATGTCGTCAAAAACGACAACCCGGGGGGAGACACTTTTCTGCGCGAGTCGGCGGCCCCGATCGACACCGACGACAAGGCGCTCCCGCAACTCGTCGCACGGATGTTCGCCACGGTCAAGGCCGAGAAAGGGGTCGGAATCGCGGCGCCGCAGGTGGGAGTGAGCCGGCAGGTCATCGTTGTCCAGCGGCTGGACCGCGAGCCCGAAAAACCGTTCGTGGTGTACCTGAACCCGGAGATCAACTGGTCTTCGGAGGAAACCGCCGTCGAGTGGGAGGGGTGCCTGTCCATCCCCGCGGGCCACGGGAAGGTGAAACGGGCGGCGGCGGTCGTCGTCGAATACGATACCGAGGACGGGGGGCGAGACTCCGAGCGGGTATCGGGGTTTGTGGCGCGGATCTTCCAGCACGAGATCGACCATCTGGACGGCGTCCTTTTCATCGACAAAATGGACCCGGGACCGTTGATGCCGAAGGAGGAATACCGCGAGATGCGCCGCCGTGAAAAGGAGTCGAGGGAAGGGGCGGAAAAGACGATCAAGGATACGATGATGGAACTCAAGGCCAAATAGTGCCCGTCCTGTTCGCCATGTTTGCGGCCGCCCTCGCCGCGACCCTGCCGGCCGATTCCTCCGAACCGAACGCACTGCCGAACCTGTGCGCCGAGTGGCAGGCTCTCGAAAAACGGATACGCGATGGCCGGATGGCCCCGGCCGACGCCGAACGGAAGGTGGCGGACCTCCACTCCCGGCTCGTCGCCGCTTTCGGCGGCACAGTCCCGGCCGCACCGCTTGTCTTTCCGCTCAAGGGGCTCGACGCCCGATACGTAGGCGGGAGGGGCGGCGAAGGCTACTGCGCCAGCAGATACGACTTCTACAACCCTGGGCATAGAAGCGGACATCCGGCGCTCGACATCTTCATGGATGACGACAACGGAGACACGATTGACGACAAGACCGGCCAAAAAGTCGAGGTAATCTCGTCGAATGCCGGCGTCGTGACGGCGCTCAATACGGAGTGGAACAAGACGAGCGAGGACCGAGGGGGCAAGTACGTGTGGGTCTTCTCGCCCGCTCACGCGCGGTACTGCTACTACGCGCACCTCGACAGCATCGCGGTGAAGCTGGGAGACGTTGTGGAGGCCGGGACGACGCTGGGACTGCTGGGAAGGACGGGGAAGAACGCCCGCATGCGCCGCTCGCCCACGCACCTCCACCAGATGTGCCTCGTGTTCGAGCGCGGGAGACTCCGGCCGAAGAACATGTACCGGGACCTCACCTTGGCGTACGTCGTGCAGAGGGACGCCGACCGGAACGACTATCGGTTCGCGCGCGGCGCCTTCGAGCGCCGCGTCCGGGACATCCCGGCACCCGAAGGGTTCAAGAGAACGGACGAGCCCGGAAACTCGTTCGGGGCATGGCTCAGGAACCTGCCCCTCCCGCTCGACTTCGACACCGGAAAGCGCTCCGGTTCGCGCGGCGTCGGCTCCATCTTGAAGCTCCGTGCCGAGTTCCTCCACGCGCGCCGGGCGTCTTCGAGAATCCGGTTCGAAGTCGCGCCGGGCCTGCCGGCCACGTACGCCGAATGGCTCGAAGGATACCGCCTGAGGGTCACGGAGAACACCGTCGAGTGGATGGCGAAGGCCGCCGCGCCCGTCCCGGCGGACTACAGGTACTCGAACTTCAGACAGTACGTCGATTCCATTGCGCCGCGCGCCGCGTCCGCCCTCCCGGCCGCGCAGGCCGACAGAGTGCCCCCCGGAAGCGGGATACTCGCCGGGGACCTGTTCTTCAACGGCGCGGCCCCGGGGAGCGCCGCGATCGTCGTCGATTCGACGACCGACGCCGCCGGAAAGCGGAAGGTCCTTCTGGCGGGGTCCGCAGCGGGGAGCGGCGGCCCAAGGATTCTGTACAACGCCGAAAAGCAGTCACCCTGGTTCGATGCGGACGCCCTTGCAACCGTCACAACCCCCGGCTGGACGTTCACGGCGAACGACCTGATGCGGTTCCGGGATTGACCACGTCGGAAACCGACACGCAAAGCCCCGCGGAGGTACTCCAAATGCCAGGGCGAATCGAGGACGAATCGACGAATCGAGGCAATTGACTCCCATCGGCCGACAGGGTAAACTTGAGTTGACCTAAGCGAGGTGACTCATGGATTCGACTATCAACGCGAAACTTCTCAGGGCGTCGCTGCCGGAAATAGTCGAGCGGGTGCGGGTCCGAGGGGGTGTCGGGTTCGCTCCACCACGACGAGATCCTCTACGGCGGCAGAGTGGCGCCGTCCCCCAAAAAGACGCGATGATTTTGGAAAGATGAAACTCCTTTTCGTGGATACCGGAGGGTGGTTGCTCTTGGCCGATGAGTCGGAACGGCTTCACCGCGCCGCCGTGGAGACAAAGAACACCTGGCTCGAAGAAGGCGGCGTGCTGCTGTCGACGAACTATGTCTTCGACGAAACCCTGACGACTCTCCGGGTAAGACTGGGACTCGATGCAGCGGAGAAGTGGTGGAGACGGGTCGAGGCCAGCCCGCGGGTGCTTTGGGAATGGATGAGGAGACGATGTTCATATACGACCGCGTGGTACAGGAGCCCGAAAAATACCGCTTTGACATCGAGGACCTGGGTCCCTGCACGGTGGACACGCCCGTCCGCAGCGGGGTGTTCGTCGCGGACGACGATCAGGTGACATTCTCGAGCCAGGTGAAAAACATCCGGAAGCTTCTGGCCACCGGGCACTTTCCGGCGTTTCAGAAGGCGGGGCCCCGCAGGAAGGTATTCCACGACCCGGCCACGAGCCGCGCCGCCATCGTCACCTGCGGCGGACTCTGCCCCGGCCTAAACGACGTCATCAAGGGACTCGTCAAGGTGCTCTGGTGGGACTACGGCGTCCGAAACATCCTGGGCATCCGTTACGGCTATCAGGGACTGTCGCCGAAATTCGGACACGCGCCGCTCGCCCTCGCGCCCGAATCGGTGGACGAGATCCACGAACAGGGCGGCACGATCCTCGGTTCGTCGCGCGGCAATCAGGATGCGGGCGAGATGACGGACACGCTTGAGCGGATGGGCGTCAACATCCTCTTCTGCATCGGCGGCGACGGCACGCTCAAGGGGGCGCGCGACATCGCGAGGGAGGCGAAACGGCGGAATCTCCCGCTCGGCGTCATCGGCATTCCGAAGACGATTGACAACGACCTCGCCTTTGTCGAAAAGACCTTTGGTTTTGAAACGGCGGTCTACAAGACCTTCGACATCATCAACTGCGCGCACGTCGAGGCCGAGGGGGCCTTCAACGGGATCGCCGTCGTGAAGCTGATGGGGCGTGATTCGGGTTTCATCGCCGCCGCCGCCACCATCGCCAATTCGGTCGTCGATTTCTGTCTGGTGCCCGAGATCGATTTTTCCCTCGAGGGAGAACACGGGCTGTTCGCGGCGGTCGAACGGTGCCTCCAGAAGAACCGTCACGCCGTCATCGTCGCGGCCGAAGGGGCGGGGCAGCAGTTCTTCGCGAACCGCGAAAAGGCCTGGGATGCGTCGGGCAATGTGCTCCACAGCGACATCGGCCCGTACCTTAGAGACGAGATCCACCGGCACCTCAAGAGCCGCAAGCTCGATTTCTCAATCAAGTACTTCGACCCGTCCTACATCATCCGCAGCGTCTCGGCCCAGGGGACCGACGCGATATTCTGCCATCTGCTCGCCGAGCACGCCGTGCACGCCGCGATGGCGGGGAAGACCGACTGTCTTATAGGACACTGGAACAACTTCTTCACCCACGTCCCGATAGAGCTCGCCACCATCGAGCGGCGCAAGATCTATCCCGAAGAGGCCCTCTGGAAAGGCGTGCTTTCCGCAACCCGCCAGAACGACTACTTCGGAACGGAGTGATCCGCCAACCAACCCGAACCTTCGATTCAGTACTCCCAGCTCTCATGTCTCACCGGCAGGCGGTTGAGGGCGGCGCGGTGGTGCCGCCATTGGGGCATGTGGCGGTCGAGCCGCTCCTGGTTGCCCCTGGGCGTGACCTCCTCGGCGATGGCGAAGTCGTTCTTCTCCGGCTTGCCCCAGTTGATGAGGTGAACGGTCTCCGTGACCTCGCCCGCCTCGATCCTAACCGGCACGCCGTAGCGCAATAGGGCGTACACCTCGATACCCGCCTTCCGAATCTTCCTGCCGGATCGCTCCTACGCGGCTGGGATGGGGCCGGCGGCTACGAGTTTTTTCTTTGCGGCGTCGACGACCAGGTTCAGGCCTTCCAGTGTCCGCGCGCCGAGGAGGGCAAGATCGCCCTTGTCGGCGAAGACGACCTCGTCTATGGTGAAGTTGGCCCCGACCTTGATGACCGCGAAACCGACGCTGCGGGTTACGACCGTGCCGTTTGCCATCACGAAAGAGATGTCCTTCTTTTCGCGTTTGACGCCGATCTTCTCAAGAATTGCGGCGGGAATCCATGTGTGCTCGCTTCCCGTATCCACAAGGATCTTCCCTGCGTCCGCGCGGCGGGACCGGACGACGTGGTTCTCTATTGTGCAGTTGACGTGAAAGGTCCCCATCTCTGGCCTCTGTTTCCGGATCGATCCTACCACACTCGCCCTTCTATTTCACCTCCAACCACTCCGCCGGCTTGAGACCGGTGACGGCGGCGCCGATGGCGCCGGTGTCGGGGTCGGAGTAATAGAGGTAGTACTTCTCGCCGAGTTGAACAACCGACGGCTCGGACTCGCTCAGGTGATTGAGGAGTACGATGTGGTCGAACACCGGGTTGTGCCGGTACGGCGTCCACGAGACGGCGTTTTGCGAGGCGGCAAACCCGATCGAGAGGTTCGCCCTCGGATCGAGGTTGGTGGGGTTCGGCTTGCTCTCCTTGCCGAGCGCCGAGAACCACATCTTGAAGAGCAGGGTGCCGTCCCAGCGCGCCTCGGTCATCACGTGCGGCGCGCCGATGGAGGCGATGTCGTACCAGTATTCGGGGTCCTCCAGCCGCTCGGCGTCGAGCACAGGGTCGTCCTGGAACCGCTCGAAGGCGATCCCGTCCTTCGCCCACGCGAGCCCTATCCCGGCCCCCTGCCCTCCTTCGTAGAACATGAGATAAGTGTCCCCCGCGCGGATGACCGACGCCGCCCCCACGCGGCCGCGCTCCCAGCGCGCAAGGCACGAGCGCGTATAGCAGCGCTCCCCGCCCGGGCAGTCCGAGTGGTCGACACACGGTTTCTCCGAGCCGCTCCCCTGCACTGAAAACACGGGATTGACATCGGCCTTGCGCCACGCGAGCCCGTCGTCCGACACGGCAAGCCCTATACCGGCACCGTCCCCACCGACGTAGTACAACACCGCCTGGCCGCCGTCGAAGAACAACGACGGCGCCCCGGTGCGAATGCCCTCCCACGACGAGTCGGGCTCGACGACGGGAATCGTGTCGATCTCCCACGAGACCCCGTCTTCCGAGTCCGCGCGAACGATATCGGCACGCCCGTCGGCGTCGCGGCGCTCGAGGAGCATTGCGACACCCCCCTCAGTCTTCACTGCCGCCGGTGCCGAAAGCGTCACGCCCTCGGCCGTGCACGAGTCGAAACGCGCGGGGTCGCACTCGGGGCCTGACTTGCAGCGCATCGCCAGGCAGTATTTCCCGCCGCACGCGCCGGTGGACTCGCACACTCCGTCCGTCTTGCCGGGACACGAACACGCATCGCCGACCGGGCATGCCGCATCGTTGTCGCAGGGAACGGAGTCACAGAACTCCCCGGCCGCGCAGTCGTAGTCGTCGCCACAGGCCGGAAAGCAGTAGCCGTCGTAGCACGACGACCCGTCGGGACAAGAGGTCGGAATGGGACACGTCTTGAGACACCGCCCGGACCGCCCGTCGCACATGAGACCGGCCTGGCATTCGACGCTCATGCACGGCCGGAGGCGGCACTCGCCGCAGACGCACTCCTCCCGTTCGAGACAATCCGTTTCGGTCCGGCACGACACCCTCCCCGCCGACACGGGCGTCATGCAGAACCCCGAAAGGAGCCCGCCTGCGGGGAGCACGAGCTTCCCGCCCGCGCACAACCTGATCTGGACAACGGCGTAGTCCGCCACGCCCGACACCGGGATGCCGCCCTGCCCGTCGTCGTCACGGAAAGGCGCAAACCCGCACGCCGCGGCAAACGCCGACGCGAGGCCGACGCTCAGCAGGACCCATGCCGACCAATGTGTTTTTGCCGCAGACCTCAAATCCCAAATCCCAAATCCTAAATCCCAAATTCCTAGAGGCAAATCTTCTTGATAAGCCGCTCGTAAAAATCGACTGCGGTCATCAGCTCCCGGATGCTGTTCGATTCGTTCGGGTGGTGGACTGTCCCCATGCTGCTCCCGGGCCCGAAGCAGATCGTCTCCATCCCGGCGGCCGAATAGACCGAGCCCTCGGTCGCGACGGATTTCGTCATCGATCCGGCTCGGATCCCCAGGTCGCCGAGGATGCCGGTCGCCACCGTCACAAGCCGCCCGTTTTTGGGGGTCGACATCGGATCGGCGCGCATCTCGAGCATCCCGTCGATCTCCACGTCAGGGCAGTCCCGCGAGACCTCATCAATGACGCGCGGGATCCAGTCGGTAACCGAGTCGTAGTCCTGCCCCGGGAGCAGGCGCAGGTCCATGCCGAATTCCATGTCGTTGGCCGAAGTATTCACCCATCCCAGGTTGTATACCGTATCCGGCGGATCGAACTCGGCGTTTTGCTCGGGGCGAAGCGAGCGGGCGAGCGCCTCCCACGAATGGTACACCCGCACCATCGCCTCGACGAGGCCGTTGATGCTCGACCCCGCCATGACCCGCGTGATCTGTTCGACCTTCACGTGCTCGCTCGCCATGCCCTCGAGAACCGCCGGGGACCCGGTCGCGTCCACCTCGCAGTGATCGGGCACCTTGTTGATGGCGTCGCCTCCCTGGATTGACACGACCGTCACTCCGGCGGGGACCCGCCCGTCGCCGCCCACGCACACGCCGAGCGCCCGGAGGATGGCGTTGTCCCCCATCGAGGGGACCGCGCTGTGCGCCGGAACGCCGTGGCAGTTGATCCGGTAGAGCGCCTTTCCCGCAGCCGGTTGTTTCGCCAGTACGTCCCTGAGTTTGAACCTGATGGCGAGGTAGCCCTTGTTGGCATAGACGACCGCCAGGCCGGTCGGTTCGGCCACGCAGGCGAACTCGGCACGTACGACCCCCGACGCGGCGAGCTGCTTGGCTCCCAAAAGACCCAGTTGCTCGCCGTAGGTGGCGGCGATGTGGAGAGGTCGCATGAGTTTCTGCCCGGCCAAGCGCCTGGCCGCCTCGACCTTGGCAAGCCAGTCGAGCTTTCCGCTGGCGGTACCCAGGCCGAAGACGCGGTCGCCCCGGACCGTGGCGCAAAACGGGTCCTCGCCACACTCGGTCCACAGGTCAGTGTCGCCCGGGTCGACCGTGTCCACGTGGGCCCCGAGCAGAAGCCCCCCGCCGATATCCACCCCGGCCGACCCGATGAGATTGGCGTGCTCGACGCCGGCGATCTCCGCCCGCTGCACGATGAGGCTCATCCCCATCCCCTGCAGGAGGCCCCGAAGGAGCGGAATGATCTCCTCGTTTCCGTTCTCCGAGACCGTGTTGACGGCGATGAGTTCCTTCGCCGCGAGGATGAAATCGACGGACACCGGCTGCACCTCGCGTTCGACCCGCCCAAGACCTTTCACCACGATACTACCGCCCGGCGGGCGGCGAAGCAAATGATTGAAAGACCGGGTGGCGTGCGCAGGGAAACCGCGCGCCGCGGTCAAGGAACGATCTTCAGATCAACGTAGGTCCTCCCCTGCTGGCCCGCGCCGTCCGTCGCCGTCAGCCACACGCGGTACCAACCCGGGTTTGCGATGGCCCTCTGGACCGAACTTCCGTTCCCGAGCGACTCCATCCACGTGCAATCCTGGTTCGGCGTCGGGAAATTCCAATCCCCGCCCACCGATTGCAGGACCGAGGCGCACTGTTCCAAGTCCCAAGTGATGCTGCCCGAAGGGATCGCGCCGTCCTCGGGGTCGAAAGGGTTCGTTGAGTCGACCGAGGTCGAGCACCCCGTGAAACACGCCAGCACTGCGGCGACCGCCAGCGCAAAACCTTTCACGTTCTTCATGGAAGCCCTCCGTGATGGATGAACATTTCAACGTTGTCATCTTATCCGATCGGCAAAACGTCATCCAGAGGAATGTTGACGCAACTTGAGAAAATTGCAAAAACACCCGGGCAGAAACCGCAGAGGACGCAGAGGGCGCAGAGATGTTCAAAAACGCTGATGAATTTCTCTCTGCGGTCTCCGCGCTCTCTGCGGTTAATGGGTTTTGCAAGAGGCTCAACTTAAGTGACCTTTCTCGGGCGACATCTGGTAAAATAGGCTCGGTTTCCAGTAGAAGTATTGGAGGGGCCATCATGCGCCGCATGCCGCACCTACGCACAAGCATTTTGCTTCTTTTCCCGGTTTGCCTGGGTCTTTGCGCCTGCGACCTCGGGAAGTCCGAGCCGGGGAGCTTCGAAATCGTCTTCGACTGGCTTGACCCCGCGCCCGAGGACAATGCGGGGCTGTGGGTGTGGGCGAGGGTCGAGCGGCGGGAGGGCGGCGCCGCGCAGGGGACGCAGATGGCCGAGTCGGGGCTTGCCGCGTTCTCGCCCGGCGTCAAACTCCCGTTCTCGGACGTGCCGTATTCGGAAAACCTGGTCGTGGTCGTCGAAATCAAGGAGGGCCAGTCGAAGACCGCCCGGGCAAAATACTTCGGCAAGTCCGACACGTTTGCGCTCGAGCCCGGGAAGCACGTGAAGGTGACGGTGAAGCTCAAACTCACCAAGACGCCCGAGGCCCCGGATGGGGCGCTCACGATCGTCGAAGCGACTGAGAAGGGGTACGTGAGGGCGAGCGCGGTGACGCTCTCGGTCCAGGCGTCGCGCGCGACCAGGGTCATCGCCGCGAACGACATGGGTTTTTCGGCGGGAGCGGCCGAAAAGTCGCTTTCGGACCTTTCGAAGGACGGCGCACGCTATCTGTGGTCAGGATGGGATCTCAATTCCGGGGTTTGCGAAGGAGCGGATTGCCGGGACGGAGTCCGGACCGTGTACTTAAAATTCCTAAACGAGAGCCGGTACGAATCCGAGGCGTTCTCGGCGCAGGTGACGCTCGATACCACGGCGCCCGCGCTGGCGGGCGGGTCGGTGACGCCCGAGTTTGCGAACGGGGCGTCGAGGGTGACGGTAATCGTCAACCCCGTCGAGCCGCTCTTGATTGACCCTGTCCTGCACGTGTCTCCCGCGGACCCGGGGTTCTCGGCGGCGCAGAAGGTGGGCGAGAGCTACGTTTACACGTATGACGTGAGCGACGGTGCGGCCGAGAGTACGGCGTATTCGTTCAGCGTGGACCTTTCGGACTTCGCTGGCAACGAAACGAAAGGCGCACCGATCGACGGCACCGTGACAGTGGACCGGACGCCGCCGGTCGTGAGCGCGGGGACCGTCGACAAGACGCGCGTCGGCGTGGGCGGCACCGTGACGGTGACGCTCGAAGTCGATGAGGGCCTCTCGGAAGAGCCGGTGGTGACAATCGGGGACAAGACAATGTTGTCGGTGGTCGGTGATCGGTGGTCGGTGGTCGGTAGGGGAGTAACGCAGGCGGCGCCACCGGCGGCGCCAAGTGCTCCCGTTGACCGAATGGCCCCGTTTCGGGGCCGGGCACCGGGTAGCCACGGGCGTGAGCCCTGAACGTTATACACATGTCACCGTGCTACAGATGGCGAAGCCCGCAGGTTTCACGACGAGCCGCCAGTGCATCGGCGCATTCTGCGGCAATGGTTGCGATTCAGAGCGAGCTACATGTGTTCCGATGGTTGCGTCG
>JACRCP010000153.1 GCA_016218965.1 Deltaproteobacteria bacterium | reverse complement strand
CCTGAAGCTCCCGTCGGCCGACTCCTCGACGGTGAGCACGGCCGGAATGCCTCTTTCGAAAGTCAGGGCGAGTACCGCCCGCGTTGACGACGTTTCCGCCACGGCTGACGATTTCACCTCGACCCAGCGGAGGCCCAGCGGCGGGGTGTAGCCCGGGTCCCCGCGCACGAGCGGCAGCGGGTCGTAACTCACGTCGTCCTCGATCCTCGCCACGGTGCCGAGCTGGATGCCGCCGGCGGCGATCCGGACGAGCGGGGCGTCGCCGCGCGTGACGGTCAACTCCGCTGTGGCCGGGTCGATCGCGACGCGAAATTCGCCGCTTCCCACCCGGATGCGGTCGTCCCCGGCTCCGGCGTCGCCCCCCGAATCCGCCCCGGTGTCCGCCGCCCCGTCGTCCCCGGTCCCGGCGTCCGGTGCGCCGCCGTCCGCCGCGCCGTTGTCGTCATCGCCGCATGCCGGCAGGAGAAGCAGAAAAAGCGCGATGGTCGTCACGGTCTTCATACGCCCTCCGGGGACCAAGTGTGCCGAGAGTACCGCCGGGCCTCGGGACACCGCAACAAAAAAAGCCCGGAGGCGTCTCCGGGCCGATCGACAACTGGAGCGGGCGAAGGGATTTGAACCCTCGACTTTCACCTTGGCAAGGTGACACTCTAGCCACTGAGTTACGCCCGCAAGAGCCACGCATTTATATAGGGTGGGTCGGGGGATGTCAAGCAGCGGAGCCCGCTTTTGCGAGCATCTCGCGCGCGTGGGCGAGGGTGGTTTCGGTGATTTTGACGCCGCCGAGCATCCGCGCGATCTCGCGCACTCGACCTTCTTCGTCGAGCGCCTCGACCCGCACGAACGTCCGGCCTTTTTTCTCTCCCTTGGTCACCAGCAGGTGGTGTTCGGCCATCGCGGCGATCTGCGGCAGGTGCGTGATGCACACGACCTGATGGCCGGATGCTATCGCACGCAGATGCGCGCCCACGACCTCGGCCACGGCGCCGCCGATCCCGGCGTCCACCTCGTCAAATATGTAGAGAGATACGGGGTCGCGCGCGGCGGTGACGCGCTTGACGGCCAGCATGAGGCGCGAGAGCTCGCCGCCGGAGGCCACGCGATGCAGGGGGCGGGGCTCCTCGCCGGGGTTGGCCGCAAGGATGAACAAAACGCGATCAAAGCCGTCCTCGGGGAGGTCCAATCCCCTATCGAGCACCGCCTCCGTTTCGGGCGGTGCAGGCTCGACAGCCGCCAGGAGGCGCGCGTTCTGCATCGCCACCCGCTGAAGCTCGCGCGTGACGTCTTTCGCGAACGCCGCACCGGCCTTTTTTCTTGCGTTCGAAAGGGCTTCGCCGGCCTTCATGCATCCGGCAACGGTCTCGCGCGCCTCACGCTCGACCTCGGGGAGGCGCTCGACGCTTCCCCGCAGGGCCTTGAGCTCCGCGTCCAACTCGGCCTTTTTGCGCACGACTTCGGCGAGCGATCCGGCTTGACCGGCGTGTTTTTTTATCAGCCTTTTTAAGACGGCGAGTCTGTCCTCGGCCTCCTCGAGTCTTTCGGGCGAAAAGTCGGTCTTGCCGGCGTACGTCCGGAGCGCCGCCGCCGCCTCCTCGACGTTGATCACGGCCTGGTCAACGACTGCCGCGGTCTCGGCGAGCCGCGCGTCGAAGCCCGCGGCGTCGCGAAGCTTGTGCGCGGCCCTGCGGGCGCGCTCGACCGCGGCCCCGTCTCCCGAGTACAAAAGCTCCTCAGCGGCGCGGGCGGCGTCCGAGAGCCGGCCGGCGTTTTTTAGGACCTGAAGCTCGGCCGCAAGGGCCTCGTCTTCTCCGGGTTTGGGGTCAATCTGCGCCAGCTCCTTTAGCTGGAACTCGACGTAGTCCTCGCGGCTTGCGCGCTCGGCGGCGTTTTTCCTGAGCGCGGCGAGCTCCGACACATTGCGTTGTGCGGCGGCCCTGGTTTCGCGGTACGCCGCCAGCAGCGTGGCCGTGCCGGCGTAGGCGTCGAGGATAGAGAGGTGCGCCTCCTCGCGGGCGAGTGTCTGGTGCTGGTGCTGGCTCGAGATGTCGAGCCGGCCTGACGCGAGCGAAGCGATGGCCGAAACCGTTGCGCCCGACCCGTTGACGTATGCGCGGCTCCGGCCGTCGGAACCAACCACGCGCCGCAGGATCAGCTCGTCTCCATTTCCGTATTCGCCGGGGGCGGGCTGGTGTTCGCCCGCGAGGTCGAACCTGCCCTCGACCTCGGCCTCGGTGGCGCCGGTCCGAACCATGTCGGCCGAGGCGCGCTCACCCAAAAGCAGGCCGATGGCGCCGACCATGATCGACTTCCCGGCGCCGGTCTCGCCAGTGACCACGGTGAACCCGCGGCCGAATACGACCTCGGCTTCCTCGATGATGGCAAGGTTCTTTATGCGAACGGAAACCAGCACGACGTCGAACCTCTTACCGCAGAGATCGCAGAGTCCGCAGAGGAAAACCCCTGTACCATTTGGGATCGCAGAGACGCAATCCTTCCTACTGTTCGCCCCATTTGAGTTTCGTCCGAAGGATGTTGAAGTAGTCGCGCGCGGGTGAGACGACGACGCTCACGGGATCCGGGCTCGCCTCGACGCGCACTTCGTCGCCGGGGCCCAGCTCGAAGCCGCGGAGGCCGTCGAGGTTTGCGAACGTCTGGCCGCGCGACTTGATTATCCGCATGCTCACCTTCGCGGTGTCGGGGAGCACGATGGGCCGGTCGGCCAGCATGTGCGGGCTGATGGGCGTGACCAGGATGCAGCGGAGCGTGGGGAACACAATCGGGCCGTCGGCGGCGAGGTTGTACGCGGTCGAGCCGGTCGGGGTCGCCATCATCAGTCCGTCGCCGCGGAAGCGGCTCACGAACCCGCCGTCGTTTGACACGTCCACGTGGATCATCGGCGACATGGCGTTCTTTATTACCACGACCTCGTTTAGGATATCCTGGCGCCACAGGCGCTTCCCGTTATGGACGATAGAGACACGGAGGCGCATCCGCTCCTCGCACTGAAAGCGCCCGTCCATGACCTCGGCGAGGGCTGTGAATATCTCCTCGCGCGTGATCTCGGTCAAAAACCCCAGCGCGCCCATGTTTACGCCGAACACCGGGACGCGGCGGGAGCCTATCATCGAGCAGGCCCGAATGAACGTCCCGTCGCCGCCCAGAACCACGATGAGGTCCGCCTTCT
>JACRCP010000152.1 GCA_016218965.1 Deltaproteobacteria bacterium | reverse complement strand
GTCTACAGAAACGCGGAACTCGGCGGAAAACGGCGCGCCGGTGCGGCGCACGCACGCAAGGCCCTCCTCAAAGATCTGCCGGTCCTGCGGATGGAGGTACTCCGCAAACACCTGGCCGATTACCCCGTCCGAGTGGAATGAACGGAACAGCGCGGCACCGGCCTCGTTGCAGAAAATGACGGCTGTGCGCTCGTCAAGGACAAACACCGGCTCCGTGAGGTTCTCCATGAGCAGGCGGTAGTCGATGTCGGCACCGTGTTCGTCGAGCGTAGCCATGGCAATTCCTCCGCGCAGGTTCCGGGCGTTTCCATGCCGACCACTCCACGGCGTTCCCTCTCTCTCTTCGTCTACAGTATGCGCCCGAAACACGCGGCTGACAATCGGGGACGAAACCGTATTCGCCCGTGCTCGTGAGGCGTTTTTCTTTGCATGCGGCGGCGCGAAACGGTATATTGTTCAAAGGAACTCGTACACCGTCTGTTTCCGGGAATCTTCGCGTCCCGCATGGACGCGGAAGACGCCAATACTCACCGTGCGGGTTTGAAGGTCGCCAGGAAGACGTAGTCGGACAGGTGTTTGATCGCGCCTCTGGTCCCGCCGGTCGATGAGATCGCCCGGTACCACACCGAAAACTCCTCCGAATCGTAGTCGGTGACTCCGACCATCATGAACCAGTCGTCCCCCGGGACGATGTCCTCGACGGCCCCGTCGTTTGGTTCAAACAGCCCCCTGAACACCTTCTCTTCAAGTTCTCTCGGCGCCGCGTTCTGCTGCGTGTCCTGCGGGATGTACTTCACAAACCGCTTTCCGTCGGCCTCACGCACCGATTCGATCGTGACTCCCAGGAGGTACCATTCGCCGCGCGATGGCGCCCGCTGGCTGTCCCACCACAACCGGCGTTCCTTTTCCCATTCGGGACCCTTTTCGATCATGGCGTCCGCCCCGTTCATCTCCCGGCGGAAGGTCGCCCGAAAGACATGGACGCTCATTCGCCTCGCATCGGAGATCGGCGCGCCGGAGGGGGTGACATGGCGGTAGATGACCGTCATCGCGGTCCGGGCGAAGTCCCTGATTTCAACTGTCAGCAACCAACCGCTCGACGTGAGAGGCCGCTTTTTCGGACCGACCTCGGGATAGAAGACGCCCAGGAAGTCTTTTTCTTCGAGTTCGCGGATCGCCCCGCGCTGCTGCATGTACACCGGCCGATACCGCACGAAGATCCGGTCGGCTGCCGGGCGGACGGACTCGACCTCGACTTGAAAGACCCATCGCTCGCCTTTTGCAGGAAACCATGGCCTCATGACGTGTCCCCTGAGTACGTTTCTCTTAAACCGCCGCACAGAGAGAGCATTGCCGTCCACGTTCCTTTGCACTTTTCGGGCCGCCGAAAAATGGCGGCCTCATGGCGGTGGATCGCCCCGAAATAACGAGGAAGATCAAGCCAAGTCCCGCCACGCGGCACCGGCGCGGCCCTGTTCGGGCGTGGGTGCTCGCGCACCCTGGGTGGCGCTCTACCTCGTGACGAGCGTCGAAATGTTCCTGGAGCCGCCCGGCAAGACGTATCGTGCCGGAGATGGAGGGTGCGAAAAAGGGGCGATTGCAGCGGGGCCACTGACAGATGTGTCAAGGTTGTCCGACCCTGCCCGCCGGATACGTGGTAGAGTCGCGACACGTGGCGGGTCCGTGGACGAAACCGGCTTGGGATTCGGGGTGGAGGATCGGGAAGTGGAAACTTTGACCGGCAGTTGGTCGGTGCTTGTCGTGGACGACGATCCGGACATTGTCCGGGTCGTCGAGCGGACGCTGGCGGGCGAGGGATTGGAGATCCGCACCGCAGGCTCCGGCGAAGATGCGATCGGGATTGCCGCGGCCCACCGGCCGCACATCGTCATTCTGGACGTCAACATGCCCGGGATGGACGGTTTTGAGGTGTGCGCGCGCCTCAGGGCGGACCCCGTCACGGCGGCCGCGGCGGTCGTGTTCCTTACCGGGCTTGGCGACGCCGACAACCGGCTCAAAGGGATTGAGTCGGGGGCTGACGAGTACCTGACAAAGCCGTTCCAGCCGCGGGAGATCCTCGCCCGGGTGCGCACGCTCCTGCGGCTCCAGGGTCTCCGCGCCTCACTCGCGGGATCGCTTCAGAAGGTCAGGCGGTTCAGCACGTTCGTCGAGAACGTCACGATGGGGATCGGTAACTCGGTGCCGGGTTACGACGCGCTCGAGCGCCTCATCGTCGGTCACGTCCTCGGATCTGCGGCGCGAGCGGCGCCGATGGCCGCGGCCCTTGCCGTGGGCCGCGAAGGTGGAACGTCCCCCGGCACCGTGCGGATGCTCGGTCTACGCCGCGGGCGACGGGGCTGCTCCCATCACGACCGGACCGATGGATCTCCCCGACGTAATCAAAACCCTGCCCGGCGAGGTGTCGATAGGTCTTCGCTACGGGCCGGTCGAACCCCATGCGGCGGCCGCGGTCGCGTCGGTCCTTGGCCCCGAATTCTGCACTCGAATCGGTCCGATTCGCGACGCCGCGGTGTTCGCCGAGGGGCCGACGTACGTCGCGGCGTTCAACTATCCCACCGGGGTCACGCCCTTTGACGCCGAGCTTCTCAGAGGTCTATCGGTGCACCTTTCCCTCTCGGGACGCCTGTGTTCGCTGGCGGGCGAGGCACACGACGCTTTTGCGTACACGGTCGGCGCCCTCGCCCGGGCGGCCGAGGCGCTCGACACGGACACCGGCAACCACATCGCGCGCGTCAACGCCTATGCGGGCGCGCTTGCGGTCGAGCTGGGGATGCCCGGGCCGTTCGTGGACGACATTGCGCTTCAGGCGCAGCTTCACGACGTTGGAAAGATACACATAGACCCGGCGATACTCCGGAAACCCGGACGGCTTTCCCCGGCGGAATGGGACGAGATGAAGCGGCACACCGTGTACGGCGCGAGGATCATAGGCGATTCCCCGCGGCTTGAGATGGGCCGGTCGGTCGCCCTTTCGCACCACGAACGCTTCGACGGCTCGGGTTATCCCGCCGGCAAAAAGGGTTTGGAGATTCCGGCGGAGGGCCGCGTCACCGCGGTCGCGGACTCCTACGACGCCATCCGCGCCGCCCGCCCGTACAAGCCCGCCCAGAGCCATGAGGCGGCGGTCCGGGCGATCGTGAACGGGGACGACAGGCACGGCCCCGATGGATTCGACCCCGCGGTCGTCCGGGCGTTTTCGAAGCTCGAAAAGAAGTTTTACGAGCTTTTCGAAAAGATGAAATAAAAGACGGAGGGGGCAGGTCGTACAGGCCGGCGCCGGGTCTTGTGGAATCGCGTACCTCACAACCAGCAGGACACTCCGAAGAGACCTTCGAAGTCTGGATGCGGTAGTAATACCTCGTTGTGTGATTTCCCCAGAGCCGGGCCGACGGTTTGAGTGTATCCCATTCGTCGGGCGACAGCGTGATCTGGGCGGCGCAAGTGTCTGTTTCGCCCCCGTGCTCGGGGGCTCCCGCCGATCTCCGACCTCTGATCTCGGACCTCTCACGTCCTCGCCGGGCCGGGGGCCAAGCGGCGTTCGGCCCAGAGGCGCAGGGCCTCCGCTGATTCACGGACGGCGGGGTCGGCGAAAGCGGCCGGATCGAGGAGAGCCCGTGCTATCTCGCGCGCCTCGTCGCTTGACAGGCTTGTCAAGGCCGAGGCGAGGTTTTCGGTACTGGGGTTGGCGGCCAGGTGAAACAGCGTCGCCGCGTCCGACCCGTTGAAGCTGTGTGACGCCATGTTCCCCTCACCGTCTCTCGTCATTCGTCACTTGTCCAACGTCTCCCGGACTTTCCAGAGCAGATCGCCTTTGTCGACCGGCTTGCGGATCAACTCCGGCTTTTCGACGCCAAGGAAGTCCAGTCCCAGCATCTCGTCGGTGTAACCGCTGCAGAAGAGCACCTTCAGTCCCGGACACTGCTCGCGCGCCGCCGTCGCAAGCGTCACCCCGCTTATCCCCGGCATCACGATGTCGGTGAGAAGAAGATCGACGGCGTTCTTCAAGGACTCGCAGGACTTCACGGCGTCGTCGCCCGTAGGGGCCTCGATCACCTTGTACCCGGCCGACAGGAGCGTCCGCGCAATGGAGCGTCTGACGGGCTCGTCGTCTTCGACCAACATGATCGTCTCGCCCCGGCCGCGCGGGGCCTCCCCGGCGTCGCGCGCCGCATC
>JACRCP010000151.1 GCA_016218965.1 Deltaproteobacteria bacterium | reverse complement strand
GTCCCACGACGCTATCGTCCTACGGATTCACTTTTGACCTTCCTGGAGGGACTATAATTATCCCGCGTCCAATGCTCGCTCGAACCAAAATCCCGCCACACGGCGTTGACCACGCGGGATAATCCGGCAGTCGGGATAATGGCGGAGGCTGTGGACGGTGAGCGGCTTGGATATTCCGGCCCACGCGAGCCACTCGCCGAAGCGGCGCTCGACCTGGCGGGCGGTGATCCTGGTCCCACGGTTCGAGAGGAACAGGGCAGTCTCGTTGGTCGCCAGGCGGCGGCGCGCCCGCAGGTAGCGGCCGAGCATCGCGCGCAGGTCGGAGTTCAGGAAGCGGCTCTCGGCGCGGCCGCCCTTCACCCGCCGGAGCACCATGCGCTTGTCATCGAGGCGAACGTCACCCACGTCGAGGCCGACGAGCTCGGCGAGCCGGATGCCCGTGCTCAGGAACAGATCGAGGATAACCAGATCGCGCTCGGCGGCCTCGCCGCCTCGTGCGGCCACGGCCTTGACCAGGAGTTTCCGCTCGGCGGGCGTGAGGTGGGCCGGCTCCTCCCGCGGCCGGCGCTGGATGCGCAGGCCAGCCGCCGGACTCGCCGACACGACACCCACATCGGCCAGGAAGCGACCGAACGACTTGAGGGCGGCCTTGGTCCGTCCCACGCTGGTCTGGCTCTTGGCCGCGCCGCCCGCCGACCGTTGGACGGCGTCCGAGAGGACGAAGCGGTTGACCAGGTCGGCGTCGAGCTCGCCGCACTCGGCGTCGCCGGCGAAGGCCAGCAGCAGCTTGAGGTCCCGGCGGTAGTAGCTCACCGTGTGCGGGCTCCGGCCGTTGGCCTTCAGGCTGCGCATGAACGTCTCGATGGCTTGGCTGAGTCTCATGTCGGTTCTCCATCCTCGCCGGCCCATGAGGGCTTGGCCTGGCGACGGTATCAAGTCCTTTCTGCGTCTTATGCGACGAGCGCGGGAAGTAAAAGAGCCGGGCAGGGCCCGGCTCGGGTGGCGCGTGGGTGCGCCTGGTTACTCGGCCTGCGCCTTGGCCTCGGCCTTCTCGGCGGCCTCGCCCTTGGGCGCTGCGTCGCGCTCGGGGGCGGCTTTCTTGGCGACCCGCTTCTTGCCCTTCGTGACCTTGGGCTTCGCGGGCTTCTCGTCCGCCTCGGCGGCCTTTACGTGCTCCAGCTCCTCCTTCGGGAGCGGGACGCTGGCCATGTAGCCCTGCTCCTCGGCCCAGACCAGGAACTGCCGCGTGATGCGCTTGATCTGGAGCACCGTCGCCGGGCGGCGGTCGCGCGCCGGGTCGCCGATCTTGTTCACCGGATCGCTCTTGAAGAACCCGGCGACGTGGACCGGCAGGATCTTCGCCAGCTCCTTGTCCTCGCCCAGGTGGGCGGTGAGCATCCTCAGGTCGAGGGTCACCGTGTACCTGGTGGACTCGCTCTTCCCGAGGTCTTCGAGGTGCGCGAGGTACTTCTCGACTGCGTTCTTCATGGCGATCGTCTTGCTCATGGTCCGTTCCTCCTCTTGGCGGTTCAAACGGCGGGCGACGGAATTGCCGCCCGCCCTCGTTCAGATCAGCTCTCTCGGGTCGACGACCTTCGCGTCGGCGAAGGCCGGGTGGCGCCGGCGGACGGCGGCGGCGCTGCGGATCCTCACGCCGTGGCTGAGCACCGACACCATGTCCTCGGCGCGGGCGTGCCGGCTGCGGCGCCGCTTGATCGGCAGCCACTCGCCGCAGAACATCAGGACCTTGAACTGGGTCGCCATCGCGCGGTCTACTGCCGCCCCCGTGGGGATGACCGGCGTGTACCCGCTGTGGAGCACGTTCTTGACGATGTAGCGTGGCATGGTCGTGGTCTCCTCTCTCGGGGGTTACTTGGCCAGGTGCTCGAACATCAGAAGGTCAGTCGACTTCGGGTCGCTTGTAACCCAGGAGAACCGGCCAGCCTTGTCGACCCAGGGCTGGACCTCGATGCGGTCGCCGGCGGTCACGCCGCCCGTGGCGTGCAGGTACTCCTCGTCCTTGATGTAGCCGTCCTCGGCGTCGGGGTTGTAGTCGGCGCGCGCGGCGTTGCGCAGCACCGCGACGATCCGCACCTTGCAGCCTTTCATGAAGGCGTGCTCGTCGCCCTTGTAGGTGGTGATCGCGCCGATCACCTTCTCGGCCTCGGCCTGCTGCGTCTGCGTGGTCCTCTTTCTCATCGGCTCCTCCTGGTTGTGTGCGGCTTCGTGCCGCGTACACCTGTGTTGTGTTGCAGGGTGCGTTCCATGTGCATGCGGGGGCGGCGGAAATCGACATACTGCAACCAGGCGAACCCTTTAGAGAATTCGCGCTGCCGGCTCGACGAGAAGCTGGCGCTGGCCGCGTTTGGCCAGAATTCCCCAGGAACCTGGGTGGAGTTCCCCAGGTTTTTGGGTGGGTGTGCAACGGCGCGAAAGGTCGCGACAATTTACCGCTCACATCTCCGGGGAAATTGCCCGGAAACCTGTCGAAGGAGCGGCTTTATTCCGGTGAAATGCGCCTGCTGCTCGACCCCGTGGCATGGACAGAAATGGACTTGCAATCCCGGTCCACCGAAGCCCCTATCCCCGCTGCGTCCGGGATGGTCCCTGGCGCGAACGCGGAGGCAAACGTGATAACGATGAAGACGCTCAAAGACACCGGCTCCCGGCGCCTGAAACAGAATCGATCACCGGCCCCCTACGAAGCAGTCGAACACGTGGCAAGCGAGGAGCACCCAGTCGACGCTGCCGTCGAGCGGCGCCTCCCGCAGAAGGAGCTGCTCAAGCAAATGCGAAGCCTGTCCGATCAGATGATGGCCGCTCTCGGGGACGAGCGCCACCTCTGGCTCCGCCTTGAAGAGGTCCTGGGCGATTATCACATCAACCGCGAGGAATTCTTTTTCAACATCGGCTATGAACACGGCGTGGTGGCCGGCCGGGCTGATGCCCTTCGAGCGCTCGTGCCCAGGCCCAAGAGCGGCTCGATGACGGACGACAACCGAATCTTTGCTGACCGTGTTCGAGACCTGGCTGTCCAGGCCGAACTGCCCCTGCCGCTCGCAATCGCATCATTGTTGGAAACGGCCTGGGTGCTGGTTCTCAGTTCCGAGTCCCTCTGCTCCCCGAAAAATGGGAGCTACCGCCGACCCGTGAAAAGGATTGCGCCCCTCAATCCGGCAGGACGCCGAACCAAGGGGCGCAGATAGGACTCGCTGATTCTCGCTCCGTTTACTCCGGCTTCGCTCCTTCAGTCGCCGCCTTCGGCGGGCGGCCGAGACGCTTCCCGTGCTTGCTGAGCCGCACAGTCGGTGTCTCAGCCTTCGACCCGGGCTTCCGCCCACGGCGTCGTCGACGACGACGGCGCACCGGCGCCGGTGTTGCGGCTGCCGGCGCAACCACCGTGCCGAACTTCGACGCGAAGAAGTCATTGGTCGCGGCTTGTACTGCTTCGGAGACCTTCTCCTTGATGAGGACGGAGAGACTTCCGACGAACTGCTCGAATAAGGCCGGAACGCTTCTCGGGATGCCTTTGGGCATGGCAACTCCTCCTCCGTTGAACTTTATATGAGGCACTGAACAAGCCGAAGCATACATTACCGCCCGGTAAAAGTCACTCTGCTCACCGCTTGAGTCCCAATGTCAGGTACACTTCCGTGAAGTCAACCTGAGGGCTGTACGGGTGCCGAAGGACGTCGTTCTCCTGGTCTTTGAGCATCTCAAGAACCCGCAGGCGTCCGTCGTTGGTTTTCACCGCCTCGCGGGGAGTGCGACCGCCGAGGTCGGGGATCTTCATGTCCACCCAGCGTTTCAGGTGGTCTTGAAAGAACTCCGAGATGAACTCCGACTTCTCCTCAGGTGGAATGCCGTCATCGTCCATGGGGTCATCGTCGTCTTCGAACTCCTCAAGGCCCGCGTTCTCGGCCATATGATCGGCCGCCATCTTGTTGCCGTCCTTGAACCCATCTCCGATGTGCTTTGCGGCTCCACCGAGAAGCTCGGCAAGAAGCACCTTGCCTCGCTCCAGGCGCTCGCGGGAGTTGGTCTCCAAAAACAGATGACCTTTTTTAATCGTGATCGTGCCCAACGAGATCGGCTGTCCGCCGAAGCCTTCGCGGGCCTCGGCGTCCCTCCATCCGTAGACCGTCTCTTCTTCGTTCTCTTCCTGCTGCCTGACGGACGGATGGGAGTCCAGGCCCTCATGCACCGCTGCCTCGTCGAGCACGTCGTAACCGGCGGTCGAGAATACCAGCTTGTGCCCATCGGTGTTGGTGAACCTGGGGAGGCGGACGTTTCTGTACGCCGCGCGCAGGGCTTGGAACGCCGGCAGGATCATCTTTTGATTCTTGCCGAGCGTCAAGAGCTGCCGGGGGCCCTCGTCCTGCATCAACACGTCGTGCATGATGTCCAGCACCTGCTCCCCATGCACCCGGGGGACCAAGGCGCAACCGCCGGTGATCTCGGAGTGATCACCGAGGAGCACCACCCAGCCGAGGAGTATGTCGTGTTTGACGATCTGGTGCGTCGCCAGGCGTTCCCGAACAAAAACCGCTTCATTGGAGATGAGACTCCGAAGGTCGAGTCCTTCGTCCCGTTTGACCTCCTGCACTTCAAAGAGCGAGAACCAGGCGTTTTGGAGGGCCTTGAGCGCGGCCAACTCGTCTGGCCGCAGCTCCGCCCCGCGTTCGCGGAGGAAGATGTCTACAAGGCGCTCCCCGTTTTCATCGACACGTCCCAGAAAGCAGTAGTCGTGGCAAGGTCCAGCCTCCCACTCTTCGGGGTCGCGAGCATCGCCCAGGAACGCCACCTTGGCCATTTCTGTCTGAACGGCCTTGGTGGTGAGCATGAACCGATCGAGCTTGTCCGTGACCCTGGTGAGGGAGTCGTGAGTCGCGATCTCTTCCTTGGCGGCTTGGGCAAGGAAGGGGCAGCCCTCGGGGCACTGGATCGTTTTCTTGCGATGGGTGCCGCAACAGAGACTGCAGATCGTGCCTTCAAGCGCCGGACAGTTCCGCTTGCCCTTCTTCTCGTGGCAGTAGACGCATTTGCTCAACGGGATTCCCCTTCCATCGTTTTACTTCAACCACCGCTGTCGCGCCCGGTCAAGGAAGGACTTGTCCGACTCGGGCTTTTTGCCGGCGACGAGCCGCTCGAAGTCCGGCATGAAGCTCGACTTCAGGCGGTGTTCGGTGCGGACCTTGTCAACGATCATCTGCCAGAGGTTCTCCTGGCCGGCGCCGACGAAACATTCTTTGGCCCGGCGGAAGTTGTTGAGAGCGGCATTGTAGTATTTCGACTTTTTCGAGACGAGGGTCCTCATGCCCTGTGCCTGATAGAGCCTCCCGGAGAGGACCGGTTGGTCCTTGGCCAGCCCCTTGGCCGCGGGCTCCAGGACGAAGTGGCTGATGTCCTCCAGCTCGACATCCTTGGCAGCCTTCACCCGTGCGGCGAGCCGCTCCCATTCCTTGGCGGTAACGAGCAGCTCGATGGCATCGTCGAGTGGTCCTTGCAACGCAAGGGCAACGGCCTTCTCATGCCAAACCTGCTTTTCCACCTTGGGCGCGAACTTCATCAGGTCGCGGTAGGTAAAGGCCGAGGGATGCTCCTCGAATTCCGCCCAGACCGATTGGAGTGCGTCGCCAGAGCGACCGACCTTCACAAGCAGCTCGCGTTTGAAGTCGGCCAGATCATAACCAACCGAGTCGTAACGCGACAGCTTCTTCACCATCTCGATGCCCCTATCCGCCCAGACGAGGGCATCTTCCGGGCGCTGGCGACGTTTGAAGAGCCGGGCAATCTCCTCGCAGTCCGGAGGGGTAATGCCCATCTCTTCGGCGATCTTGAGGTAGTCGTTGATGTTGCCACGTCGGAGGGCGATCGCTTTGAGCACGTCGCCGTACTGCCGGAGCCTGTAGGGCTGGTGATCGGCGCCCTTGCCCGCGACGGCGATCGCCTGTGCCTTGGAGCGTTCTGTCTCATAGAGGCCGCGGATCGTTGCCTCATAGACGGCGAGTCCCGTGCGGGAAAAGACAGCGACGGCCTCTTTCTCCAAGTCGCTGGCGAATCCGTATTGGTCTTTCTCCACCCAGCCCAACAGGAGCTTGATGGTCTCCGCCGGGTCTGTCCCTGCGGCTTCGCGGGCCTTGATCCAACTCTCAAAGAGGTCCTCCACGAACATCGCGAATTCGCACTCGTCGTGGACGGCGTCCGCCTTCTCGTAGCACCCGGCGATGAACAGCTCGTAGAGGCCGACCGCACGGGCCGCCTCTCCGGTCTTCACGAGCGCGTCGAGTCTGGCCTTCACACTCTCCAGATCCGAAGTGAACTCGGAGACCTCGTCCCATTCGATGAAGGTGCCCGGCTCAAGAGCGAGTTCGATGGAGCGCTCGATCGATGGTCCCTTCCCTCGACCCGGCGTCGGTTGATGGGTGGGTGGGGACCTGTGCGGGCGTCTTCGCGGTCGCCGGCGGCGTATGGACATATCGAGTCCTCCTCCTACCCATCGATGACGCGGAACGAAGCAGTGATCGGTGTCACCGCCTTGAGCATGAGCATCACCCAGACCGGGCAGAGCTGATCATTGGCCACCGCGAGAGCGCGTTCCACCGCACCGGGGTCGAGGCCCGCGACCCCTCACCATAAAATCGAGCGTTATCTCGGTGAGCACCATGGGGTGCTCGTCCCGGCGCAGGCCATGGGCGTGGACCTCCATGCCGCGCACAGGCTGCTGCATCCGTCGCACAAGGACCGCCATCAGCGTGTTGGCGCTGCAGCCCGCCAGGCTCGCCAGGAGCATCTGCAACGGCGTGAGGCCCGCAAGCTCCTCCCCGGGCTTGAGCGGATAGTCCATCTGGACGGTATGGCCGTCCGTGCCGGCGCAGACGCGCATCCCGCCCTGGTGAACCGCGTGGACTGTAAGCTCCGTTGGCATGTCCTTCTCCTCCCGCCGTGCCCCGATGGCTCCCGATCCAATATAACGAAGCAGCCGCACACGGGCACGAATTTTCCGGCAGGGAGCCCTTGCCGTCTGGCCCCACCCACCTACCCGATTACACGATCGGGTAGTGCCAAGCCCCTCGCGGGGTGGTAAGATGATAAGTGTAAAGACAGCATACAAGGGAGGCTAATGCCCAAACCCCTCTTCCACATCCTCGAGAGCGACTTTGATAACCGCATCGCCTTCGTCACTGACTTGGTCTCGGTCGACGCGCCGTGGACCGGCCGGGTGGAGGAGCTTCATGACACCGGGGGAAACATCACCGGCCAGACCGTGCCAGCGGTGGAGGCCGTCAACCCCCGGCTGGCCGTGGAGTCCTTTTGCCACAAACATGGGCTGATCCTCACGGACAAGCTGTTCCTCAACGTGAAGTGACGGAGGCAACTTCATGGACACCCTCGGACTCGACCTTGGAGACGTTTTAAAGCTGGCCTTCACCATGGAAAAAACCGGCGCGGAGTTCTACTGCCACGCGGCACACTTCACGAACAACCCGACCCAACACCTGATGCTCCTCGGTCTGGCCGGAATGGAGAGCGAGCACGCCGTCTGGATCGGCAGCCTTCAGGAACAACTCCTCGGGCCGACGCCAAAGGCCACCGTGAGCACCGCCGATCAGGTCGTATCGGAGTTTCTCGATTCCTGGGTCAAGGGGAAGGTCTTTGACCCGCGGCCAGTGGAGGTCGAGAAGCTTGCCAAAAGCGAAGGCCTGTCTGGCGTCTTCCGTTACGCACTCGGGATGGAAAAGGACACCATCGTCTTCTATTCCGGCCTGCGTTCCTTCCTTGGAAGTGCCGACGCCGAAGGATTCATCGACAAGATCATCCGCGAGGAGCAACGACACCTCGCGGAGATCGGCAGGGCGTTGGAGGACGTGGACGGTTCGGCCGTCAAGTCGTCCTGAACTTCTATCCAGGTAACAGCGGCAGCAGAGCCATGATGGTTCACCTCCGTGGTGGCAAAGCTTCCGGGGTACTGTCCGGGGACAGCCTCCGCGCCAACGTGACGGACCTCTTGGCGCCGACGCCGATCACATGGACAAGCATCTCGATCTTGCAGCCTGTGCGCCACCGTGATATTCGTTCTATATAGAACTGTTCGACATAGAACTGAGGTTCCATCATGACACCATCGGAAGCAAATGACCGTGCGCTCGATCTGCTTGGCCGCGCCGACGCGGCATACGCCACCACATTGGATCAGCGCGGACGTCCGCAGACGCGGGCCATGTTCAACCTGAGAAACAAGGTGCAGTTCCCCGGCCTGAGCGGGTTCTTCGCCACTCATAGCGGGCGATTCGCCGTATTCTTTACGACGAACACATCGTCGCCAAAGGTGGCCGAGCTTCGGTCAAACCCGGCCGTCTCAGTCTACTACTGCGCACCCAAGGAGTTCCTCGGGCTGATGCTCGGTGGTGACATGGAGATCGTGGATGACGGCGCAACCCGAAACGCCATCTGGCAACCTGAATGGAGCATGTACTATCCTGGCGGTCCCGATGACCCGGACCACACCGTTTTGCGTCTGATTCCATCAGAGGCCAAACTCTACTGCCAATTTAACTTCGCGAGGCTGATCTAGCATGGAGAAGCTGAGTGAAGGCGGCTTGCTTCTAGCCAAGGTGCATCAGCTCTCGGGCCGGCGTTTCGCTGAGAAGCTACGCCGCTTCGGCCTCGACCAGATCAACCCGGCCCAGGGCCGGATCTTGTTCGTCCTCTGGCAAAAGGACAGCATCCCTATTTCGGAGCTGGCCAGGCGCACGTCCCTCGGCAAGTCGACCCTGACCAGCATGCTGGATAGGATCGAGAAGGCCGGATACATCCGCCGCGCTGCATCGACCGATGATCGTCGCGTCATCACAGTCCGACGGACCATGAAAGACGAGTCGTTTCGCCGGGCATTCCTCGACGTATCACTTCGGCGCTCACCAGAACTGACCCGCTTATGCTCTACAGAACTGACCCATCGTGATGGGAGCGATCGTGATCACGATTTTGATCGCGATCGTGAACGTGATCGACGATTCCGATCGCAAGGCATCGGAAGCGACGTGAG
>JACRCP010000007.1 GCA_016218965.1 Deltaproteobacteria bacterium | reverse complement strand
TTGACCTTCTGGCGGGCCTGACGAACGAACCCGTGGTGAGCTTGTCGAACCATCCGCGTTCCCCCGGTCAACCGGCGCGTTCAAGTGCTCGTCGGACGACACTTTACCACTTTCGGAGCGGTGTGTCGAGCCGAATCTTGGACCGTGAATAGTGTGGCGGCTTCAACGTTGCATCTCGCTCACCGGAATGGTCCGCGCCTCGTCGAGATTGAGCGCCTGCCGGAAGAAGTCCCGATCCGTGAACTTGTGTTTGGCGGTGAGGTGGACGTTTAGGGAGCCGGCGGCGCGGACGGCGGCGAGGTCAATCTCGGTGGCATCGAGGACGACGGTGTTGGTGTAGAAGAACTCCTTCGTCACGCCGTAATCCGGGAGATCGGCTGAGAAGCTCGGGATGATGACCTTCATGTGCCGGCCGTTCTCAATTGCGCCCACGGCGGCGTGGATTTCGAGCGTGTCCTTGTAGGTTAGATACGCCTCGAGCTTCGCGATTTCGAGCGCCTCGGGGTAGACGGCGAACTCGAATACGTCGATGACTCCGTTCCCATCGATGTCCGCAAGCCCCATCTCCCCCCTCATCACGCCGTCTTCGGGCGGGCCGAAGCCGCCGAGGTTGTTGCCCATGAGGTCGAGCTGGTACTGGAACTGCGAGCCCATCTCGATGTAAAGGTCCGTGGCGCCCCACGTGTGCGCGACCTCGTGCGCAATCAAGTTGTCATAAAGCGTGACTGCTGCGATCCGGCCCAGGGCGTTGGCGACACCCCCCATCCCTCCGATGTCCACCTTGGGCGACGCCATGATGACCTTGTCGAACTCGTCGAACCCGCCGATGCACCCGCGCCCCGCGACGAAGTCCTCGAGTTGGGAAGAGAAGTTCAGGAAATCGTATTGGCCGTTTTTGATGAAGTCCTCCGCCTCGATCCCCGCGATCACGTACCAGTCGAACCCGATTTCGGCCTTCCGCGTCCGTGCCGAGAGGACCGAACGTACGTACTCCTCGAAACCCTCTAGCCCGAACTGGCCCCGAAGCTCCGCGTAGCGGTTTTGGCATACGTCCGACGTATCGTGCGGAGTGATGTCGCTCGCGACGACGAGCATCCGGTGGTTTCCGCGCATCACGGTATTCGCTTGGTTCATCTGCGGAACCGCGTCCACGCACTTCCCGTCTATGCAAGGGCCGCCCTGGCAGCCCGCGTCGGCGCAACAGAACGCACCCGGGTAGAAGACGGCATCGCAGCAGATGGAGTTGTTGTAGAAAGGCCCGGAGAAGCAATCGGCCGGGTTGGCGCACCAGGACGCCGGGAAATGGAAGCCGCCGCAGGCGACGTTGCCGTCCGGGGGGAAGACAATGGTCGTCTTCATGTCATACGCGTTTTCGCCGATGAAGAACGTGATGATGACTCCGCCCGAGAATACGTCAGGCTTGACCGCGCGCATGCGGGCGCGAAGCTCTATCTTCTGCCCGGCGTCGAGATCAAGGGAATTCAGCCCGTCGAACGAGGAACTGACCAACTCCCACGTGTCGGGGTGCTTGTGGCTGAACGTGAAAGACTGAGACTTCGTCGAAGTGTTCGTGGCCGACAGAAGAACGTCGATCTCATCTCCCGGCAGGACGCGCGCCGGCACCCAGCCGGGCCGCAGTTCAAGATCCCCGAAGGTCGCGTCAGGGTTCGTCCGAGTGTCGGGCGGGAGCCTGTGGCAAAGCCCGTTGAAGACCGTCCCCCTGCACCAAAGCCCGTGTCTCTGCGCGATGCACTCCCCCGGGCAAAGCCCGCCGTCGTCAAGCAGAGCGTTGCACGCCTCGCCCGCGGCGCATATCACGTCCGCCCCGATGTCCGTTGTCCCCCCGTCCGCCCCGACGTCCTTCGTCCCGCCGTCTGCGCCTGCATCTGTCTCCGCGTCCTGCGACCCGTCGCTCGTCGTCTCCGCGTCTGCGCCCGTGTCCGCCGTCCCCGCGTCCCTTGCTGCGTCCGACGTAGCTTCAGCGGAGTCGGATCCCCCGTTCCCTATCCCGCTCGGTTCGTCAACTCCGCACGACGCCGCCAAGACCGCGCCTGCTACGAGACACAACCCAGTTCGACGCCCCGGACTCATGCGGCCAGACTATCATTCATTGGATGCTTTTCAACCGCTCCGTCACCGTCGCGGCTCCGTCGACCCCGTGCACCGCCGTCCGTCCCGAGCCGCGCCGTTCGTTCCGAGCCGCGCGCGTGAGCAAGCGGTGCGTTGTCCGTTGTCCGTGGCCCGTGGTCCGTTGTCCGTTATCCGAAACCCGACCTACAGCCCGGTGAGGACACACCGCACCGACCGAGTACCGCTTTTCGGTCGGTGTCCAGCCTGCGGCCTACAGCCTGCTACTGCCTGCTTGCCCGACGTAGCCTTGGCGAAGTCGGGTACTTGACCGTCGCCTCCGCTCCGTCACCGTCGCGGCTCCGTCCGTCCCGAGCCGCGCGCGTGAGCAAGCGGTCCGCCGCGCGTTGTCTGTGGTCCGTTGTCCGTGATCCGTTGTCCGAAGCCCGACCTACAGCCTCAAACCTACAGCCTACAGCCTGTTCACGGCAGTCTGTACTTCAGCTTCACCTCCCAATAGTCCACCGTGAGCGTCGGATCGGCGTTGCCGGCGCCCTTGGGCGCCTTGGTCGTGAGCCCCAGATACATCTTGCCGCCCAGCCACCAGTGGAGGACGTCGGCACCGACCTCGGCCGCGACTTCTGAAACGTCGCCGGCAGGCGTGTCGTTGAAACCCAGCTCGACCCACGCGGGCGCCCCGGCACCGCCTAGAAACCAATCCGCCGCTTGGGTTTCATCGGCGGTTTCATGAGTGTCTCTATCGCATCGAGGATCATCTTGATGGCCTTGTCGTGGGTGCCGAACCGATTTTCCAGCCCGGCGATCTTGGCGACCAGCGCCCGTTGTGTTGCAACGGCACGACGGAGTCGGACAAACGCCCGCATGATCTCGATGTTCACCTGCACCGCCCAGGGACTTCGAAGCACACTCGATAGCATCGCGACGCCCTGCTCGGTGAAAGCGTATGGGAGGTACTTGATGTTCCTGCCTCGCTTCAAGGTCGCAACCTGCGGCCTCGAAGAATCGACAACGACCGTGCCATCTGCGTTCAAGATCACAATTTGTGATCTTGAATGTCGGGCTTCATCGGCGGTGAGTTGGAACATGAAATCCCCGGGAAAACGGTCGACATTGCGTTTGACCGCTTGAACCAGCGCCCGGGTTTCCACGCCATAGAGCTGTGCAAGGTCTCGATCGAGCATTACCCTCTGTCCCCGCAACAGGAGGATGTTGCGCGCGATTTGCTCGGCTGAAACGAGGTCAGTCTCGGTCATGCGACTCCCTTCACACGCGCAGTGACCCTACCATCATCGCCAGACGCCGACAAGCTGGCACCTGCCGCCTGCTTCCGAGCCGCGCGCGTGAGCAAGCGGCGCGTTGTCCGTTGTCCGTTGTCCGAAACCCGCCATCCAGCCTCAAGCCTACAGCCTTCAGCCTGCTACGGCAGGCGGTATTTGACTTCCACCTCTGCATAATCCACCGAAACCTCCCCCGTCCCTCGCCCTGCGTAGCTTCAGCGAAGCAGGGCCGTCCCGTTCGGCGCCGTCAGCGTCACGGTCCTTCGACCCTTCGACCCCTCGACAAGCTCAGGGCTCAGGATAGACCCGTTGAGCGTCTGCTGGTCGCCGAAGAAAAGGCGGTTGATTTGCAACGTGTCAGTTGTCGTCCATTGCACTAGCCCCGGGGCTGAAGGGCTGTTGGCGTTGGATGCCACTGTTTTCCAGAGCCCCTCGTCTCCCAGACCTTGATGTCGGCAGCGAGCGGCTATTGAGAATGGGTGAGGAACCTGCGAGCCGTCTGGAGGAACTCGGTTGATTGCCGGATCAACTCGATGACATCCTCTTGAACGACTTCGGATTCCACGCCGTAGTCGCACTTGATCCTCATGTCGAACGAGTCGAGAAGCCAGCGGTGATACTTGGTGTCCAACACGCCTGTCTTGGCATAGTGTTCGCCGAAAGCCGCATGGACGCCGCCGTGCTTCCTGAACCGGAGTCCCTTTTCAAGCAGAAGCGCCTCGGCCGTGTAAAACATGGCGTAGTAGGCCCGGGCGGCGGCCAAGTCGGCGTCACCATCTTTGAGCTGGTTCTCGGCGGCGCGAACAGCCCTTTCGGCCTTGTTGAGAAGTTTCTCGATCTCGACGTTCACGCCGGGATGGCCTCCTCATGAGCATTGACCAGAAACGGCGTGTCGCGGCGATTCCAATCGACGACCGGCATGAAAATCCTGCTGATGCTGACGCCGTACTTCAACGAAAGCCCGGACGCGAGCGGACTTGTTCTCTCAAGTTCGGAGTAGTAGTGGTCCACTCGATCCAGGACGACGAGCACATCCAGGTCGGATTCGGCATCCGCGTCCCCCCGCGCATAGGACCCGAACAGGTACACACCGGCGAGCCTGGGTCCATAGATGGCCGTCAACCCCTCCTTGAGATCGTTCATAATGTTCCGGCACCTGGAGTTCAACTGGCACCTCATTCGCTTCCGCGCCTCATCAATCACCATGGTAGATGCTTCGCGGTGCCGAGTCAAACTCGTCTGCCCGTTGGCAATAGTCCCGAGGCCCGAGCCGCGCTTTGTGCCGAGCCGCGCGCGTCAGCAAGCGGTCCCGTTGTCCGTTGTCCGTGATCCGTTGTCCGTTCGGATCACGGATCACCGACCACGGATCACTGCCGGTATTTGACCACCACCTCCGCGTAGTCCACCGCGATCTGGCCCAGATCCAGATCGGAACCATTGGGGTAAGCTGGCGTCACCGCGAAGTTCAAGGTTTGCTGATCGCCGGAGAAAAGACGGTTCAGCGTGTCGGTGTCGCTGGTACTCCATTGAACCAGGTTCGGCGCGCCGGGACCGGAGGTGTTGGTGGCCCTGACGGTCCAAGCGGCATCGACGGTATCCCAGGCGAGAAGATTCGTTCCCGAGGCTGGCGCGCCACCAGTGTAACCGACGCCACCGGCATAAAACCTTGCGCCTACGGAAAGAATTGTTTTGGCTACGCTTGTCTCGGCTGCGATGAAGGGAACCTCCATTGTCTGTCCCGGCATTGCAGCCTTTCCCCCTTCCAATGTCCACGTGTCGTCCACCAATGTTGAAGGAGCATACCCCCCGAAAACTACCAAACTAGCCCGCGCTAAATCGTAGGCAATCGCATGCTGTTGGTGTGCTGGCGGTTTCACTCCCGTGTTCACTTGTATCCAATTGGTCCCATCATACTCCCATGTTTCATCGCCTCCGTTACTCCCCCCGAACAGTACGGTCTTGCCCCTCGCAGTGTCAAACGCCATTGCATGATACCTGCGTCCCAACGGCTCTGCCACCGTCACGATTCCCACCCAGTTCGTCCCGTCCCACTCCCAGGTGTCGTCTTCCTGTCCTGCGCCACCACCGAAAAGAACCACCTTCTTACGTATGGAATCGTAAGCCATTGCAGTGTCCGATCTGCTGGTTGGCGCGCTGGTTGGGCTCCGAGGCACCCAATTTGTTCCGTCATACTCCCAAGTGCTATTCTTTGGTGTGCAGGACGATAAATCGCCAGTGCAGCCGCCGAACATCACTACCTTCTTACGCTCGCTGTCATAAGCCATTGCATGCCCATACCTTCCGGGAGTTGCCGCCGTGTTGACTTGCCGCCAGTCAATTCCGTCATATTCCCACGTGTCGCCTCGCTGAACTCCGTCATCCAGGCCGCCAAAAAGCACTGTCTTGTGTCGCGTTGTGTCGTATGCCATTGCATGCCAAAAACGTGCGGGTGGTTTGGTCGCTGGTCTGGCTGGCGCCCACCCCATGTCTTGGAATTCCCACGTGTCATTTCGATAGCCACCATCATTCCCACCAAAGAGCACTACCGTGCTGCGGTCAGAGTCATAGCACATGGCGTGGTGGGACCTTGGAGTAGGTGACGGCACCGTACTCTTGTCCAACCAGTTTCGCGCGTCAGCTAGTCCTCTGACGAGCGCGCTAGAATCAATCCGTGTGACCCACGCCAAATCGGCCTGCGACGGCTCCACGCTGCTGACCGGATCTTGTTCCAATGTTCTGGGCCAGAAGAAACCAGTGGTTTTCAGAGTAGATGGGTTCCCCAAGGTGCTCTCCGGGACCTTGTACCCCATCGTCGCCACCCACTCTACGTTCTTGATCTCTGTCGCGGTGCTGGTATCGATGTTCCCCGCCGGGTCCAACTGGGAAACATACACTGCGGTCCTATCCGCGCGGATCAACTCCACTTCAGGGAAAGCGCCGGTCGCGTCCGCCACCGTCCGGCCGATCTCGCTGGCTGTTGCCATGTTCGCGTCGTCCCAGAAGATGACCGTGCTGTTCGGTTCCACCGAACCGACCTGGCTGGTCACTGAGTAGGTCTTGATTCCGGCGGTTGCGTCAGACCCCCATGGAATGCGCCGGTACCGGAGTTTGTCGTTCTGTGCGGCAGTGATCGGCGTCGGGGCCACTGTGTCTACATCGATGCCCGGTGCCGGGAGATTGAGGGTAATCTGGTTACTGACGTTTCCAGCTTTATCGGTGAGAACTACCCTCACACTCGTCGCACCCTGACTTGGACTGCCGCCAGTAGGTTTGATGTTGTAAGTGAAGGAGTTCCCACTTGATGAATACTTTGTGATGCTCCAAGTTCCTGCTGAGGGGCTCAGCGAAACCGACGGATCGTTAAGCAACATCTCAGTCGCGGTGAACGTCGCGCGCACCGTTGTATTTGGGGCGACTTTCATCACGCCGGTGAGAAGGCACCCCGGGAACGGGATCAACTGAACACTCTCCGAACCGGTTGCTACCGATGGCGCAGTGAAGTCGTACGTCACGCTCCCGACGTCCTGAACCTTGATGTTCCCGGCCTTGTCGGAGGCGGTCACGGACGCGATCTTGAGCCCGTCGCCGTCGGCGGTCACAGCGGTGCGGGTGTAGGTGTAGGTGAACGGGCCGGGAACGGCGCCGGTCTTTGAGACGAAGTTCATCGTCTGCCCGCCGATGGTCACCGACGGATCGGCCGAGAGCTCCTCGCTCACGCTGAAAACCGCCGTGACGACCTCGCCGTTCTTCGCCAATGTGTTCGAGTTCGGGTTGTTGCTGGTGAGCGTGCCCGGGGTCACGGTCGGCGGAGTGGAGTCGACGCTGAACGGATCGCCGGCGACGTTGTTGTTCGTGTTCCCCGCCTTGTCGGTCAGGTCCAGCTCGACGGTGTAGCTCCCGTCCATGCCTCCCGTCACGGTCTTCACGTAGCTGAAGCTCGTGTCGGTCTCCTGCACCGGGTCGCCGAAGAAAGCGGGCTCAAGCGTCCCGCCCTTGTACACGCGGACGGTCGGGCGGCCGGGGGTCCCGGCGAGCGCCTCGCTCACGTTGATCGTGTAGAGGATGCCGTCGTTGAGCTTGTAGGCGTCCTGGCCGGGCTTGGCCGAGATCTTCTGCGGCGGGGTGAAGTCGAGGGTCACGGTCGACGAGGCGAACCCCATGTTCCCCGCGGCGTCGGTGAGTTCTATCGAGACACCGACGAGACCCTGCGGCGTTTCGGTGCCGGCCAGCGCCGCGGACATGGCGCAGGTGTAGTCGTTGATTCCCAGGCCCGCGGTGCACGGCAGGCTCTTGGCGGTCGCGGTGTTGAGAGTGACACGCGGTAGCGATGCGTCGAGGTCCTCGCTGGTGGTGAAGCCAAGTGAAATCGTCTCTCCCGATTTGTAGATCGCCGGGCTTTTGCCGAACGTCGGGCCTGTCGTGACCGTCGGCGTCGACGAATCGACCGAGAACGTCCTGGCGGGCGAAGGCGTGATGGTGTTCGTGTTTCCCGCGATATCGAGAAGCGTGACGGGCTGGACGATGTAAACGCCCTGCGTGGTGCCGTCGGTGACAACATAAGTGTAGACGTACGTCAGCTTGCCCGGCGTGGAGTCCTGCGGGGTGAATGTGATGGTTGCGACGCCGGCCGTTGCCGTCACGGCGGGCGGTCCCGAGAGTGTCTCGTCGGCGGTGAGCACCACGCGGACGGTGTCGTTTTTCTTTGCGCCCGCGGGGGCTACCTCCAGGCCGGCGAGCTGGGGGGCGACGTTGTCAATTTCGATGGTCCCCGCGCTGGCGGTGGTCTGGTTTCCGGCGTCGTCGGTCACGGCTACGGCAACCGAATAGAACATCGCGCTCCCGGACGCGGGCGCCGTGCCCTGGTACGTATAGACGTTGCCAATCCTCCCGGTCCTCGCCATCGTCACCGGCGCATCCACGCCGTTGCTGAACGTCACGGCCGGGTCGCCGGTCACGGCCTCGCTTAGCGTGAACGTGAGCGTGAACGTCTGCCCTCCCTTGATCCGGCCCGGATTGAGCTGTGTGCCGCTCACCGCCGGGACGACGCCGTCGAAGGTGACGGCCGAGTCGAGCGGCGCCGCGACCGCGTTGCCGGCGAGGTCTTTCGCGGTCGCCGAGAGGTTGTACCCGCTGTTGTCGGAGGGCTTCACGAGATACGACCACGTGGAGCTGAACCCCGAGACCGACGGCGCCCCAAGATTGAGCGCCCCGCTGTCGAGCTGCACGCCGTTTGCATCCAGCGCCTCGTCGCTCGTCACCGTAACCGTGAACATCTCCCCAAGCCGAACCGGGCGCCCGTTTGGCTGAACGGCCATGCGGAGTGTGGGCCTCGTGAAGTCGAACGTCACCGCGCCGGCTTTCTTGTTGTTGGCGTTCCCCGCCGCGTCTTTCAGTTCGATGAAGACGTCCCTGGTCCCCTCGATCGCATTCCCGCTCTGCAAGTCGCGCGGGACCGTAAAGGCACAGTCGAACGACGACGACTTTCCCGACGGGCAGGCGAAACTGTTGGTCCCCATCTTCACGACGACTTCCCCGGCGCCGGGGTCGAGCTGCTCGTGCGTTTCGAAGACAAGGTGGACCAGCGTATCCCGTTCCATCCCCGCCGGGCTTTTGTGCGGGCCGGCGTCGAGACTCACGACAGTCGGGTCGGCGATGGTGGAATCGAACGCCACGGTCGGCCCTGGAAGGCCCGTGGTCATGTTGCCGGCCAGATCGACAAGCGTGACCAGAACCTGCTTGTCCCCTGCGTCATCAACCGTGTCAGCCGTGTGGTTGTACGTGTACGACCGGTCCGACTGGCCTCCGAACGACATGTCCACGTTCCCGAGTTTCACGACGGGGTTGTCCGAGAGACACTCGCTTGCGCCAAACCGCACCTGCACGTTCGTCCCTACCCGAAGCGCCGTCCTATCAGCGGTCACGGCGCCGTCGAGTCCGGGGGGCGTCCGGTCTATCGTCAGTTCTCCGGCGTACAGGTTGTGGCTTTCGTTTCCCGCGGCGTCCTTCAGGTTGACGATGACCGAGAGGAACTCCTCGGGGTCGGCGTCCGTCACGACGTGAGAATACTGGTACTCCCTGCCGGACGAGGACTTCTTTGCAAACGGAACCGGGGCCGGGTCGGTGGAAACCACGGGGTCAACCGCGAGATCTTCGGTGACCTTGAAGCTCAACGTGACCTCGTCGCCTTTCTTTGCGTACTTCTTGCTCAGAACAGGCTTGCCGAAAAGCTCCGGCGCAGTGTAGTCGGTCAGCATCTGGCCGACTGGGATATTTGACGCGCTGTTACCCGCCGCGTCGAGAAGATACCGGGGCGCTCGGGTCCCCCTGCGCGAGCGTGTGCTCGTAGACGTACTCGACCTCGGGCGCGGCCGACGGGAGCACTTGCCCGACCCTGCGGGTCAGGCCGCGTGGCTCCCCTACTTTCGAAAAAAGAATCGAACCGGCCTTGACGACGGGGTCGGCCATGAGCGCCGCGTCCACGGTGAACGCTGTGCGAACGACAGTGCCCTCCCTGCCGACCGGCGGCGTCACCGACGGGTTCGAGATCGCCGGCGGCGTAAAGTCGAAGACGACGGTCTGGCCGGCGATGGTCGCCGGGTTCCCCGCCTTGTCGGTCATTGAGATCGACAACGCCTTGTCGCCCCCGCCGTCTGCCTCGGCTGCGATGTGGTTGAACGCGTATGCCCGGCCCGATGACGTCCCTCGAAGCTCGATGGCGCCGAGTTTGACAATCGGCTCCGAACCGAGGTCCTCGTCGGCCTCGAGCGTGACGGTGACAAGCGTTCCCGCCCTCGCGTCCGGCGGATCGACAACGGGCGCGGTCTTGAACCCCGGCGGCGTGAAGTCGAACACGACGGGTTTTTCGAGCGGCAGGGCGGTGGAGACGTTGCCGGCGAGGTCGTTAAGGTCGACGAGGATGCCGTGCCCGGCTGGGTCCTCCGATTCGTTTCCAAGGGAGGTGTAGGTGTAGACGTAGTCGAGGCCGGTCGAAGACGGGTCCAAAGCGAGAGGCGTGAGGCCAGAGGCGAGAGTCAGGACCACGACCGGATCGGAGGCCAGCGGCTCGGAGACGGAAAACTTCACCGTCACCACGCCGTCCTTTTTTGCGGGCGAGCCGGTCACCAGCACCTTGTCGGCGGGGATTGACGGGGGGAGAAAGTCAAACTTCAGCGACTTTCCGGAGATCCCGCTCGACGTGTTGCCCGATTTGTCGGTGAGCGAAATGGTGAGGGGGCAGTCGGTGTCCTGCGGCTCGTCGCCGGCGGCCTTGTAGGTGTACACGTATTTCAACGCACGGTCGGACGCCTTCTCGTCCAGGACCAGGAGCCGGTCTACGCCCGCGCGGATTTTCACCTCGGGCGGGTTGAGAAGCTCCTCGGCCACCTCGAACGAAAGCGTCGCGGTGGCGCCCTTCTTGAGGACCGGGGGGTCCAGAGTCACTTCGCCTTTGAGGCCGGGGGCGGCCTTGTCTATTTTCGTCATCTTCACGCACTGGCCGACGGCGGTGTTGCACGTCCAGCCTGTGGGGCAGTCACCCTCGGCGACGCAGGCGATCTTGGCCTCTTCCGGAAGCGCAAACTCCTGGTCGCAGCCGCAACCGGCAAGAAACAAAGGGGTCAAGAGCAAGAGGCAAGGTGCAAAAGGTGTAAGCAGCAGCAACGAATGCCGGAGATTCATCGCTCGATCCGCGCACGTCTGCATGGCGCCCTCCCGGGAAACCGTTCTTTGCGGATGATTGTATCCGCCCCGCCGGACAATTGCCAGTCAAAACGAATTCCCGTGGTCCGTGGTCCGTTGTCGGTGGTCCGTTCGGATCACGGATCACGGGCTACGGATCACCGGCCGTTTCCGGCCGGGTTGTCGCCCGCCGGTCGTTGGTTGTATAGTTGTCCCGTGGTCATTCTGGGCCTTAACGCTTATGGGTACAACTCGGCGGCGGCGCTGCTCGTGGACGGGAAACTCGTCGCGGCGGCGGAGGAGGAGCGGTTTGTCCGCGAGAAGTACTACAATGATTTGCCGTTCCACGCGGCGCGATTCTGCCTTGCTCACGCGGGCATCACCGCCGATGACATTGACGCCGTCGCCTTCTACATGCGCTTCCCGACCGCCTACCCTCACTACGTGGCTCACGTCTTCCGGCACTTCCCCGCGGCCATGCCGCTCCTGACCGAGACCGGCTCGGGACCCGACGGGTACGACGACCGGCGGCATCCGTTCAAGATCCTGCGCGTGGGGAGGGACCTGCTTTGGGGCCTCGGGGCCGACATTGACCGGCGCACGCCGACCCATTTCATCCGCCACCACACGTGCCACGCCGCCCCGGTGTTTGCGCTTCCGACCGACGACGCGGCGGTTCTCGCAATCGATGCGGTGGGCGAGTGGTCCACCACGGTGGGTTTTCACGCCCGCGAGGGACGGCTGTCGGAGGTGTTCCGCGTCGATTTTCCGCACTCTCTCGGATCGGTGTACAACGCCGTCACCACGTGGCTCGGCTACGATACCCTCTCGGGCCCCGGCAAGGTCATGGGCCTGTCGTCCTACGGCGACCCCGAACGCCACGGCAGCCTGTTCGACTCGCTCGTCGAACTGACGCCCGACGGCCTCTTCCGCGTCAATCTCGACTGGTTCTGCTATCACCTCCAGCGCCGCCGTCGCGTCACCGACCGCTTCGTCGGCGCGTTCGGCCCCCCGCGCGAGCCGGGCGGGGCGTTTACGGATCGACACAGGGACGTCGCCGCGGCCCTCCAGCGGCTTACCTCGAAGGTGATCCTCCATCTCGCGCGCACGCTCCGGCGGCGCACGGGGGCGCGCGACCTCATGATCTCGGGCGGCGTCGCCATGAACTGCGTTGCCAACGGCGCCGTGGCGCGCGAAGGTCCGTTCGAACGCGTTTTTGTCCCCTCGGCCCCCGGCGACTCGGGCGCCGCCGCCGGCGCCGCATATTCCCTGCACCGGATGCTCGTCAACCCGCGCGCGCGTTTTGACCCGGAACGCCCGGACATGGGGCCTTCGTACGCCGAGACGGAAATCGAGCGGGCAATCGCAAAGTCGGGTCTTCGCTTCAGACGCCCGGCCCGTCCTGCCGGCGAAGCCGCCCGCCTCCTTGCCTCCGGCGAGCCGGTCGGTTTTTTTCAGGGGAGGCTCGAACTCGGCCCGAGGGCCCTCGGATTCAGGAGCATCCTTGCCGACCCGAGACCGGCCTGGATGCGTGATCGGCTCAATCGCGACATCAAGCGCCGCGAGGAGTTCAGGCCCTATGCGCCGGTCGTGCCGTACGCCGACGCGGGGCGTTTCTTTGAAAACGGCTTTGCCTCGCCGCACATGAGCTTCGTGAGCGACGTGAAGCCGGGTTTCAGAGAACAACTCGCCGCCGTGACGCACGTTGACGGAACGGCGAGGCTACAGACCGTCACGCCGGAGGCGCCGGGCCAGGCGCCGCTGCTCGCCGTGATCCGCGCCTTCGATCGGCTGACCGGCGTCCCGGTGCTTCTCAACACGTCTTTCAACGTCGCCGGCGAGCCAATCGTCTGTTCGCCGGGCGACGCCCTGGATGTTCTCGTGCGCACCGACCTAAACCACCTCGCCATCGGCCCGTTCATGGTGGCCGGCCCGCGGGCGGGGAGCGGCAGATGAAAGGCGGCATCGAGGTCCGGCTGGTTTCCCCGTCGTTCGAGCGCGAGTACGGCGACTACGTGCGCGCCCGGGCGGACAGTTCTTTTTACCATTCGCTCGAATGGCGCGATGTGCTCGTCGGAGGGCTCGGGCTCTCCCCGCGGTACCTCGCCGCGATCGACGGCGGCGGTGTGGCCGGCGTGCTCCCTCTCTGCGTTGTGGAGAGCATCTACTTCGGCCGGCGGCTCGTGTCGCTGCCCTACTGCCGCCACCTTCCGGTCCTCGCCGATGGAGAAGCGGCGGCCGCGGCGCTTTTCGACCGCGCCGTCTCCCTCGCCGGCGATACCCGCTGCCGCACGCTGGAACTCCGCACCGGAGGCCTGGCGCCCGGGCCCGCCGGTTTCGCCCGCATTGACCATTTTGCCGACTTCCGTCTCGACGTGTCCGGGGGCATGGATTCGTTTCTGGCCGGCGGGCGGAGGATGTCGTGCAGGCAGAGCGTGCGCCGCGCCGCGCGCGACGGGCTGACGGTGAGAACGGGCGCGGGCCTTGACGACTACCGGCTGCTGCACGGGCTGGTGCGAGAAACCCGCCGCAGGCAGGGGGCGCCCGCGCTGCCGTTTGGATTCTACCGCGGGATCTGGCAGGCCGCGATGCGGGGGGCGCCGGTCCGGCTGTACCTTTGCGAGAAGAACGGCGAGGCCGTCGCCGGGTGCGTCGTCGTCCGCTCGGCCGGCGCGTCGCACATGTTCGACGCCGTCTCGACCGCCCGACGCGAAGTCCTCCGGGCGCGTCCCAACCACCTTCTGGTCTGGCACGCGGTGCGCGACGCCATTGCCGACGGCGCGCACATATTCGATTTCGGCCCCAACCACCGCGCCAACGCGAAGCTTTCGGCGTACAAGATGTCCTGGGGGGCAAAAGAGGAACCGGTTCCGCACTACGTCCTGGCCCTAAGACCCGGCCGCAACGACGCCGAGGACGTCTCGCAACCGGCCTACGGCGCGGCACGCTGGCTGATCCGAAACGCCCCCGCCGCCATCTTCAGCCCCTCGTGGGCGCCGAAGCTGTATCTGGAGGTCCTGTGAGCCGGATGCGAGAAGCCGTGCGATGGAACCCGGGGCGCCTCAAGAGACGCATCGCATCGTCTTCGACCCTCACCCTGACCCTCTCCCAAAGGGAGAGGGAGAAACCCTCGAGGTCAGATCGATCTTTCGCCGCATCTTGTCCCTCTCTCCCGCGGGAAAAAGGCCAGGGTCACGGCCGTCGTTCGTTTCCTTCCCGTTGCCCTCTCCCCCCGGGAGAGGGTCAGGGTGAGGGAAAGAGGATGCCCTCGTGAACTCGCTTTTCTTCCTCGGCATTGGCGGGTGGCACCACGACGCCGCCGCTGCAATCGTCCGGGACGGGCGGATCGTCGCCGCGGCCGAGGAGGAGCGCTTCACGAGGGTCAAGCACCAGCGCGGCGTGCCTCGCAGGGCGATCGAATACTGCCTCAAGAAGGCCGGCGTCAAGATGGAGGATCTGGGGGGCGCGGGGGTGTTCTTCGTTCCCGCCGACGCCGTCTTCGCCGCACTCAGGCTCGCAACCCGCCGCCTTGTACGCGGCGGACCGTTCGGGATTGCGCACTCCGGATACGACGTCTGCCGTGGATGGCGCCTGTTCTGCGAGATGCAGGAGGCTCTCCTACATTGTCCCAAGGTCAGATTCTTCGGCCATCACCTGACCCACGCGGCGGCGGCGCTTCGTCTCTCGACGTTCGAGCGCACCGCCGTCCTGAGCGTGGACGAGTTGGGCGAGATCCAAAGCACGTGGTGGGGCCGCGGCGACCGCGGGACACTCGAGCCGATGGGCGCGGTGGACTACCCGCACTCGCTCGGCAAGCTCTACTCGGCGGTGAGCCAGCACCTCGGGTTCGAGGAACTCGAGGAGTTCCGGGTGATGGGCCTGGCGGCGTACGGAACACCCGCGCTTGTCGAGAGGTTCCGCCGCCTCGTGAGACTGACGCCTGATGGTTTTGACCTGGATCTCGACTTCTTCAACTTTCCGCACAGGCCGACGCGCGAAGGGATGACAAGCGACCGGTTCGTCCGCGAGTTCGGCCGGCCGAGGCGCGCGGACGAGGAGTTGAACGACCGGCACCAGGACCTTGCGTTCGCCGTACAGGCCGTGCTCGAGGAGGCCATGATCCACTTCGCGCGAATCGTCCACCGCCGCACCCAAGAGGAAAACCTGTGCCTAACGGGTGGCGTGGCGCTCAACTGCCTTGCGAACGGGCGGGTCGTCCGCGAGGGACCTTTCAAAAACGTGTTCGTCCCGTTTGCGGCGGGCGACGCCGGCTGCGCCGTGGGCGCCGCGTTCATGGCCGAGGCGGAGCTTGGCGGCCCGCTTCCCCCGTCCGCGCCCGGGCACCCGTTCGTCGGCCCGGAGTACACGAATTCGGAGATCGAGGACGCCTTGAAGAGGGCGGGCGTTCCGTACACAAGGCCCAAAAGTGTCGTCAAGACCACCGCTGAAGAGATCGCAAGAGGCCGGATTGTCGGACGCTTCGCCGGACCGATGGAGTTCGGCCCCCGGGCGCTGGGCCACCGGAGCATCCTCGCCGACCCGAGGCGGGCGGAGAACGCGGACCGGATAAACCGCGCAATCAAGTGGCGCGAGCCGTTCAGGCCGTTTGCGCCCTCGGTCCCCGAGGAACGGGCCGGCGAGCACTTCGAAGGAACACCGTCGCCATACATGGCGGTGGTGCTCAAGGTGAAAGCGAAATCGCGAGAACTCCTGCCCGCGGTCACGCATCGCGACGGGACGGCGCGCGTCCAGGCGGTCCGCAGGGAGTGGGACCCGGAGTTCCACGCGCTGCACCTCGATTTCGAAAAGGCTTCCGGCGTCCCGGTCCTCCTCAACACATCCTTCAATGTCAAAGGCGAACCGATCGTATGCACCCCCGACGATGCGCTGGCGACATACCTCAAGACCGGGCTGGATGCCATGGCCATCGGGCCGTTCTGGCTGAAGAAGGCGGCACGATGACGCGCCCGCTCGAAAAGCTGGCGGGGTTCTTGTACCGGCGATCGTCGCTTTTGTACGGCGCCGTTCTTCGCGCGAGGGTCGCCGCATCCGGGTTCATGACCCGGCGGGAGTGCGCCGCATGTGTGCAGCACTCCGGAATCCCCGGCGTCAGGATCGGGCTGGACGGCCTTTGCGGCGAGTGCCGCGAGCATTCCGCGGGCTTCGATCGCAATGCGATCGCGCATTCGGCTGAGTTGTTCTTCTCCAACGCGGCCACGGAGTCCCGGACGACGGACCGCCCGGGCGGCGGCCCCAACGTCCTGGTCATGTTGAGCGGCGGCAAGGACAGCCTGGCCGCGCTCGCGCTCACCGCCCGCCGAAAGGAGGCGCGGCCGCTGGCGTTGATGCTCGATCACGGCTTCCTGCCCGAAGACGTCCGCGGGCAGGCCGCCAGGTTCTGCGAACGCCTCGGCGTCGAGCTCGTCGTCCGACAACTCGATATCCGATCCGACGTTGCGAGAGCGTGGCGCCGCCCGGGTATGAACCCGTTCGTCTGTTTTCCGTGCTGCGAGGCGCAGGCGCGCGAGGCGCTGTCAATCTGCGTCAAGGGCGGAATTCGCAGGATCGTCACCGGCCTCCGATGGCTCTGGGAGGACACGTTTCTTCCCGTCACCTCCGCCGCGTTCGCCTACCGCTACTTCCGCGTTCCCGCGCGCAGTGCCATCCGGATTCTCAACATCATCCCGGCCGGGGGGATGACCGAGCGCCAGGAGCTGGACCTCCTTGCCGGGCACGGCCTGAAGTTCCGTCATGTGGGAGGCGATTCGACCTGCTGCGAGCTGTTCGGACTCTTCGAAGCGGAGTACCGCCGCCGTTTCGGCCACTACTGGGAGGGCGAACGTTTCCTTTCAAAAGAGATACGCGCAGGCGTGATCACAAAGACCGAAGCCCGCGAGAAACTCCGCGCGCCCGAAATCCCGCCGGAGAAAGAAGCGGAAATCCTCCGAAGGGCGGGGATCCGGACGTGATGGTGGCTTGACCGAACCGCGCGAAATCCAGTCACTCACACTTCGTCCCGCCTTCGGCGGTTGTCGTGCCGCCGGAGAGGAAGTTGATCTCGAGCTTGTCGCCGGCCTCGAGGCCGCAGCCGTGAAAGACGACCCGGGGCTGGTCGTTTCCCGGACAGCAGCTCCCGGTCGAGCAATCGGCCGGCGGCTTGTACTGCCAGAAGATCGGCTTTATGCACGTGTTTTTGCTGTCCGACCCGCAGTGGCAACCCCTGTCGGGGTCCGAGATCGCGGCGCAATCGCACGGACTCCCGGCCTTGTCGGTGCACTCCTCGCCGGGCTTTTCGCAGAACTTCCCGGCCTCGGGGCACGTCGTGTCGTCGGTCCCGCCGTCACCCGCCCCCCCGTCGCGGGCCTGCGTCCCGCACGAAGTGAGCGTCTTGCAGTGCTCGACGGCGTCGCCTCCCACGCTGACCTGAATGCACGACGGGTCCACGGGCTCGTCCGAGAGGACACGTTCGTTCGAAATGATGAGCACCTGGACGATCTTGATGAGCGTTTCCTTGAAATCGTCCTGGCATATGCTGTCCGACAGGAACTCCGACATGCCCGACGCCACCTCGTGGTACCGCCTGCCCGCGCACGCGACGCCGTTGGGGCTCGAGCAGTTCCCGGGCTCCCCCGCGCCCGACCCGCTCCGCGCCGCCCCGATGATCGCCGCCATGTTGACGTCCCCGGGCCGCGGCCGCCCCTTGTTGTCGCGTTTGAGCCGCAAAAAGAAATCAACGAAGTCCTGCGTGGGCGTGAGATACGCGTACTTGCTGTTCGTGTTGGTCGTGGGCGCGTCGAACCGGCAGTTGCAGTACTGCTGGTTCCCGAACCCGTTCACCTTGCCGCACCCCATCCCCGACACCGGCGCGTTCTCGCAGTCCGCCGGGCCCGTGCACGGGATCATGCAGTATTCGACCCCCTTCTTCACGTACTCGGAATCCTCGACGGCCGCCGTCTCCTGCTCCGGAGGCACCATCGTCGTGTTGCAGCCGTTGCCCGCCTCCCGCGGCTGGCAGTCCGGGTGGCACGTGTTCGGGCTCGGGTAACACACCTCGTTCGTGTTCTTCTTCTCGTCAAAGTTCGGGTCAAACGGGTCGTGGCTGCAGTCCTCCTCGTCGGACACCACGATGAGCGTCAGCCACGCCTCGGGCCGCAGAAACCCCGCGTTCTCGTGCCCCACCAGATTGAGCCCCGTCACCGGGTCCACGTACTCGGCGTCAAGCGCGTGCCGGAGCGCCGAAAGCCCCTTCTCGAAACCCGTCCCGTTCGTCCCGACCTTCACGTTGTCACGGAACATCGCCCGGAAATCCTCGTCCCCAAGCTCCATCTGAAGCCTGCCGGTCATTACCTTCCCGTGCGTCTCCCCAAACTCGCATCGGTCATCTCGCTCCGACGTGCTGTACCCCTTCCGGCACGAATTGTAACGGAGCCGCCCATTGTTCATCGGATAGCAGTACTTCCGGCCTTTCGTGAACCCGAGTATCGTCCCGCACGCCGAAGGCGTACAGTCCCCCTGGCTGTTGCACGAGTAGTTCGGGCAGCAATCCACGCCCGGCGTGCATTCGTCATCGGAATTGCACTCATCCGCATCCGGCGATGGCGTCACGCAGTAGTACGTCCCCGCCTTCACGGCCCCGGAAGGCGTCGTCGCCTGCACGCACCCCATGCCGTTGGGACACGCCCCCCCCGGCTTGCACTCGGTGAGCGGGTTGAAGTTCACGTCCGTCGTCACAAGCCCGATATGGAAGTCGTTCTGACCCTTGAGGACTTCCTTGATGAAGTCCGCGAAGTTTTTGGCCAGGTTCTCCTGTTCCTGCGCCATGGAGCCCGAGTTGTCCACGAGGAAGAGGATGTCGGCCTTCGAAACCGTTTCGATGGGGATGACGTTGCGCTGGGTCCCCGACTGCCGCTTCTGCTCCTCCACGAAGATGCCGCCCTGGCAGGCACAGATCGAGGTTGCCGCCAGCACGACCGCCAGCGCCTTGTCGCCGGTCGGTGCCGAAATCCCATTTCCCATATCCCAAATCCCAAATCTCTCCATGGCCCGCCTCCTCGCGTTCTTCCGGAAATACCGGTGCGGGAGACGGCCGGGATTTTCATGGAAAAGTCCGTGCGGTCACTCGCACGGCTTTGCGAGGCGCGAGGCTATCTCGGTTAGCGCCGGGCCGAGGCCGCCGGCGCAGATGCTCGAGATGGAGTTCCGGTCGAACGCCGCCGCGACCTGTACGTAACGCGAGCCGGCGCACGCCACGCCGTTGGGGCTGGCACACTGGTCTGCCTGCCCCGAAGCATCGGCGCCGACGATCGCCGCCACCCGGACAAGGTCCGGGCGCGTCTTCGTCGCCTTGAGGAAATCGATGTAGTCCTGCACGGGACTTAGGTAGGCGTATTTGCTGTTGGCGTTGACGGTCGGCCGGTCAAATGCGCAGTTGCAGTACTGCGCCCCGCCGAAACCGGGGACTGCGCCGCACGTCATCCCCGAGACCGGTGAGTTTTCACAATCGGAATCCGAGGCGCAGGGGATCATGCAGTACCCGACACCCTGCGCGGCGTACTCCGAGTTCTCTGTGGCGACAACCCCCTCCTCGGGTGGGTACATCGTCGTGTTGCAGCCCTTGCTCGCCTCGCGCGGCTGGCAGTCCGGGTGGCACGTGTTCGGGCTGGGGTAACAGGCCTCGTTCGTATCCTTCTTCTCGTCAAAGTTATGGTCGCTCGGGTCGTGGCTGCAGTCCTCCTCGTCGCTCACGAAGACAACCAACAGCGCCGCGTCGTTGCGGTAAAACCCGGCATTCTCACGAGTTGCGAGATTCGCCCCGGTCACCGGGTCAACGTGGCTCGAGTCGAGGGCGGCGCGCACTGCGTACAGGCCCTTTTCGAACCCCGTCCCGTTGGTCCCCGCCCTCACGTTGTCCCTGAACATGGCAAGGAATTCCTGGTCTCCAATCGAGTTCCGGAGCTCGCTCGTCAGCACCTCCTCATGCGCGCCGGCAAGCTCGCACCTGTCGTCGACCTCCGAGGTGCTGTAGCCTTTGCGACAGGAATTGAAACGGAGGCGTCCGCTGTTTTGGGGATGGCAGTATTGCCTGTTGTCATCGAACCCCTTGATCCGGCCGCAAACGGAAGGAGTGCAGTCGCCCTGGCTGTTGCACTGATAGTTCGGGCAGTCTGCGTCTCTCAGACACCTTTCGACGGATTCCGAAGGCGCAACGCAGTAGTAGTCGCCGGCGTTGACGGCGTCCGAACGCCAACTCGCCCGCACGCAACCCATACCGTTGGGGCACTCCCCGCCGGGTTTGCATTCGGTGAGCGGGTTGAAGTTCACGTCCGTCGTCACCATCCCGATGTGAAAGTCGATCCCCCCGGCTGTCAGGGCCGCGAGAAACTCCGTCGCGCCCTCCGCGAGCATCTGCTGTTCCTGCGCCATGGAACCCGAGTTGTCTAGAAGGAAAAGGATGTCGACCTTCTTGTTTTCGGGGTCGCAGGCCGCCGCATCGGGCAGGCCCCCGTCCGAGACCGCGCCGCCGTCGTCCGAAAACGTCACCTTGGTCTCGCCGCATCCCGTGAATGCCGCGAACGCCGCTATCACGGCCAAGCCCGCTGTCTTCATGTCCTTGCCCTCCGATAGGTGTCCTCGATCTACCTGTGCCGTATCGGCCGCCTTTTTTCACGGCAGAAGCATCTTTTTCGCCTCGTCGAGCACCGGGTCCTCGGGCGCGGCCATCTCGAGCCGTTCCACCAGCTCCGCGAGCCCCTCGCGGCGGTGGAGCCGCACATGGCATTGGACCGCCCCCGAGAGGGCCTTCTTTTCTATGTCACGCGGCGGAATGACAAGCGCCAGGCCGAACCACTTCAGGGCCTCCTCGCAGTCGCCCTTGAGCCGGAGCGCGAGGGCGCCGACGTTGTATCTGGCCGCCGACCTCCGCCCCTCGTCGCGGGACTCCTCGACAAACCGCGCGAACCACGCCGCGGCGTGGTCGTAGTCGTCCTGCCTCCCGTACGCCTCGGCGACATGAAAGAGCGCCTCCTGGACGTAAGTGCCCGACGGATACTCGCGAAGATACTCCGTGAACGTCGCGACGGCGTCCCTGGCACGGCCGAGGTTTATGAGCTGGATCTGGCCCTTCACGAACAACAGGTCCTCGCGATCGTCACGCGAGTCGACCGTGGCGTGCGCCGATTCGAGCCTCGTCACCGCCTCGGCGTACTTCTTTTGGGCCATCAGCGCGCGGGCTTCGGTCAGGGCCTCCTTCGCGGGATATGCCGGGGCCGGTTTTGCGTCCTTGCCGTTTTTTTTGGGCGGGGACTTGAGCGCGACCGTGGTCTCCATGCGTTTTGCTTCGATCCCGTTGGACTCCCGGGCGGCAGTTGGTTCGGCCGCGCGACCCGGCAGGGCCGGGACGTGCGACTCGCGGGAGACCGGCGCAGACGAAACGGCGCCCCCGGCGCCGACCGTCCTGGTGTCACCGGCCGCAGTCCAGATCACCTCGCCTTCGGAAACCTCAAGATCGGTCCGCTCGGCCGACACGGTCAGCCGGAACACCGTGCCCTTCACCCTGACGAGGGCGTGGGGTGTCCGGACGCTGAAACGCTGGCGCGGCCGCAACCTCTCGACCTCGAACCGCGCGTCCCCGGCGTCCAACGCGATATCCAGTCCCGACCTGTTGTCGGCAACGGTGAGGTTGCTCTTCGCCAGAACCGAGATCCGGGCCACCCCTCTGGCAACGAACGTCGCGCCCGCAGGCGCTTCGTTGTTCGTTCCGGGAACGACGGGCCGGACCGTCCCGGCCGAACCGGCCGGGCTATTCTCCGACATCACGACGGGGACAAAATCCGAATCCGGTCCGCCCGGACGCAGAAGGACGGCGGCGGCGGCCGCACCCAGAACCGCAAGTATCGCCGCGGACGCGATCGCCAGACGCAGCCGGGTGGAAGGACGCCGCGGTTCGAAAATCCGCCGCCAGACCCGCGCCATCGCCGCGCCATCGTCGGGCGCCTCGCGCAACTTGGCGGTGATGCGCTGAAGCTCTTTTTCTTCTTCATGCGTCATTCTTGACCTCGCACGTCAACCTGCGCCACTGTTTCATGAATTCCCTGCGCGCGTAGAACACCCGCGTCCCCACCGTCTGAACGGCCACGCCCAGCGCCTGCGCGGCCTCCGCCAGGGAACAGCCGCCGATGTCCACCAGGATGAACGCCTCGCGTTTCTTGGCGCTCAGCCCGTCAAGGATTCCTGCGGCAATCGAAAGCTCCTCGCGCAACGCGGTGTCGGTCTCGGGGTTCTGCGGGGCCGAAAGCGCCACGGCCGTCTCGATCCCGACCAGGCGGCCGAGCCACGCCTTGCGCCGCTGCGTGGCCACGACCTTGCGGCTGATCCGGAAAAGCCACGTCGAGAGCAGGGCCTCGCCCCGGAATCCTGCGGCCTTCTCGAATGCCACTCTGAACACCTCGGCGGCGGCGTCCTCGGGGTCGACGCGCCCGCCCGAGAGCCACCGGCACCACGAATAGACCCTCCCGAAGAAGGCGCGGTACAACTCCTCGCGGGCCCGGTCGTCCCCGGCCCGGAGCCGCTCGACGAGCCCCGCTTCGTCCGGATGTTCAGTGCGCGGCGCCACCATTTCTGCTCGTGCTGGAAACCCCCGGTTTTTTCACGCGCTGCACTTAGAACCGGGCTGCGACCCCGGCCAGCGCGTCGAAAACGGGGTTGTTGATCCGCTTTTCGGAGGCCGAGTTCTCGACGCCGACGACGACGTTCGCCGGCGAGATCGCCGCGTCGGCCCGCAAGTGAAAATAGACCGGACCATAAAGCCGCACGCCCGCGGTCGCGCCCCCCGAGAGCTGGACGTGCGTCACCCACTTGCCGGGTTCCTCGCCCCGGTAGAACTCGTACCACGTCACCTGCGGCCCGATGAAGACGCGCAGGCCGAAACGGCCCGCGTCAAGGACCTCTCTCCCACCTGCGGCCCGGACCGAGAGCCCCCCGGCCCGGAACATCTGCCCGTCCAACGTGAAACCGGACGGGATGAGGTAGCAGAGCGAGACCGAGGCCAGCCAGCCTTCCTGGATCGAGTAGTCCGTCTCGATCGTCACGTTGTTTATCGAAAGAGCCGTGCCCAGGAAGGTCGTCCCCCCGTCGACAGCCACGAGCCAGTCGCGCGGCGGCGCCGGGGGCGCGGGTCCTTCATCGGGTGCCTTGACGACCGAAACCGCGGGCGCCCCCGCCGAGCCGCCCGCGTCGAACTGCGTCTCCCCGATCACGCTCCGGGCGATTATCACCACCTTCCGGAGGTTGGCGCGGATTGCCCCGGCGTCCCCGGCGTCCTTGACGAAGGTCACCGTCCGCTCGCGGCTCAACCCGTCCTTTCGACGGTAGAACACCATCTGCACGCCCGCCCCGCCTTCGCCGCCGGTGAACCAGACGCACAGGTCGGGACATGCCTCGCGAAGGTCCGTACCCGGCGCGGCGGCAACAAGATCGACCCGAATTTCCTCCGCCGTCAGCGATTCCGGCGCCGCCGCCGGGTTCGAGGCCGAGGTGTAGAAAACCTGAAGCGGCCCCGCAAGGACCGGCGACCCGGAGAGGATCAGAGAAAAGACCGTCAGAACCGACGCGCGATGGCGCATGCAACGAGACTACCGGGCACCGCCGCGGATTTCAAGGCCCGGGGCCGCTGGGGGTGCATCCCCGCAACTGGGGTGACGCGAAGGCCGGGGCGACGCCTGCCCGGCGCACGCGCGGACATGGACGAAAAGCGAGCGCAGGCGGATTCACTCCGCCGGAGCGAGCAGGGGGTCCGGGGGAGAAGTTCGCGTAGCGACCCCCGGCAAAAAAGATCTCAGAACGGGCGCCGGGCAGGTGACGACCCGGCCAATCCGGGAGTCGGTTTCGTGTTCCCCAAAACCGGAGATGCACCCGGCCGCTGGGGTCTACCAGTTTTTTTTGGTTGCCGGGGTTCTCCGACGCGCTGACGGCGCTTGATTCTTCGGCCCGGGCCATCCAGATAATCCTTCGTGGTCTACGGAGAACGGACGTTCGCATCCGAAACGGCTGCTCCCGCCTTCGCGAAGCGCGCTTCGGCGGGCGGAGGGAGCTACGAGCGCGGCGTGACTCTAGGCTGGAAGTTCAACGACGCCTGCGACCAGTTTGTAGCAGTATCTTTTCCAAGGTGTGCCCAAACTCACGGTCATGAGGCTCGTGACCTTTCTGTTGCCTCGGCTCTTGACGATCTTCTCGTATTCAGGGTCGGTGACCGCCAAATCATACGGGTGCGGCTCTTTCAGGACGACGGGGATCCTGTGAGATTTGTTGATGTTTCGGGTGCCAAAAACTGGCGAAGGGGCCTGACGTGGATACATATGCGGTTGCCACACCCATACGTGCCACAGGAGGCCCCGCACCATGT
>JACRCP010000150.1 GCA_016218965.1 Deltaproteobacteria bacterium | reverse complement strand
GGGACGCCCATCAACGACGCTGGGAGCTACGTGCTCGAAGTGACGGCCTCCGACCTTGCGGGGAACACGGCGACGCGGACGTTCAACTTCGCGATCCAGGGCATGGCCCTGCCCGAGTTCAAGTACGCGATCTGCGCGACCGGAAACGTCACCATCGAGAACAACGCGCTGGTTCGGAGCAAGGACTGCCAGAGCGGCGCGCTGGGCGACCACGGCTATGTCGGGGCCGACGGCAATGTCTCGATGTCAAACAACTCCACAGTCCGAGGCGGAGTCGTCGCAGGCGGGAATCTTGGCATGGGCATCAAATCGCACCTCTGGGGCAATGCCACGCTCGGCGGGACCAAGAGCGGCGGCGGGACGATCCACGGCACGATCTCGTATCCGACGCCTGATCCGTCCCCGTGCTCGTGCACGTATGACCTTGCGGGCCTGCTCGACGAGAAGGAAGTACACAACGACAACGAGGCGTTGGCCACCGACCCCGCCATCGCCCCGTACCTCGTGAACGGCGGGCTGGAACTGCCAAACAATGCCCACGCGACGCTGCCTGCCGGCGAGTATTACTTCGACCACCTGCGCCTGAACAACAACGCCGTGCTCGGCGCTACCGGCGGCGACGTGTACCTCTACGTGCGGCACAGTTTCGTGATGAGCAACAACAGCCGCCTCGACAGCCCGTGCGCCTCAGGGCCTGCCCCGAGCGGAGTCGAGGGGCCGATGTTCCGCATCTACGCGGGCACCAACACCAGTGCGGGCGAGCAGTTCACGTTCGTGAACAACACCGAGACACGGGCGTTGGTGTACGCCCCGTTGGCGGGCGTGGAGTTCAAGAACAACGCAACCTTCTGCGGCGCGGCCTTCGTCAAGACCGCGACCCTCAAACAGAACGCCAAGGTGTACCTTGACGAGACCGTTTGGGCTGGTGTGGCGGAGGTGTGGTGCGAGTAGAAACTGAAAAGGCGTCTCCTGACGGCCGCTCGTCGGCCTACCAAGGCCGCATGAGCACACCGCGTTTCGGCCGCGAAATTGACATCCGCGGCGCGGCAGCGCAGAATCGGAACGTCATGAAGGATCCAAAGTCGGCAGAGGTCGGCCTGCCGAGGGCCACGACGCAGGAGATCGAGCCGATTCTGAAAAGGGCGGCGCCGGGCGGCTGTGTTCTCTACGCAAGCGCCGGGGCTGCCGAGGATGGCGGCCGGTCGCTCCGGCTCGAGACGGGCGAGGCAGTCATAGGGAGGGGCGACGAGTGCAACCTGGTCCTCCGGGACGGAAGCGTTTCCAGAAGGCACGCGCGGCTCGCCGTCACACCCGACGGCATTCTGGTCGAGGACCTCGGGAGCAGGAACGGGACGACGTATCTTGGCAAGAGGATCTCTCGGATAACGGTCCACGTGGGCGCCCGGATTGGCGTCGGCAACTGCAGCGTGGACCTCTTGCCGCTAGAGCGTCCCGGCGGCGTGCCCGTTTCCACGCGCGAACGGTACGGCCGCCTGCTTGGCGCAAGCCTTCCCATGCGGCGGGTGTACTCGGTGCTGGAGGCCATTGAGGGGAGCGATGCGCCGGTGCTTGTCGAGGGCGAGACGGGGACCGGCAAGGATCTCCTGGCGCGATCGCTTCACGAGAAGGGCGCCCGAAAAGACATGCCGTTCGTCGTGATCGACTGCGGCAACGTCCCGACGCACCTGATGGAGAGCGAGCTCTTCGGCCACTGCAAGGGATCGTTTACGGGCGCGGTTGCCGACCGGGCCGGGGCCTTCGAGGCGGCCGACATGGGGACCGTGTTCCTCGACGAGGTCGGCGAGCTCCCGCTGGATCTTCAGCCCAAGCTCCTTAGGGTGCTTGAGACCCAGCAGATCAAGCGTCTGGGTGATGTGCGCCACTCCGCGGTCGATGTTCGCGTGATTGCCGCCACGAGCAGGGATCTGTGTGCCGAGGTCGAGGCGGGGCGTTTCAGGGACGACCTGTACTACCGGCTGGCCGTGATCAGGCTCAAGCTGCCGCCGCTGCGCGATCGTGTGGAGGACGTCCCTTTGCTGGCGGGCTTTCTCGCCGGCGAACTTAGCGGGGGGAAGGTGAAAGAGCTTTCGGAAGAGATCCTCGAGATGTTCATGCGGCACGACTGGCCGGGCAACGTGCGGGAGCTTCGGAACGCCGTGCAGAGGGTCCTGATGCTGGGCGTTGTGGACCCCGAGATTGCCGGCGACGGGCGCGCTCGGGCGCCCATGCGGCCGCGGCGTCGGGCGGCAAGAACTTCCGCCAGGGACGCCTCGCGGCGCTGGACGAATTCGAAATGGCGTTCCTGCAAAAGCTCAAGGCCTTGCACGGAGACAATCTCTCCGCCGCCGCGCGCGCCGCCGGCATGGACCGGAAGCAGCTCCGCGACCTCTTGAAAAAGCACGGCCTCTACCGCGGGGGGGAGTGAGGCCCAGGGGGCCGTGTCCCCGGGCTGGGGGTGCCGACCCCACTCGACAGGAAACCGTTGTCCCCCCCCAAAAAGCGCTTTTTTCCACTGCGTTGCGGAACCCGCCGCCTTTTGTCGGGTGGGGCGTGACGCCCCGGCCGGTGCGCCTTCCGTTTTTCCGACAGGCCAGATAGCCAACCGGAATTGCCCGCATATTTTCGGTTTGCAGCGGATTGCGCGTGCGTGGCACGGGCCTTGCGTTTGTTCTCCTTCCGGATGTCCTTGTCGGAGGTGCACACGATGCGTAGACACCGCGCCGGCTTTCGGTGCCAACACCTTTTGCCCCTGTGTCTCGCGGTTTGCGGCGTCGCGTGCAGTTGGGGCGAGTCGGCGCTGACGGTCGGCGGCGACACGGGGGATCCGGCCGCAAACGACGCGGGGGCCGGCGACCTCGATGTCCCGGCCATTCCAGGTGGAGACGCGGGCGCGCAAGCCGATGCCGGTCCGGGCCGGGACGGGAGCGACACGGGCGGCGTTTTGGACACCGGAGCAGATTCGGTGGACGCCGGACCTGTCGATGCCGGCTGCGCGCCTGCCGACTGCACCGATCTTTGCGGGCCAGTTCGAAACCCCTGTTCCGGCTTGTACGACCAGTGCGGCGCGTGCGCCGCTGGCCTCGTCTGCAACCTCGAGGCGCACATGTGCGTCGTGCCGGCCGCCGACTGCGCGGCGCTGGGCGCCCAGTGCGGCCCGGTGCGAAACAGTTGCGGACAGCGGCTGGACTGCGGCGACTGCGACGATCCTCTGACGGAGTGCGATCGGAACTCCCACCTCTGCGTTGCGTGTTCCAATCCGACCTGCGCGGACCTCGGCTACGAGTGCGGCGAGGCATGGCTGGGTTGCGGGCCCTTCGCGAATGTGATCAGGTGCGGCGACTGTCCCGAGGGAAAGGTCTGCAACACGGCGTTCAACGTCTGCGAGCCGCGGTGCGTCCCCCCGCCGGACGCGGAGCGGTGCGCGGCGGAGGGCGCCGAGTGCGGGTTCATAAGCAACGGCTGCGGCGGGCTTTCGGCGTGCGGCGACTGCCCCGAAGGGACAAGGTGCGGCGCGCGCGGCATCGGCAACCGGTGCGATCCTCCCGAGGTCCCTGACGAGTGCGTGGCCGTGGGCCGCGAGTGCGGCGCCATGGAGAGCGTCTGCGGCGGAAGAATCGACTGCGGGACGTGCAGCGACCCGGCGCACGTCTGCCGGCCCGAAGGTCGCTGCGGGCCCCCGTGCACTCCGCATACCTGCGACCGGCGGCCGTACGTGGGGAGGTGCGGCACGGGCCTTCCAGACGGGTGCCCGGGACCCGACGGCCTGCCGGGCGCCATCGACTGCCCGTGCGCGGAGGGGCTGGTCTGCTCGACGCAGACCCCGGGGCGGACCGGTTCATGCGTCCCCCCGTCGGGGTGCGTCGAATTCGGCGCAACGGGCGGCGCGGGCGAGGTGTGCTCAAACGGGCCAAGTTCGGAGTTCCCGATGGGCGACGGCACGAATCTCACCTGCCCTTGCACGGGCAGCGGGCTTTGCATGAAGGACGGTGCGGTGGTGAGCGGAGGCGACACCGGCCGGTGTTGCGTGAACACCGTGTCGTGCGATCCCTTGGAGTGCAACGTCACCAAGAAGAACGCCTGCATCGGATCGGACATCGCGTGCGCCTGTACGGAGCCGGGGCTGCACTGCAACACATCCACGAACACCTGCGAGCCCGACAGGGCGTGCGGCGCGTACACCGACGGTGCGGAGCCCAACCCCTGCTCGGGCGGCCCGAGCCCCGCCTTTCCCGGAGGCGACGGCGCCAACCTGGCGTGCCCATGCACGCAATCCGGCGCGCAATGCTTCGGCAGCACACAGTCCGGCGCCGACTGGACGGCAGGGGCCTGCTGCGTCCCCGACACCTGCCCCGAAAACACCTGCGCTCCAATCACCGACCATTGCGACGGCACGCAGGTCCCATGTCCCTGCACCGATCCCAAGACGCACTGCAACGCCAGTACGGGGGCGTGCGATGCCAACCTGACGTGCGGAAACTACAATGCCAGCGGCACGGAGGGGGATATTTGCTCGAACGGGCCGGCATTCTCCGACGGGGCCGCGCCGCCCGCGCTTTTTGCCTGCCCGTGCTCCGGCGCCCAGATGTATTGCACGGACGGCGCGGCGCTGGTTTCCGGGACCGGCTGCGGGACGGTGAGCGGCACGGCGTGTTCGGACGATGCGGACTGCGGGGGCAAGAAGTGCATCGGCGGCCGGTGCGCCGACCCGTGCGCAATCGGGACCTGCTGCGAAAACACCGTTTCGTGCGGCAACACGTGCAACAACACCAAACTCAAAAACAACTGCACCGGACAGCTTTTGACCTGCCCCTGTCCCGCCGGCCAATTCTGCAGCGCGCCGGCGGACGGCAACTGCGTGCCCAACAAGACCTGCGCCGACTACGACGCCAATGGCAGGGCCGGCGACCCGTGCACAACGCCGCCGCACACAAACCCCGCGTGGCCCAAGCAGCCCCCCAACGCGACGCCCGCGCTCGCGTGCGGCTGCACCGGCGGCAGGATCTGCTCGGTGTCCGGGTCTCCACCGCACACCGCGGGCGCCGGAGAGGTCGGGGTCTGCTGCGCCAACACCGTCTCGTGCGGCGGCAAGTGTAACAACACGGTGCTGCGCAACAGCTGTTCAAACGCGTTCCTTTCGTGCAACTGCCCGGCCAACAAGCACTGCAACGCCCCGGCGGACGGGGACTGCGAGGACAACGCGACGTGCAGCGACTACGGCGCCAACGGCGCAGTTGGGCAGCCCTGCTCGAACGGCAACGACCCGGCCGACTTCCCACGGTACCCGGGCGACGCAGTCGGTCTGACGTGCAAGTGCAAGGCGGGAAACTGCTACAAGAACAACGCCGTGGTGAGCGGCGCCGTCAAGGGCGCGTGCTGCACGCCGCCGCCAATCCCCAAAGGCGACGTCGGCGACCCCTGCACCCCCGTCCACGACGACTGCACAGACACCGATGTCCCCCGCCCCTGCGTGGCCGGCAACTACTGCAAAAGCGGCGTATGCGCCGTGCTTGAAACCTGCGACTCGTACGGGGCCGACGGCGCCCAGGGCCACGCCTGTTCGGACCAGGCCAACCCGTCGTGGCCGAGAGGCGACGGGACGTTCCTTGCCTGCCCGTGCTCGACGGGTGCGCCGTTTGACAACGCCTACTGCGGCGGCGGGGTCTGCATTTGCGTTCCCGATTCGCCCGCGAACTGCGGCGATGATGGAAAACCGGATGGCTGCGGCGGGACGATGATCTCGGCGTGCGGCGGCGCCGAGATCTGTCATCAGAACGCGTGCTGCATGCCGCCGGTCTGTCCCGCGGGCGGGCAAGGCGACCAGTGCGGTGAGATTGGCAACTGCGGCCTGTCCGTCACCTGCCCCTGCACGCAGCAGCACATGACGTGCGGCGGCGGGGGCGCGCCCGGCCGCTGTGGATGCACACCCAAGACGCAGGCCGACTGCCCCGCGCTGGGGCCGGGTGTTCACCCGGACGGGTGCGGCGGCACGGTCACCTGCAAGGCGTGAAGGCGATGCACACCACCGAACGTATCATCGTTGTCGTGTTCGTCACGTGCGCGGCCGCGTGCGGTTCGAGCCCGGTCGGAGAAGAGGCGGCTGACGGTGCCTGGGTCGGGGACGGCGCTGCGACGGGCGCTGACGCGGCCGGACGGGCGGCCGCCGACGCGTCCGTCATCGATGGCGGAGGCGCGCAGGCGGACGCGGGTTTCGGCGCCGTGTGCGGGTCCGAAAACCGCGAGGTCAAGCTCCACCCGCTGGATATGATGATCGTCCTCGACGTCTCGTATTCGATGGACTACGACCGGAAGTGGGTTTCGGTGAAGTCGGCGTTAAAATCATTCGTCCACGACCCGCAGTTCGCGGGGCTGGGCGTGGGTCTCCAGTACTTCCCGCTGCGAATGCAGTGCAGCGTGGGCGCCTACGGGACGCCGGCCCTGCCGATTGGGATTCTCGGCGGTGGCGGCCGGCAGGCCGAAACGGCGCAGGCGGTCGCCGATTCGCTGGATCGCCAGCAGATGGCCGGCGGCACGCCGACGGTGCAGGTGCTCGAAGGAGTGACCGGGTACGTCAAATCGTGGCTCGGGAGTCCCGGCAACTCCGATCGGAGGGCCGTGGTGGTGCTGGCGACCGACGGCGTGCCCGACGACACGTGCCTTGCCGTGAGCGACGGGCTTCCGAACAGCCTGGAGAACGTCTTGACGGTCGCAAGCAAGGCGCAGCTTGACGAACCGACAGTCAAGACCTTCGTGATAGGAGTAGGCAAGGACCTCAACGCGCTGGACAGGATCGCGGCGGCGGGCGGCACGGGGCACGCCATCCTCGTGGACACCAGCGGCGACCCCGAGGCATCGTTCCTTGCCGCGCTGACGCAAGTGCGGCGAAGCGCCTTGGACTGCGAGTTCGAGGTCCCCGCCCGCGACTCGATTGCCAAAGATCGTGCGCTGGTGCGGTTCGTCCCCGACGACGGGAGCGGCGAGGTGTTCTTCGCCAACGTCGGCGACGAGGCCGGATGCAACGGCGGACACGGATGGTACCTTGACGATCCGGGAAATCCCCGGTTTCTCACCCTCTGCGACTCCACCTGCACCGCCGTCACGCAAGGCGACACCGGCCGCCTCTTCGTCGAGTTTGCGTGCACGGTGCTGTAGAAGTCCACTGCCCACCCGATTCCCGGTTGAACGGCGGGGGAGGGGCGTGTAGTATCGCGCGCGGATGAAAGCCACCGCCAAACGCCTTCTTTGCGTGCTCGTCTGCGCGGGCGCTCTGCTTTCCGCGTGCGGGGAAACCGGGATCGCCGCGGACGGCGGGCCGGCGGCCGGTGCGGGGACCGACGCGCGGGGGCCGGACGCCGGCGGGGACAAAACCGACGGCGGCGTCGACGCGGCGCAGGCCGACGTGTGGAGCTTCGACGCGGGTGGTGTCTGGCTGGCGGGGGACATGCACGTCCATGCGACCGGGGCCTCGCACGACACCGACGACCTTTCGCACCCCGCCGACATAAAGCGCGTGGCGCTGGAGCGCGGTCTTCAGTTCGTCGTCCTTACCGACCACTCCGACGCAACCGGCTGCGCAAAAGGCAAGATCGCACCCGAGTGCATGAACGTGGGGCCGGAATTCCCGTACTGGGACGAGGCCGCCGCCCTCTCGGAGCCGGGCGTCTTCCTGATGGCCGACGGGAACGAGGTGAGCCCCATTCAGGCCGAAAAGAAAGGGGACCCCGGCTATCCGCCGAACGAGCCGCGGGGCCATCTGGGATGCGTTCCCAAAGACCTCAAGACGTTCGGCGGCACCGCGCCCGGTTTCGCGTTCGTCGATCGACCAGTGGGCGAGGTGTCCGGCGGGCAGAACGTGCAGGTCATTCACGACATCGGCGGCCTTGCCGTGGTGCACCATCCGTTCAACATTGCGGTCTGGACCGAGTACGACTGGACCTCAATGGAATATGATGCGATCGAGATCTGGAACGGCGGCCTGCGCTTCGACGACGGCGACCTCGACGGCATGAACGCGTGGCTTTGCGATTGGAGCCAGGGCAAAAAGACGGTCCCTACGGGGTCGAGCGACTGCCACCGCGTGGGCACGCCGCTCGAGAGCGACGACCTCATGGATGTTGCGCTCGGGCAGGCGCGCACGAGCGTCTACGCGAGGGATTTCACGTGGCCGGGGGTGATCGAAGGGCTCAACGCCGGGCACGTCGCCGTCCACGACTTCGACAACATGATCGAGCTCTGGGCGTTAGACGAGGCCGGCGAGTTTCTCGGGATGCCCGGGGACGAGATCGACCTCCCGGCCGGTGAGACGATCAGATTCGTCATCCGCGGTCACCAGCGCCGGGGCGCCTCGGTGCTCTTGAGCGCCGTCCGTCCCGGGTCCTGTGAGGATCATCGCGAGCAGGGCGGGACGACCCCGCCGTCAATCGAGATTACGGACGTGTTCGAAAACGACGACCAACTGTGGTCGCGAAAGGCGTTCGACTATCATTTCGAGGTGGACGTTCCGATTGAAGACGATGGCATCGTCTTCGCCCGGACGTGGCGAAAGCTCGACTCGAGCCTCAACAACGACCTCGCAATCACCAACTGCCTAAGCATCCGTGCGCGTTGAACCGGCCTGCGAGTGCCTCCCTCGACGACGGACACGTTCTTGTGGTCCCCTCGTCTTCTACCGCCCACCGCCCCCGCCGCCTACCGCCGTTCGGGATTGACCATATGCGTCAAGTGACAGTGTCTGACCCCCGGATCCCCCCCAAACCGATCTGCTGAAATCTGGGGGACGGCAAGCCATTCCCGGCTTGACGCCAGCGACTATCAAACTATAGTACACCTCAATGCGATGGTGTTTTGGCGTCCCTGAAGATGGAAAAAAGCATGTCAAAGCGCAAGTTGCTCAACGACGGCGACGATGTGATCTACCATTACTTGCAGAAGATCCTGCAACAGGACGAGGAGTTGTTCCCGCCACTGGTGTCTCGCCTGATCGCAGATCTCGGGATCTGGTTGTCGCCGACTCTTTACCAGAAGTGGCCAGTTCTTGTTCCGTTCGCCGTGCGCGACAATAGCTGCCGCAAGGGCGCGTCCAAGGATGGCAGGGAGCACTGGGGCGAGCCTGCCAAGGAAGGTTTCTTCCGTGACGACAACTCGCTTATCAAGGGTCTTCCAAAACCATTGCGCATCCGCAGTTCGGCAAGCCAGGAACTCTATGACAAACGTTTCCTTGGCAAAGGTTACGTGGCTTCGCATGCTTGGCGGGTTCATGACAATCCGGAAACCAACTCCTTCATCCCGAATCTGGTCTGGCTTCCCAAGCAGGTGTCCAAACTGACAGATCGCCCAGGTTCATTCGCGCAAAGATATCCAGGCCATCTCTATCAAGCTTTACCGCGACGTAAGGCTCCCCGAGCCTCTGGGAAACATCACAACTCGAATCTGGAAGGAACTTCCTGCCCCAGAAGGCGTGGGTGGTGAAACTGTGCCCGAGCCTGCTCAGTTGTCGTTCTTCTCGGACGAAGAAGGGCTGGAGGCCTTCGTTGCGCGCCGAGTAAGCTCAACGCGCCGTGTTCTGGAAGGACTTCAGGCGGTGAAGCGGGGTGAGCCGGTCGGCAAGAAGGTCGTAAACACACGATATGCGCAGGGGATCCGGAAGCTCGCGAAAGCAGACATCGAGCCTTTGATTGACTGGCTGACGGAGTATCTAGCCGCGACCGGCAACAGGGGATGATTGAGAAATGGTTGAGCGGCGTAGGTTATGAAAAGCCAAATGCCAATCTGATCCGGCCCTTGTCATCCCTTTGGCTCGCCCACCCTCCTTGCCCACGTTGAGTCCTGATCGGTCACCGGGTTGATGTTGTCTCGGAGGCACTCCCAGGTGTGCCGCTGCTTCATTGCGGCCACGCGGGATCTCTCTGCTCTGGGGCTCTTTTTCTCGTTGCCTGCTTGGCTGAGTCTAACCGCTGCATCCGTGAACAGGGCGTCAGGAAGTTTCATCGGGGTTGTCCAGGCGAGTGCACATAAGGGGCTTTGCATCAGTGAATTGAGATCTGCTCCCCGCCGGACCAGCCGAAAGGCCTCAGGCGGGGTTTTGTGTTTCCAGGTTCATCGATTGGCATGACTACCGGCCGGTTGTTTGCCGGGCCGAACGCGACGGTTGAACGGCGGGGGAGGGGCGTGTAGTATCGCGCGCGAATGGACGGGCAAATCGTCATTTCTGCAACGGATCTCGTCAAGGACTACGACGGCGTCAGGGCGCTTGCGGGGGTCCGGTTCTCGATTGTCCGGGGCGAGTGTTTCGGGTTCCTGGGGCCGAACGGCGCGGGCAAGACGACGGCCATGCGCATTGTCTGCTGCTACATGCCTCCGACGTCGGGGTCGGCAAGCGTTCTAGGAATGGACGTCACCAGGGACTGTTCGGCCATCAAGGCGAGGTTGGGGGTGATGCCGCAGGACGACAGCCTCGACGTCGATCTCGGCGTCCTCGAGAACCTCATCGTCTACAGCCGGTACTTCGACATCCCGCGAACGACCGCGCAAGAACGCACCGCGGCGCTCCTGGAATTCGTGGAGCTTTCCGACAAGGCTTCGGTCAAGGTCCCCAAGCTCTCGGGCGGGATGCGCCGGAGGCTCTTGCTCGCGCGCGCTCTCATCAACCGGCCGGAGGTCCTCGTTCTCGACGAACCGACCACCGGGCTCGACCCCCACAGCCGGCGGGCGGTCTGGGACAAGCTCGCGGCGCTCAAGGCCGAAGGCACCACGCTCCTTCTTACGACGCACTACATGGAAGAGGCCGAACGGGTCTGCGACCGTGTGGCGATAATGGACTCGGGGCGGATCGTCACGACGGACACGCCGAAGGCTCTCATGGAAGCGCACGGCGGCAACCTCGAGTCGGTTTACCTCAAGCTCACGGGGAGGTCGCTTGCGGATTAAGGGCGCATTCCGGGTCTGGCAGCGCAACTTCACGGTGTACACCAAGCTGTACAAGTCGAGCATAGTGCTCAACTTCGTCGAGCCGATTCTGTATCTTGCCGCGTTCGGGCTCGGCCTTGGGGGGTTCGTGAGCGAAATCAAGGGCCAGCCGTACGTCAATTTCATTGCGCCGGGGATGATAGCCTCGTCGGCGGTTTTCGCCGCGGTCTACGAGTGCACCTACGGGACGTACGTACGGATGACGTTTCAGAAGACGTTTGACGGGATTCTGGCGACGCCCATCGGCGTGGATGAGATCACCGCGGCGGAGATCGCGTGGGGGGCATCCAAGAGCGTGCTCTACGGCACCATCATCATGATCGTCATCTCGGCGTTCGGTCTCGTGAAGTCCCCGCTGGTGGTGGTCGCCATCCCCGCGGTGTTCGTGGGCGGGCTTTTGGTGGCCGAGATCTGCGTCGTGTTCGTTTCGGTCGTCCCCGGGATCGACAGCTTCAACTACTTCTATACGCTGTTCCTCACGCCGATGCTCCTGTTCTCGGGCATCTTCTTTCCGCTCGACGGGATGCCGGCTTTCGTCTCGATCGCCGCCGGGTTCACGCCCCTGTATCACCTGGTCGCCGTCTGCCGCGCCTGCGCCGCCGGGGACCTGGCCGCGATCCCTTGGAGCCTCGCCTATCTCTTTGGCGTCGCGGCCCTCCTGGCGCCGGTACCGTTCGTCCTGATGCGGAGGAGGATGGTGCTGTAGTCCGCGCGGGTCGCCCGGAGCCTGCGGTGCCTGCAAACAGGACCGAATTCGTTTGCTCCCCGTCTTTTTGGGGGTAAAATCCCGGCCCGCGAGGAGGATATCGCATGCTCGATCTCAAGTACGTCTGTGCAAACATGGAGGAAGTCGAAAAGAGGCTTGCCGCCCGCGGCGGGGGGATTGACCTTTCGGGCATCAAGTCGCTTGCGGCCGCGCGCCGCGCGCTCATCATGGATGTCGAAGCGATGCGGGGGAGGCTCAACAAGGCAAACGAAGAGATGAAGGAGAAGGCAAGATCCGGCGACAAGGTCGCGATCGAGGCGTCGCGCGAGTCGCTTCGGGCGCTCTCGACGTCCATCAAAGAGAAGGAGGCGGCGCTCTCGGAAGTCGAGCGGAAGCTCGAAGACCTTTTGCTCGCGGTCCCCAACGTTCCGCACGAGTCGGTGCCGGTCGGCGCCGACGCCGCGGACAATTCCTTGGTCCGGACCGGGGGCGCGCCCCGAACGTTCGATTTCAAACCCCTCAACCACTGGGAGATCGGCGAAAGACTCAAGATCCTCGATTTCGAGCGGGCCGCCAAGATCGCCGGGACGCGCTTCGCCGTCTACTACGGCGCGGGGGCGCGGCTCGAGCGGGCGCTTGTCGCCTTAATGCTCGACATTCACACAAACGAGCACGGCTATACCGAGGTCTGGCCGCCGCTCATGGTCAACTCAAAGGCCATGGCGGGGACCGGGCAGTTCCCCAAGTTCTTTGACGAGGCGTTCCACGTGACGGGGACCGATTATCACCTCATCCCGACCGCCGAGGTCCCGGTGACGAACCTCCACATGGACGAGATTCTCGACGGCGCGAGCCTCCCCGTCAAGTACTGCTCGTACACGCCGTGTTTCCGCGCCGAGGCGGGGGCAGCCGGCAAGGACACGCGCGGCCTCATCCGCCAGCACCAGTTCAACAAGGTCGAGCTGGTGAAGTTCTCGCGGCCCGACCGCTCGTGGGACGAGCTCGAATCGCTCCTGCGCGACGCCTGTGTGATCCTCGAACGGCTGGAGCTGCCATACCGGGTGGTCACGCTTTGCACCGGCGACATGGGGTTTGCGGCCGCCAAGACCTGCGACATAGAGGTCTGGCTTCCGGGGCAGGGCGCGTACCGCGAGATCTCGTCTTGCAGCAACTTCACCGATTTCCAGGCGCGCCGCGCCCGGATCAGGTTCAGGGCGGCGCCCAAGGCGAAACCCGAGCTCGTTCACACGCTGAACGGGTCGGGGCTGGCCGTGGGCCGGACGCTCGTGGCCGTCCTCGAGAACTTCCAGCAGGCCGACGGCTCGGTTGTCATCCCCGCCGCGCTTCGTCCTTACATGGGCGGGATCGACGTGCTACAATAGCCAGAGCGGTTTTGCCCGTTTGATCGAAGACAGGGAGGTTGACATGAACATTACGTTGCGCGCCCTCGTTTGTTTTGTGTTCGTGTGTTCGGGAGGGATGCTCGCGTGCGGCGACGGAGGCGACAAGCCGGCGGATGAATCTCAGGACGCCGGGATTTCGGATACAGGGACGATGGCAGACACCGGCGGACCCGCGGACGCGGGGAGCGGGGACATCGGGAACGACGGCGACGCCGGCCAACCGCCGCTCGACCTGACGGTGCCCATGGGGCCGGGCGAGGTCCGCGCGGGCAGGATCACGCGCGACGACGAGCTGATTGGCGGGGCGCTGCCGAAGGGGCAGGTCGGGGATTTCAAGATATACAACTCCAAGATACGCGTCGTCATCGAAGGCGCGCGGCCCTCGGACGGTTGGGGGGTCTACGGCGGCACAATCGCCGATGCGGACATTGTGCGCGCGCCCGAAGATCCGGGGCAGGGCCTCTTTGGCGAGTACTTCTTCGGGTTCGGCGTGAGGCTTCTGGACCCCGAGTCGGTCGAAGCAATAAACGACGGCGGAGAAGGCCAGCCCGCCGTGATCCGCGCTGTGGGACCCGACAAGGGGCTTCCGTTCATCGAGACCACGCCGTTTGGCCAGGTGCTCGAGGACACGCCGCTCGAAACGACGATCACGACCGACTACGTCCTCGCCCCCGATTCGGACGTCCTGGAGGTCCGCACGAGCTTCGCCTACGGCGGCAAGCGCCCGGTGGACCTTGTCAACAACTTCCACGCGTTCTTCATGGGCGACGGGCTCAAGTACTTCGCGACGGGGAGCGGGTTCGACGCGGAGGCGGTGAAGAACAAGCTGCCGCTTGTCGTGCTTGCCGGAAACGAGGTTTCGTACGGCTTCTTCGGCGAGGACGGGGACATGACCGTGCTCCTCCGGTACGAGGGGATGGTGTTCTCGACCGTCGCCGACCTTCATGCGAATCCCAAGGAAGTTCTCGAGTTCAGGCGTTTCATCGCCATTGGCGGCGGCGGGGCGGATTCCGTCCTGCGCGCATACAACAAGTGGGCCGGGACCGCGGGCCTCGGCCGCGTGGCGGGCAAGGTCCTTGCGGCCGACGGCGTGACCCCCGTGCCGGGCGCCCGCATCCACGTTCTCGACAACGCCGGCGCCGCCGGGAAGAACCACGCCACGCAGACCGTCGCGGGCGCGGACGGGGCTTCCTCGGTCGAGGTCCCCGCGGGCGAGTACCGGCTTGTCCCGTTTGCCGACGGCCACGATTTCGCGGCGGGCGAGGCGGTGACCGTTTCGGCCGGGCAGGATGCGGCCCGCGATCTCGTCCTTCCCGGCGCGGGCGCGGTAGAGTTCGCGGTGACCGGCGATGGCGGGGCGGCGATGCCGGCCAAGCTGGCTTTCGACCGTCACGAGGGGCGGGTAGTGCCCGGACCCGGGTTCGGCGAACAGGTGTGGGACTCGGGCCATCAATGGGTGGCGTACTCGGCGACCGGAAGCGGCCGCGTCGAGTTGCCGGCGGGCACGTACACCGTCACGGTCGGGCGCGGCTTCGAATACGAGATAAACGAGCAGGATTTCGCGCTGGCCACGGGGCAGACCGTCGGCGTTCAGGCGGCGCTTGCGCGCGCAGTCGACACGATCGGCTATGTCTCGAGCGACTTCCATATCCATGCCCTGGCAAGCCCCGACAGCGACGTGCCGTTTACCGATCGTGTGGCCTCCGCGGCGGCCGAAGGGGTCGAGGCGCCGGTTGCGACCGAGCACGACTTCATCAAGGACTGGACGCCGGCGGCCGAGGTTTTGGGCGTCACGGGGTGGGTGCATCCGATTGTGGGCTCGGAGATCACGACCTACGTCTACGGCCACTTCAACGCGTGGCCGCTCGTCCCGGCGCCCGCCGCGGTCAACGACGGCGCATTTGTTTGGTACGAAAAAATGGCGCCCGAGCTCCTGGCCGAGATGGCGGCGTACCCGGGCCAGCCGGTCGTGCAGGTCAACCACCCGCGCACGCAGTCGATCGGCGGCTACTTCAGCGCGGTGGGCTACGACCGCGCGGCCGGGTCGTTTGAAAAGCCCGACAACTGGTCGGAGCAGTTCGATCTCATCGAGATCATCAACGGCGGCGGGATAGACACGGCGCTCAAAGAGACCCTGCCCGACTGGTACTCTTTCTTGAACCGCGGTCACCGCTTTGTCGGGTCGTCCGGCTCGGATGTCCACGACCTTTTGGGGTCCGTCGGCACGGTGCGGAACTGGATCGCCTCGGGGACGGACTCGCCGGGTGCGTTCGACGTTTTGGAGCTTGCCCGGAACTCCCGGGCCATGAAGATGATCGTGAGCACGGGGCCTTTCGTCACGGCCTCAATAGGCGGCAAGACGTTCGGGGAGGTCGCCGCGGTTTCCGGGGGGCAGGTGGACCTTGCGATCAAGGTCCAGGCCCCGTCGTGGATGGACGTGAACACCCTCAAAGTTGTGGCAAACGGCGAGGAGGTCCACGTCCAGGCGCTCGACGACACGACGGCCGACCCGCAGAACCCGGTCGTCAGGTTCGACGGCGTGCTTCCGTTCACGCCCGCGGCCGACACGTGGTACGTGGTGCTGGTTTCCGGTGACCGCGGGCGCGAGCCCGTGCAAAGCGCAAGGTCGTTCGCGTTCACAAACCCAATCTTCGCCGACGTAGACGGCAACGGTGCCTTCGACGCGCCGGTGAAGTGACACTTTGGGGTAACCTATGGCACGAAACCGAGTCGGACTCTTCTTTCTGGCGTGCTCCGTCCTCGCCCTGGGCGGCTGTCTCGAAAACGAGATCCTGCCGCCTTCGGCGCAGGGGGCCGACGGGGGGCTGGACGGCGCGCCGCCGGACACGGGCGGGCAGGCGGGCGACGCTGGGGCGGGCGGCGGGGACGACGACGAGGAGCCGACCGACGGCGGGGTGCTCAGGCACTTCACGTACCGTGCCATCTCGGGGGTTTCCATGGGCGCGTGCGCCACGGGTTTCATCGGCGGCCGGCACCCCGACAAGTTCGACCTCGTCGGCGCCCTCGGGGGCTACATCGACATGGTCTATCTCCTCCACATGGTCAAGGACCGCAAGCTTTCGGGGTTCTGTCCCATGCAGCAGATCCTCGACAACCTCGCCGACGCCAACGACCCCGACAACAACCCGCACATCTACTGCGGCCCCGTAGCGCCCGACCAGACGTACCACGGACTGACGTACGAACACCCCGAGGACTTCAACCACTGGTTCTTCGCCGACTACAGCGCCGAGTTCGACCGCACCGACGCGATAGAGATCTTCCAGGACCTTTCGATGGGGCTTGGGAACGCGTACTTCTACAACGAGGCGAGCCCCTACCTCCCGTCGGGCGTGACGCTCCCGCAGTTCCACGCGTGGCTCAGCGACCCCCACCGGTGCCAGCCGGGGCACGCGCTCACGATCGACACGCCGCCCTACAACTGCAACCGCGAGTACAATCCGCAGTGTGAGTACCCGCTGGTCTTTTTCTGCGACGGCGAGGAGCCGGTCGGCTGCTGGCACGGCGAACAGCAGAAGTGCGGCAAGAACAACCCGGACTACTGGACGCTCAAGGGTTCGTATGATCCGTACTACACGGCCCACGACCGGCCGGCCATCGTGCTTGCCGCCGTGGACTACAACCGGAACGGCGTGCGCGACTACGCGGAACCGGTGGTGGTGAACTTCGGCGAGCGGTTCAGCGACACCGGCGCCGACGGCTGCTTCAACCTCACCGAGGACGGGAAGGGCGGCTGCTGTCCGGGCGGCGATTTCGAGGCGGGCAAATGTGAAAGGCCCTGGGACGCCGTCAACAACCGCGACCCGAACCATGACGACTACGACTGGGAGAAGAACGGGGCCGGCACCGAGGCCAACTGGCTCTTCGAGACGGGCGAGCCGTACGACGATTTCGGATTGGACGGTGTGGCGGCGGGGGGGGCGGCCGCCGCGCCGGCCGACTACGGCGAGGCGAACGGACGATACGACTACTCGCCAAGCGTCAAGAACTGGCTCGAGCACGACATCGCCATCAACTACATGACGCGCCTCGCCGCCGACCCGGCCGCGATCGACCGCGTGGACATCTACATCGACGGCGGGATAAGGGACGTCTTCAACAGTGCCGTCGGGTCGCTCAACACGGTCGGGCGGCTGCGTGCGGCGGGGCTGCCGTTCACGGTCTACGACCACTTCGTCGGGCTTCCGGGGGCGATGGTCCCCGACACCGACGACGAAGGCGACTTCATGAACCTGGTGACGGAGATCGATTTTTCGCGCGACGTGTTCGGAAAAAACGTCCTTCTCCTGTACGGCCTGCCCGATGCGAGCCAGAAGGCAATCAAGGACGGCGACGGCGGGCACGTGGGGACCATCCCGCAGGCGGTCAACCGGTTCCTCACGTGGTTCACGTTTGCCGCCAAGCGGTGGCCCCGGGGCGACCGAAAACCGCACACCGGGACGCTCGCCGGGCTTACGAGGAACACATGGTTCCATTCGCCCAGCATGGACGCCTGGCGGCGATTCACGATCTCGCTCCCGCCCGGGTACGACGACCCCGCCAACGCGGAGAAACGCTACCCCGTGATCTATTTCATGCACGGATACGGTATGGATCCCGGCGATATGGGTGCGTCGGCCGTCATCTTTCAGGGCTACATGGCCGACGGGAAGATCCCCAAATTCATCATCATCTACCCCGACGGGAAATGCTGTCTCATCAACAAGGCGACGGGGGCCCGCGAGTGCGCGTGCGTGGGGGACCCCGATGACGGAAGCATGTACCGGTGCGTGGGCGAAGGCGGCGTCGAGAGGCCGGTGCCCAAGGCGGAGTTTCCCGAGCGGGAGTGCAACGGCGGGACTTTCTATCTTGACATGACGACGGACCGTTACGGCGATCCGACGTCCGCGGCGGTGATGAAGTACGAAAGCTCGGTGCTGGACCTGATCGACCACATCGATGCGACGTACCGGACCAAACTGCCCGAGGACGTGTACGTGAAGCAGTGACCGGACTGTCGGAGATCAGGGTTTCTTGCGACGCAGGCACTCTTCACACAACGACCGGGACTGACTCACTCTGTGATCTCTGTGGTTTACCTGGCGTTGCCGGGTGCCGGATAGGAGGGACATCGCGTGGCGGACGTCGAACAGAAGGAATGCCCCAACTGCGGGGCGCCGCTTTCGCCGGCGCCGGGACAGACGCACGTTACCTGCGAGTTCTGCGGCAACGCGCTCGAGGTCAAGCTCTCAAAGGAAGAACGCCAGAAGCTCCACGAGGAGCGCGAGCGGCGCCTCGCCGAAGAGCGCGAAAGGCGCGAGCGCGAGGAAGAGGAGAAGCGCCGCAAGGAGGCGCAGTACATCCGTCCCGAGCAGACGAACACCGCGCGGGACATGGGGCAGATCATGGGCCAGGTCGGGCAGGCCGTGAATCTCGGCGGCGTCGTCCAGAACACCGTCCGCACGGCGGTCAGCACCGTCATCACCGGCTGCCTCCTGGCCGGCATCGTCATGGCCGGCATCGTCGGTCTGATCGTCTACCTCGTCCTCAAGGCGTGAGCGGTCCGCTTTCGGCAATCGTGGCGCGGCAGGGTCACCACCGCACCGTTGCGGTGCTTGTGGAGCCTGCCGGCAGGGTCAAGGACGTCTCGCCCGACACCGCGCCGAAGTGCGCGCGTCTGATCACATCCCTTTCGGCGATGGCCGTCCCGTCGATCTCGAACGCGGGTTTCGTTCCGCCCATGGCGTCCCATCTCAATGACACCGAGTAGTCCGTGGCGGCGCGCGAGACGATCTTGATCTCCGCCGAAGCGGCGCCGGTTCCCGTCAACTCAAGATCGAACCGGTCTTCGCCGACGCGGAGGTTCCGGTACGCCGCCTGCGGCCAGCCGTTGGGAAGGTGCGGCCGGAAGGAAATCGTTTTTGCCAAGGCATCCGGGGCGAAACCGGTCAGGTACTTGAAAACCGCATCGAAGACGATCCCGCCCTCCCACGGTCTGAACTTGGCGGTGTAGTCGCCAATCCCGCCTGCGGGGTCGTAGATGATCGTGAGGCCCGAGAAATCGTCGTAGATCAAATACTCCGGCAAGTTCCCGGACGTGTCGATGCTCCTCCCGGCGAAATTGAACGCCGCCTCGGCCTCGGGGTGGCCGATCTCGGCGAGGCCCGAGAGGGTGTAGCCCGGGAGCATCCCGGTATAGACCCCCTTCTTCGCGTTGTTGAACCAGTCAGTGTACTTCGGGTCGAGCTTGCTCATCAGCACGCCCGGCTCGCGCCTCAGCCGGCCTATCAGGCAACCGAGCGACGAGCGCGCGAGATCGTCGTCGCCGTCCTTCCAGCCGCTCCACGTGACCTGCAGGGCCTCGTCCTCGAACGGCTCGGGCCACGCATCCATCGTTTCGCGGTCCACGAACGCGCTCAGGCACCCGTCCGGCAGCAGGAAATGGTCCATCGTCCCGGCCTGGACCTCGACCGATGCGATGCGGGCCAGCTCGGCATCGTCGTCTCTGCCGACGGCCTTCGCAAGCCGTTGGAATTCGCCCGCGGCTCCCAGCCACAGAAGAGACGAGTTGACCGAGAAGGACTTCTCGTGGTGCGGGAACTCGAGCGGCAGCCCGAACGCGGCGTTCATCGCGGCCCGGTACGTTTCGTCCCCCGAATACGGCAGGAGCTTGAAATCGCCGAACCCCTGGCCGAAGAGGCAGCGCCAAAGGAATCCAAACCGGGCGGCGGCGCGCGAAACGTCGCCGGTGTGCCGGAAGTGCCGGCCGTACGTGATGACGTTGTAGCTCGGCCCTTCGGCCGCGGTCTTTCCGATCATGGCCGGCATCGAGATCCAGTCGGGCTCGGGGGGGAGCACGGACAGGTCGAGGTCGGCGTCGTACGAGTTCTGGAGGTCGCCCTCCAGAACCGTGGCACCGTAGATGTAGTCCATCATGACCGCGGCATCTTCGAAGGCGCCGAGGTCGAGCCACGCTAGAGCCGGCCCGATGTTGTCGCGCGTCCACGTCCTCGTGTATTCCGACATCGGGCACGAGGCGCCGGTCGCGGCCGTCTGGACCTTGAGGGTCATCTTCATGCCGTCCAGGAAGTCCGCAACCATCGGGTCCGGCAGATCGAACTGGACCAGGCCCGCCTCCCACGTCCGGTAGGCCGCCGCGGCCTCTTCGAGCGCGTTTCCGGGATCGAACTCCAGAGCGGCGGCGGCCTCGTGGTTTTCCTTTGTGCAGTGGAGAAGGGCCGTCGTGTGCACCGCGCCGGGGGCGAGCTCGCCGATGTTCTTGATGAGGCGGCTCTTCCGGACCTCCGCCCCGGGCAGGGTGAATCTCGTCGTGAGGCCCCGCCCCTCGGCCGCCTCGACGATGACGCCGGTTTCGGGGGATGAGACCGCGTTGTGGGGATCCACCACGATCTCGAGCGCCGGGGAGGCCGTCGTCCCCCGGTTCCTCACATTCAACAGCCGAACGAAGCACGTCCCAAGAGGTCCGTCGGCGGCCGCCGCGAAGTCCACGGTGTCGAGCTCGAGTCCGCCGCGGACCCCGCGCGTCACGAGGACCGGGGCCGAAAGGCTTCGGGCCGCCCATTCCTCTTGGAAATCCGGAAGATCGTCGCTGCCAGCATCGCGCAGGAAGATCCGGTAGTCTCCGAAGAACCTCTCGTTTTTTTTCTCGTACGTGGGGCCGACCAGACTGTGGAGCGTGTTCAAGGGATAGTCGAGACCCACGAACCCGAAAACGCGTCCGTTTCCCGTGCCGAAAGACCCGCGATGCCGGGCGTCAGGCCGCGGCTCGCCCTTGACGTGCGTGACGTGCCGGCCCATCCTGCCGAAGACGGCGGGGTGTGACGCGTAGAACGGGTCGTCAAGCGTAAGCACGTCCGGCTGTTTCCAGTAGACCGTGTCGGGGAGCGCGCCGGCGTCGGGCGCGGAACCGTCGGACAGGTCGGACCCGTCTGACAACTCGGACGCATCGTGGACGCCTGCGTCGGTGGGGCCCACGTCGACGCTCCGGTCCCCGCACGCCGTTCCGGCGATCAGGAGTGCCACCGCCCCGACCATCAATGCGCGCGTCATCATCCTTTCTCACCTCTCAAGCAACTTTCGCGGGTACTATCACCATCGTGTGTCCATCCCACTGCAAACGCTTTTGTAGCACGAATCCCATGTCGTTGTGGAGTATGCGGTGCCACCACCGCTCGCGCTCAAAGATGACCTTGCCCGCGAAGAAGGTGACCTTGGGAAACTCGCGCGACACGGCGAGGCAGAGCTTCTCGGCCTCCTCCACCACGTCGGTGCCCAGCGCGAGCCGCGACTGGGTGCCAAGGCCCATCCCCTTGGCGAGCGAGCGGTACTTCGCGAGCGATGCCTCTGCTCGCGCGGCGAGCTCGTCAATCGAGCGCTCGCCCTTGAACGCCCCGGACCCGATCTCGCCCACCGACAGGAAGACGACGTTCCTGTAATGCCCGGGGAACATCCTGACGATGTTGAGCACCGTGTGCACGCCGAGGCCGCCGTAGCCCGCCACGAGGACCGCCGCCGTCGGCGCATCCGGATCGGTTTCCGTCGGCGCGGTATCGGGGTGGCGCGGCGCAGTGGTGAGAAGCACGTCGAGCTCCGAAAGCTTCGACGCCACCATGCGGTAGTGGCGGCGGATCACGAGGCACAACATGACCAGACCTCCGGTCACGGCAAGCGTGAGCCAGCCGCCTTCGGGGAACTTCTCGACGACCGTGACGCCGAGGATGGTTGCACACATAAGAAACCCGAACGCGAACAGCGTAAACCGGCGCCTCCAGTTCGCGCGCTGCCCTCGGTGCGAACCGAGCATCCGCGCCATTCCGAACATCGACATCGAAAAGGTCAGGAACACATTGATGCTGTACATGACGACCAGGTGCCGGACGCTGCCGCCAGTGTAGATGAGCGAGGCCAGCGAGGCCGCACCCATCAGGACGATCCCGTTCCGGGTGGTCAGGCGGTCGGAGAGCGACGAGAACCTTCGCGGGACCCAATAGTCCATGGCCATGTTCGCGAGGACCGCCGGGCCGCCCATGAACCCGGCTTGGGCCGCGACGACAAGCAGGGCCGCCTCGGCCAGAAGGATCGCGACCACAAAGGACCGCCCGAGCGTTGACGGGCCGGCGAAGCTCTCGGCGAGTACGGCGTTCATCGTCTTCCCCTCGACCGGAGTGACGCCGAGAAGGAGATACAAGACCATGAGACCGGACGCGGTGGCCGCGAGCGAGACGGCCATGTATGCCATTGTGCGTTTGCCCGTCTGGACCTTGGGCTCGCGCAGGATCGAAAGGCCGTTCGCCACCGCCTCGATTCCGGTGTACGTCCCGCCGCCCATCGAATACGCGTGGAGGAAAAGCAGCAGCATCCCGCCCGCACCCAGGGTCGCGAGTCCGCCGCGGAAATCGGCTGCCGCCCGTCCTGCGGCCTCCGCCGTCGCCGGAACGTTCATGGCAAGGCCTCCGGCAATCAGAACCACGTGTGTCGCCAGAAAGAGGACGAAGATGGGCGCCAGCACGAGGATCGACTCGCGAACGCCGCGGATGTTGAGGACCGAAAGAACGATGATTGCGGCGGCGGCGGCCCACAGCTTGTACGGGAGCCATTGCGGCGGGAGAAAAGAAAACATGGCATCGGTCGAGGCCGCGACCGAAACCGAGATCGTGAGCACGTAGTCCACGACAAGGGCGGAGCCTGACACGACCCCTGCGCGGGCGCCCAGGAGTTTGCTTGCGACGACGTACCCCCCGCCGCCGTGGGGGAACTCCTCGATTATCCGGCTGTACGCCGCCGAGATGAGCAGGATCGTGACGGTCATCAGCGCCGCGATGCCCAGGGCGAGATATGTGTGCCTGCCCAGCGTGCGGAACGCCTCTTCCGGTCCGTACGAGGACGAAGAGAGGCCGTCGGCCCCCAACCCGACCCACGCGAGGACGGGCACCAGCGCCAGCCGGTGGAAGATTGACTTGTCGCGGATGTCACGCGCCGGGCCGAAGAGGATCGTCTTGAGCCGGTCCAGGGGGCCGGGAGGCTCGGCGGGCGCGCGATTGCCCGGGCTGTCTTCCGGCGGGGGTTTGGCGGACAGATCCTGCGGCATGGGCAGAACCTCCTCGGGGCCTTCCTTCAGAGGATGGACCTCCGGACCGTCCGGGAGGTTCTCCCCTTCGACGCCTGCGAGGTTAGCTGACGGGCTTGGGCCGAAGAGTTGCCCTACGTCGGGGACTTTTCTTCCCCTTCGATGCGCCCCTGTCCCGGCGACGACTCGACCATCAAACCGGGACGCTGGTTCCCCCGCTCCCGCGTTCGCGGGACTCGGCGGTACGTCGCCGCAGATGTTACCGCCGAACCCGGCCTAGTGCAACAAGAACACACACAAGAACACACGGCAACCCCACGATTTTGATTGAGCCCGCGTGCGGGTTTTGGTATTGACCACATTCGAGATCACCCCGGTTCCCACCTATGAATTTCCGAACGGTTGCCGTTTGGCAAGTGGGCAGGTCGCGACGCCGATGCCGAGCGGCGACGTGCTATTTACAGGCGGTTATTGGGAGACCTGTTATGAAACATATCCAGAATATGCACATAGTGCGAGTACAGCACTAATCCTCAAGACCGGCATCGCGTCGTGGTGCAAAGTGCGACAGAGCAATGGCACGGCAGTAATCATGAACGAGGGCGTCTTCTGCGACGACGGGGATCCGGCGACCACCGAAGACCACTGTGACGGGAAGGGAAACTGTGTGACGGGGCCGTGGGATGTGGGGGTGGACGGTGGATTTGACGGTGCGGGCGACGACGTCGCAGAGGCTGGTTTCGACGGGGAAGCCGGCGGGGGTGAGGCGGAGCTGGACGGCGGCGCAGAGATGGAAGATGCAGCGACGGGAGACGCAGACGCCGAAGCTGTTCACGATGCGGCGTTGACGCCTGACGCGCAAACCGACGCCGGCGCACGGGCCGCCGACTCGGGCCAAGAAGTGATCATCGAACCCGCGGGCTGCGGCTGCGCGCAGGTGGGGACATAGAAACTGTCGGGAGTTTCCGGGGAGGAGTTGGCGAAATTGCGAGAAAACGCCGCGGCGGAAAACTGGTCTTTAAAAAACGGAAAATCGGGCTATAATGCGTCTGTGGCGGGTTTCGGGACAATGCGGCAAAGTGCCCTGCGGGGAACCGGATCCCCCGGGGGACGGGAGGCAGGCTGATGAAAAGTTCCATCGTGGCGGTTCTGTTGATCGGGTTGGTAGCGATCTTCGCGTGCACGGCGGAAGAGGCAAAAAAGGCGCCGGCGGGCCCTGAGGCGGCCAAGCCAGCCGTTCAGGCGGTGTCGCAACCGCCGGTTGTCACGGCGGCGTTCGCCGTCGTGCGCGAGTCCGCGGGCGGGGTGAAGTTCCGCCGCGGAGCCGAAACGGCGCCCGCTCCCGCCGGTACCGCGCTCCAGGGTGAGGACGCCGTGATTTGCGAAAAGGACGGCTCGGCCGCGATCGAATTCCAAACGGGCACCGTTCTCAAGATCGGTCCCGGGGCGTTCGTCAGGCTCGGCGATGTCGAGATGGCCGGCGCGAAGACGCAAGAGATCGGACTGGTCATGGGCCGAATCTGGTTGACGGTCGCCAAGCTCGCCGGCGGCCTGCGCCTCGAGGTGACGACGCCGACCGCCGTCGCCGGTGTGCGCGGCACGCAGTTCCACGTTGCCGCGGCGGCCGACGGCTCGACAAGGGTCGGCGTCGAGGACGGTGTGGTCGAGGTGAGGACGAGGACGGCGTCCCGCACGGTCGAGAAACAGCGCGAGGTCGTCGTGGAGGCCGGCCGGATCGACGCGGCGCCCGAGAACCTGAAACTCGCGGACTGGGATCAATGGCTCTCGCAGAAGAAAGCTGAAGTGCTCAAGGACCCCGTGCGCGTGGCCGCGGCGTTCTCCGAAGCGATCGGGGCCGCCGGCGGTGCGTCCCGCGAGAAGCTCGAAAAGGCCGAGGCCGCGTACACGGCGCTCGAAAAGGCCGAAGATCCCGAGAGGGACGGCAGGAAGGCGGCCTTTTCGGAGGCCATCGAGCAGGTGCGGGCGGTCCAGAACGCCGCCGAAGTGCAGATGGAGTATCTCGGGCAGTTGATGAAGGAGCTTGCGGCCGAGCCGGGCGTCGCGAAGTCCGCGCGCGACGCGGTCGAGGCCGAGGTCAAGAAAGCGCGCGAAAGGGTCATGGCACCGGCAGAGAATGTCAAGAAGGCCAAAGAGCTCGACGCAAAGGCGAAACCGGGGCATGCCGGGCCGGCGTACGCGCCGGTTCCCGGTGCGCCGTCGGCAGGAAAGGTGGCCCCGATTCCGCGCGATGACCTCCACACGGCAAGGCCCGCCGCCGCGGGGCGCGAGGTCCCCGAGATGGTCCGCAGGAACGCGGTTTCGGCCAGGGTCGAGGGGCTCGGCCGCATGGCCGCTCACGCCAGCGAGGCGGTTGGGGATATGAAGGGCGACGAGAAAAAAGTCGCGTCGCTTGTCCTGCAGCCCCCGGCCGAGGAGACCGCGGCGCCGAAACCATCGGCCAAACCCCTGTCACTCGCCGAGTACGAGCGGATGTTCAAGGAGAACCAAGCCAAGCTGGACGGCATCTCGGGACAGGGTGATATCTTCGACGGCAAGACCAGGGCGGGAATGGTGCGCGCCGAGGCCAAAAAGATCTCCGCCATGCTCCCGGGGCTCAGGGCGCTTGCCGCCGATCTCGAAAGACAGGCCCGCGAGGCCAGGGAGGCGAACGAGGGGAGGAGCCTCCTGCAACAGGGCCAAAAGGTCCGCCTGTTCATCAAGGAGTGCGAATCGAAGGTCCTGTGGTGCGACCAGCAGGCGGCGCACTACGAAGGGATGAAGGCCGAGTAGTCAGGCTCGAATCCGAAGACCAAACCCGGCGACGGTGTGCGTGAGCACCTCGCCGGGTTTGATCGTTTCTCCGTGTAGTACCAACGATTGGGCGATCCTGGCCCCTTTTCCTACACGGACGTTACACGCGAGCACGGCGTCCGGGCCGAGTTCCACGCCGGTCCCGAACGCGCACCCGGGACCGACAAACACCATCCCCCGCACCTTGACCGGATCTTTGTGCCGCGAATCCAACTTATTGTCAGATAACGATTCTTTGACATGGGGCATGTCGAGTTCGCCGTGGAGCGCGTCGAGGTTTGTCTGCAACAGGGACGCCGGTGTTCCCAGGTCCCGTGCTTGGGCGCGTGTAACGAATCCGGCGATGGGTTCGCCGTTGCCCATCGCCTTGACGTAGCCGTTTCGAATTACACAACCCTCTTGCGGCAGGTAGTCGATTGCGGCGGGCTCGATGGCGTGGGCGCCCAGAAACGCGCAACGCAAAAGGCCGCGGGCGGGGGCGCCGTGCCCGACCGCCCTCCGAACCCGTCCGCCCCCGTCGACGTAGACCGCGTGTTCATCGGCGACGGACGGGTCCTCGATGAGCAGCATGGTGGCCGTGGCGCCGCTCTTGCGGTGGTGCCCGACCAGCGCCGCAAGGTCGGCCAGAAGCAGCGTGTCGCCGTTTACGACGAGCGCCGTCTTGGGACCGAGAAAGCCGCGGGCGTTCCGGATCCCGCCTCCCGTGCCGAGAATCCGCCCCTCCTCGCGCACGAAATGAGTCGCCAGGAATCCGAGCGCACCCGACCCGACATACTCCTCGATGCGCTCGGGAAGGTGGTGGAGATTGATAACGGCCTCTTTGACACCGGCATCGGCGAGGAGCCTGGCCTGATGCCACAGCACCGGTCTTCCGAGCACGGGGAGCAGCGGTTTCGGGAGATGTTCCGTGAGCGGACGCAGGCGCGTCCCGTACCCCGCAGCGAGGATCATGCCCCGGATTTGGGATTTGGGATTTGGGATTTGGGGTTTCCGCAAACCGCGCCTCATCCCTATCGAAGTTCGGGCGTGTAACGCCCAAGGATCTCGTGGAGGTCTTTGAGGTCATCCATGGTCGAAAGATACCGGCGAACGTACTCGAAGCTTGACGGGACGTGCGGGAGAAACGACGCGTTCTTTTTCACGCGGTCTATGAATATGAACCTCCCCGCGTCCTTGAGCTTGCGCTGTATTGTCTGCACCTTGAACCCCCGCCAGAACGCCTCGTCCTCGATCGGCAGCCCCGCCTTTTCACGCTCCGCGAGGAACACCGAAACGAGATGCCGCGCGTCGTCCTCGCCGATGTCCACGTACGAATCCTTGAGAAGCGCCACGAGGTCGTATTGCGGCGGCCCCAGGAGCGCATCCTGGAAATCGATCAGGCACCATGCGCCTCCGCACGCCATCAGGTTCCTGCTCTGGTAGTCGCGGTGCGTGAAGCCCTTTGGGATGGCGTCGAGCTCGTCGCTTAAGCGTTCGAACCACTCGTCCATCAGGGCGCGGTCCGCAGGCGGGACCTTGCTCCCGCTGCGCGCCTCGATCCCGTACTCGACGTAGTGGTTGAACTCCCACACGTAGAGGTCGCGATCGAACACCCGCTGGAAGGCGAGGCAGGCAGGGTCGCGATCGCGCTCCCCGAGCGACTGGATCGCCACCAGATTGCGGACCGCCTCTTCATACATGACGCGGCGCTCGTGCAGGCCCTTTCCGGCAAGCGTCGTTTCAAGTGTAACGTCCCCAAGGTCCTCGAGGAGGATGAGTCCGTCTTTCACCGACGACGAAACGACGCCGGGCACCCGGACCCCGCCCCGGCCAAGGTACCGCTGGATGTTGAGAAACGGGAACTCGGCGGGCGCCGCACCTTTTGCGATCTCCTCGGCCTTCGAGGTGAGCGCGGGGTCCCACTGCATAAGGACGAAGGTCTTTCCGGCACCGCCCGCGTGAACCCGGTAGTACGAGCGGTACGACGCGTCGCCCTTGAGCTTGTCAAGGGAATACGGCCCGCGAATCCCCCACTCCCCGGCGAGTCTTTCCGAAAGGACCGACTCGAACTCAGGCATGTTTCCTCCGCCCTCACGCCCGAAACCCGGCCGTATGTATACCACGGGCCACGCGTTGTCAAAATGTCAACGTCCGGCCTCCGCCCGGCGGTTGTTTTGCATTTTTGGCAACTTCCGCCAAGGCCGGGGCGAAAGCCAAACCGGTGCCAGATACGGTGTTTCGGAGGCCACGCGGAATCAAAAGCAAAATCAAAGGGTTTCAAACGATGGCCGCGGCGTCGGGGTCCGCGGGCCCCGGCACGGGTCTTGCCATGTTTCCGCTTGCCGGCCCCGGTTCGGGCCGCCGCTTCGGGTTTCCGGATCGTTCGCGAAACAAGGGAAGGACAGGCGATGGATACGTGGCTCAGGAAGTACTTCTGGACGTTCGAGCTTGCGGCCATCACCGCGTGCGCGTTTTTCGTGTCGTCCATCGCCAATGCGTACATCGGCGCGTCGCTTCGTCCGCTGCCTGAACTGCCCAAGACCGAGGCGGCGACGGGCGGCGGCGGCCATAGACAGGCTTCGCCGCCGAACCTCGACGGGGTCAAAGACAAGAACATCTTCGGCACTGCCCGCCAGGCGCCCATCAACATCGACACGACGATTCCCGTGGACGACTCCAGACCGGAGGATTTCGAGCCGACCCTTTCGCAGATCAAGGCCAAGCTCGTCGGCACCGTTGTTGCTGAAGACCCGCAGTGGTCGCTCTGTGTCCTGGTCGAGACCGGCACGCAGGCCACGGGGATCTACGGCGTCGGCTCGGTCGTGCAGGACGACTATTTCATCACGAAGATCGAGCGGAAGAGGGTCACGCTCACGCATTCGAACCGCTTCGAGTACCTCGATCTCGAGGAGGAACACGGCGCCCCGAGACCCGCGCTGCCGATATCGAAGAAGGTCGAGGAGCCCGCGTCGGGGGAGGGCGTCCGCAAGCTCACGGACACCTCGTACGTGGTGTCGCAGGCCGAGATCGACAAGACGCTCTCGAACCTCAACCAGGTCGCCATGCAGGCGCGCATCGTCCCCAATTTCGAAGGTGGAAAGGCCAACGGCTTCAAGCTCTTCTCGATCAAGCCGGACAGCATATATTCCAAAATCGGGCTCCAGAACGGGGACGTCGTCCAGAAGATCAACGGTTTCGAGATGAACAGCCCGGACAAAGCACTTGAGATCTACCAGAAACTCAAAGACTCCAAGTCGGTCAAGATCGACATCAGCCGCGGCGGCAAGGCCATGAGCTATGACTACACGATCCACTGACCGGTCAACACGCGGGAGAAGCGCCATGGTCCCCACGAATCCCAGTTCTTCAGCGAAACCGTTTGCAGGCGGGAGGATGTTCCTTGCCGTGTTCACCGCGATCACGGTGCTGGCCCCTGCTGCGATCGGCGATCTCGCGGCCCAGGAGGCCCCCCCGCGCTCCCGCCCAAAGCCGGGAAAGGGACTCAAGGTCAACCCGTCGGCGCCGAAGGTCCAGCGGTTCAAACAGCCGGTGCTCCGTCCCGACAAGAAGAAGACACCCGAAGAAGAAGCGGCCGAGGAGGCCGGCAAGAAGGCCCCGCCGAGGGAGAAAGAGCCCCCGCCCCCGCCCCCGGCGGAGATCCACGGCCCGTCCAAGGCCGGGATTACCGAGGTGAGCCCGCACTCCGAGTGCCTCAAGGCCAAGGGGAAGGGACCGTTCAAGCTGGACTTCCAGAAGGCCGACATCATCGACGTCGTGAAGTTCATCTCGGAGCTCACGTGCAAGAACTTCATCATTCCCGACAACCTCCGGCAGGGAAAGATCACCATCATCTCCCCGCAGGGCGTCTCGGTCGATGAGGCGTACCAGGCGTTCCTTTCGGCGCTCGAGGTCAACAAGCTCACCATCGTGCCGACGGGCCGCTACCTCAAGCTCATGGGTCAGCGCGATTCGATATCGTCGACCATCCCCACCATCATCGGCGACCAGAAATATCCCTTTGACGACCGCATGGTCACCAAGCTCGTGAAGCTGGAATACGTCGACGCCAACACGCTCACTCCGACCATCAAACAGCTCGCCAGCAAGGACGGCGACGTATTCACGTACCAGCCCACCAACACGCTCATCATCAGCGACACGGGCAACAACCTCTTCAGGCTCGAGCAGATCATAAGGCAGCTCGACGTCCCCGGCGGCGAGGAGGAGATCCAGCTCGTGCAGGTCAACTTTGCGCTGGCAAGCCAGCTTGCCGAGAAACTCATCGCCATCTACGACGTGAAGGCGCAGGGCGCCAAGCCGCAGGCAGGGCCGCCTCCCAAGGCCGCGCCCGGGACGCCTCAGCCGCCGGGCGCGGAACCGGCCGAAGTTAGGGTGTCAAAGATCCTCTCGGACGACCGCACGAACAAGCTCATAATCATCGCGACGCCGCGATCGTTCAAAGAGATCCTCGAGGTCATCAAGAAGCTCGACGTCCCGGTGGCCGGGGAGGGTCAGGTCCACGTATACTACCTGGACAACGCCGACGCCGAGCAGCTTGCCAACACGCTCGCCCATCTGTCACAGGGCGCGGGGCCCAAGCCGGGGACCAAGGTTCCGCCATCCCAGGCCGGCCAGAAGGCGGGCGTGCAGGTGGCCGACCTTTTCTCGGGCGAGGTCAAGATCACGGCCGACCGCGCCACCAACTCGCTCGTGGTGATCGCGAACTCCAACGATTTCAAGAGCCTCGTCAACGTGATCCGCCAGCTCGACATCAGGCGCAAGCAGGTCTTCGTCGAGGCCGTGATCATGGAGGTAACGCTTGACAAGACCAAGGACTTCGGGTTCGCGTTCTCCGGCGGGATGGCCGGCGAATACGGCGGCAAGCAGTTTCCGATCTTCGGCGGTACGATGCTGGGAGGCCTGAATTCGATCATGTTGGACCCCGCGTCGCTCGCCCAGCTCGGCGGTTTCATGACGGGGGTGCAGGGACCGGCCGTCGAGGGGGTCCAGTTCGGCTCGTCGAAGATCAGCCTCCCGTCGTTCGGTGCCATCCTGCGGGCGCTGCAGACCAACTCCGACGTGAACGTCCTTTCGACGCCGCACATCCTCACCACCGACAACGAGGACGCCGAGATACTGGTCGGCCAGAACATCCCCTACCAGTCGGGGTTCACGTCGTCGCTCGGCGGCGTCACCGGCCTGAGCTCTTTCACGCCTATCGTTTCGATCCAGCGCCAGGACGTGGCGCTCAAAATGAAGCTCAAACCGCAGATCAACAACTCGGACTACGTCCGCCTGAATATCGATGAGGAGATATCGGAGGTCGCGGGGACCGACCCGATGCTGGGCCCCACCACGTCCAAGCGTTCGGCCAAGACCGTGGTCGTCGTGCGCGACCAGCAGACCGTGGCCATCGGCGGCCTGATGCGCGACAACCAGGCGGTGGGCGTCTCGAAGGTCCCGTTCCTGGGCGACATCCCCATCATCGGCTGGCTCTTCAGGAACAAGCACAGCAAGGTGAACAAGACGAACCTCCTGCTCTTCCTGACGCCGTACATCATCAAGGACAAGGACGACTTCAGGAAGATATTCGAACGCAAGATGAAGGAACGGCAGGAGTTCGTGCAGCGCTTCTACGGCGCGGTCCGGGAGTACGAGATCTATATTGACTTCTCGAAGAAGCACGGGCCGTTTGACGAGATCAACAAGACCATCGAAGCCGAGATGCAGAAGGCCGAGAACGAGGGGCCGGGTGTCGAGGGCGAGACGGTGATAACGCCCAAGGGCGAGGTCGCGCCGAAGGCCCCGGCGCCGCCGGCGCCCCAACCGCCGAAGGGAGAGATCGTGCCCAAGGCGCCGCCGCAGCCGCCGCCCGAGCCGCCCAAGGCCGTCCCGGCGGTCCCCGAGAAGCTCCCCGAGCCGGCGGAGGCGGCGCCGGACCGCGGCGTGGAGGAAAAGATAGAGGTCGGGCCGTGAATCGGAAACCCATAGGCGAGATCCTCGTCGAGTCCTACGGGCTGGCCCGCGAAAAGCTCGAGGAGGCGATCGAGATCCAGAAATCGAAGCCCGGGAGGCTCGGGGAGATACTCGTTTCGCTCAAGGCCGTTCCCGAGGAGTCCGTCGCCCGCGCGCTCTGCGACCAGCTTGGGCTCACGTACCTCGACGAGGTCGCGGTCGAAAAGGTGGACCCCGATCTCGTGAAAGACATACCCATCAACTTCGCAAAGCAGTTTTTCGTTCTGCCCATCGAGCGGGTTGACGGCTCGTGCCGCGTCCTCGTGGCGGACCCGCTCGACCTCGCCGCGCTGGACGGCGTGGCCGCCATACTCAAGGCCCGCGTCGGGGCGGTCGTCTCGACCAAACAGAAGGTGACCGACGCCATCAACGCGGTCTACGACAAGCGCGCCCGGCAGGCCGAGTCGGTGATGGACGACCTCGAGGAGGCCAACCTCGACGACATCGCGCACGAGCTCGAGGAGCCCGAAGACCTGCTGGACGCCAGCGACGAGGCGCCCATCATCCGGCTGGTGAACTCGCTTTTCGCCCAGGCGGTGAAAGAGCGCGCCTCGGACATCCACATCGAGCCGTTCGAAAAGGAGATCGTCGTCCGCTTCCGGATAGACGGCGTCCTCTACGAGATCATCAAGCCGCCCAAGAGGTTCCAGGCCTCGATCATCTCGCGCGTCAAGATCATGGCGGGTCTCAACATCGCCGAGAAGCGCCTGCCGCAGGACGGGCGCATAAGGATCAAGATAGCGGGCAAGGACATAGACGTCCGTGTGAGCGTCATCCCGACCGCCCACGGCGAGCGCGTGGTGATGCGCCTTCTGGACAAGACCGGCGTTCTGCTCAACATGAGCGATCTGGGCCTCATGGACGAGAAGCTTTCGGGGATGCGCGAGCTCATCCACAAGAGTCACGGGATCATCCTGGTCACCGGCCCCACCGGGAGCGGCAAGACGACAACGCTCTACGCGGCGCTCACCGAGATCAACTCGCCGGATCTCAACATCCTCACCGTCGAGGACCCCATCGAGTACCAGATCAAGGGGATCGGCCAGATGCAGGTCAGCCCCAAGATCGGACTTACGTTCGCGACGGGGCTGCGCTCGTTCCTGCGCCAGGACCCCGACGTGATTCTCGTTGGCGAGATCCGTGATCTCGAAACCGCGGAGATTGCCATTCAGGCGTCGCTCACCGGCCACCTCGTGTTCTCGACGCTGCACACCAATGACTCCGCGACCTCGCTCACCCGTCTCGTCGACATGGGCGTCCAGCCGTTCCTGGTGGCGTCGTCACTCGTCGGGATCCTCGCCCAGCGCCTCGTGCGGACGGTCTGTCCCGAGTGCCGCGAGCCGTACGTCCCGTCGGACGCCGAGATCGGCCAGATCGGGCTTAGGCGCGAGACCATTCCCCGGCCGGGTTTCATCTACCGGCCCAAGGGCTGTCCCAAGTGCCTGAGCACCGGTTACACGGGCCGGAGCGGGATCTACGAGATGATGCTCATCGACGAGGAGATCCAGGCGCTCATCCTCAAGAACGCCGACTCGAACACGATAAAGCGCGCCGCCCAGGCGAAGGGGATGCTCACGCTTCGCGAGGACGGCGCCCAGAAGGTGAGCCGCGGGATGACTACGATTGAAGAGGTCATGCGCGTGACGCAGGAGGACATTCAATAGGATGCCGGTATTTGAGTACAGCGGCCTGGCGGCCGACGGGAAGGAGTTGAGGGGCGTTCGCGACGCCGACAGCTCGCGCTCGCTCAAGGCCGCCCTCCGCAAGGAAGGGATACTGCTCACCGAGTTCGCCGAGCAGGCCGCCGCCGAGGCCGCGCGCCGCGGGATAGATTTCACCAAATATTTCGGCCGCGTGAGCGTCCAGGACCTCTCGATCTTCACGCGCCAGCTCTCGACGCTTCTTAAGGCCGGGATCCCGCTCGTCGACAGCCTCGGGGCACTCTCGGACCAGGTCGAGAACCCCAAGCTCAGGCTCATCGTCTCGCAGGTCAAGCAGTTCGTCAACGAGGGCGGCTCCCTCGCCGACGGCCTCGAAAAGCACCAAAAGGTCTTCGGCGACCTCTACATCAACATGATCCGCGCCGGCGAGTCGTCGGGGGCGCTCGATATCGTGCTCCAGAGGCTGGCCGACTTCATGGAGAGCCAGGCACGCCTTCGCACCAAGGTCCTCTCGGCGCTCTTCTATCCGCTGCTCATGGTCGTGGTCGGCGTCGTGATAGTCGGGATGGTGTTCGTGTTCATCATCCCAAAGATCACCAAGATCTTCGAGGACGTGAAGGCCTCGCTCCCGATACCCACGCTCGTCCTGATATTCGTCTCGAACGTGATCAAGTCGTACTGGTGGCTGCTTTTCATCATCGCCGCGGCCGCCGTCTGGCTCTTCAGGCGGTGGAAGCGGACGCCAGAGGGCAAGGTGAAGTGGGACGCGTTCGTGCTCCGCACCGTCATCTTCGGCAACATCATCCGCATGCTCGCGGTCGCGAGGTTCTCGCGCACGCTCTCGACGCTCTTGAAATCGGGCGTCCCCATCCTCGGGGCGCTCGACATCGTCAAAAACATCCTCGGGAACACGATCCTGGTGAGAGCCGTCGAAGAGGCGCGCACCAGCATCAAGGAGGGCGAGAGCATAGCCGGGCCGCTCAAAAGAAGCGGCCAGTTTCCCCCGATGGTCATCCACATGATCCAGACGGGCGAAAGATCGGGCCAGCTCGAGGAGATGCTCGCCAACGTCGCGGACGCCTACGACTACCAGGTCGAGACGCGGCTTGCCGTGCTCGTCACGCTCCTTGAGCCCCTGATGATCCTCGGGATGGCGGGAGTCGTCCTGATGATAGTGCTGTCCATTCTTTTGCCGATTCTCAAGATAAACGAGTTCATTCAATAAGGAGGCGGGACGATGGAAACGGCGAGGCGGCTTGGGGCGCGGAGGCGCGGGCGGAACGCAGAGCGCGGCATGACGCTCATCGAGATCATGGTGGTCATCACGATCATCGGGCTTGTCATGGGGCTCGTCGGCGTGGCGGTCATGAGACAGCTCGAGGCCGCGAAAAAGATGACGGCATGCAACCAGATCAGGGAGTTCGAGCAGGCGCTGGAGCTCTACAAGCTCGAGAAGAACCAGTATCCCGGGACCGAGGAGGGGATTCAGGCGCTGGTCGCGGCAAAAAAGATCAAGGCGGCGGCGGTCCCCAAGGACCCCTGGGGCAAGGAGTACGTCTACATCTTCCCGGGCCAGCACAACACCGAGGGCTTCGATCTCATGTCGTACGGGGCCGACGCGCGCGAGGGCGGCGCGGGCGACGGCGAGGACCTCAACAACTGGGGACCGCCTTGCGTGAAATGAACCACATGCGGTGTCGGGTTTTTGGCACGTTTGGGGACGCCGCCCCCCGGCGCACCCTTCCACCGTGTCTCGGAAAGGCTCCGCCGAACGCTTCAGCGCCGATGGCGACGGGTGTTGCCGAGACGCGGCTCCAGGGCGCACCGGGGAGCGGCTGGCAGATCTCTTCGAAGCCAGGTCGGTCTTCGGTCTCTGCCGCGGGCATCACGCTCATCGAGATCATCGTCGTGCTCGCGATGGTGTCGCTGTTCATGGGAATAGCCATCCCGATGGCATCCAGCGTGACCTCGGCGCACCTGAAGGCGTCGGCCGGGACGGTGGCCGGCGCGATCCGGTACATGTTCAACCTCTCGGGGATGACGGGCGCCTACTGCCGCATGCAGTTCGAACTCCAGGGCCAGGGGTACAAGGCCGAGTGCGCCGACAAGCCGTTCTACCTTGCGCGGACGCTCGAGACCGCCACGGGCGAGGGCGAGCGCGCCGAGCACGAGGACGACGAGGCCGACAAGACCCGCCTGAGCTCGGACGAAGAGGAGATGCAGGAACGCGAAAAGCTCAAGGCCGCGTTCAGGGAGATCAAAACCACGCTCATCCGGAACGCCAAGCTCCCCGAGGAAATACGTTTTGACGGCGTGTGGACGTCGCACCAGCGCGACCGGTATACGAAGGGGTTCGGCCACCTGTATTTCTTTCCCGGCGGGTATACCGAGAAGGCGTACATTCACCTCGCCGACGAGAAGGCCAACAGCTACACGCTAATCGTGAGCCCGCTCACGGGCAGGGTGCTGATAGAACCGAAGTACGTCGAGGCGCCGGAGAAGTAGGCATGAGGCACGAGGCGGAAGGCATGAGGGAACGCGGGTTCACGCTGCTCGAGGTCATGGTGGCCATCGGGGTCCTGGCGGTCTGCATGAGCGCCATCGTCGGGGTGAACGTGGGCGCCATGGCCATGACCAGCCGGACAAAGGGGTACACCGTCGCGGCGATGCTCGCGCGGAGCAAGATGATCGACGTCGAGGAGTCCGTGCGCGAGAAGGGTTTTCCTGATTTTGACGAGCGCGAGGAGGGGGATTTTTCGGAGGAGAACTACCCCGAAATCAAATGGGCGTCCGAGATTCTGAAGATCAAGCTCCCGGCCCCCGACCTTTCGGGCGGGGCAGACCTCGGGGGTTCGCTCGCCAAGCTCCAGGGCAGGGACAGCTCGCAGGTCGACTCGCTGGGGCTCACGCCAATGGGCGGCGACGCGAACATGCTCATGTCGGGGCTCCCGATGCTGCTCGACCAGCTCGAAAAGGCCATCAGGGAGGTCCGCGTCACGATCACGTGGACCGAGGGAAAAAAGGAGCAGAGCTTTTCGGTCACGACGCACATCGTGAACATCCCCGGGGCCGAGGTCGGCGTGGGCGTGACACAGGTCATAGGCGGCCAGCCCGGCGCCATGCCCGGCGCGATCCCCGGCATGCCCGGCGGGCTTCCCGGACCGATGCCGTTCGGCAAGGGCCTGCCTCCTCCGGTGCTTGGAAGATGAGAAAACGCGCCGAGAGCGGTTTGATGTTGATAGAGGTCCTGGTGGCCATGGGGATCCTTTCGCTCATCACCATGCTCATCTACGGGTCGATCTCCCGCAGCCTCGAGGCGCGCGAGCTTGCCGAGCGAATCGAGAACCGCTACGCCAACGCCCGCGTGTCGATGAGCCGGATGGCCCGCGAGATTTCAATGGCGTATCTGAGCGTGCACGTATCGCAGGACAAACGGACGCAGACGCTTTTCAAGGGCAAGAGCGAGTCGCCCATCGACCGCCTGCTCTTTTCGTCCATGGCGCACATGCGGCTGGCGCGGAACTCGCACGAGTCGGACCTTGCGTACGTCACGTATTTCGGCGAGACGAGCAAGGACTACTCGGGCAGATACAACCTCATGCGGCGCGAAAAGCCGATGCGGCCGTCGCTGGACGACAAACCCGAGGACGAGAAGGGCGGCGTGGCCGACGTGCTGGCCGAGGATGTCGTGGGTCTCGATCTCACGTACTGGGACGACCAGCAGCGCGAGTGGCTAGACGAGTGGGACACGACCGGCGTCGAAAAAGGCAATCGGCTGCCCAGGCTGGTGAAGATCACGCTCACGGTGCTCGACGAGGCCGGCAAGGAGATGACGTTTACGACCAAGACCCGCGTGTTCATGGACAAGCCGCTGGCCTTTTAGAGGCATGAGGCAAGAGGCATGAGGCATGAGTCGGCACAAGGCAAGAGGCGGAAGGAGCGGGGAGTAGCCCTGCTTGTCGTGATGACCATTGTCGTGATTCTCACCGTGCTCGCCATCGATTTTTCGTTCAACGCCAAGGTCAACCTGAATCTTGCGGCCAACTCGCGCGACGAGGTCAAGGCGTATTTTTTGGCCAAGTCGGCCGTCAACATCGGGCGGCTGGTGCTCTACTACCAGCGCCAGCTCGACCAGACGATGGCCAAGATCAAGCTTCCCATCTTCGGCGGCGGGATTCAGCTCTGGAAGATAGTTCCAATCGAGAGCGATTTCACGAAGTCGTTCGCCAGGGGCCAGGTCTTCGACACCCTCGGGATCCCGACCGCGCCCCCTGGCGGAGGGCCGGGCGGCGAGGGGGTCCCTCCGCCTCCGCCGAAAGAGGCCGTCAAACCCCCGCCGTCGGCCTCGAAGGCATCGGGCAACGAGGCGCGGGCTTTCGAGACCGAGGGGTCGGCGACCACGGAATTCGGCGATTTCGACGGCTATTTCAGGGCCGACATCGAGGACGAGGAGGGGAAGATCAGCATCCGGAACTTCGACAACCTTTCGGGCTGGCGGAACCTTGCCATGACCGAGCTCATGACGCTCGTCCTGCCCCAACGGTACAACTACATGTTCGAGAACAAGGACATGGACGGCCAGTACACGAACCGTCAGGAGCTGCTCGCGGCGATCAAGGACTTCATGGACGGCGACGACAAGTCGTTTGATCTGCTCACGGCCACCGACATCGGGCCGCCCGAGGATGCCTTCTATGCGCGGCTCGACGAACCGTACACGACCAAGAATGCGCCGTTCGACACCAAACAGGAGCTGCGCATGGTCCGCGGCATGGGCGATTCGTTCTTCGCCCAGTTCGGCGATCGGCTCACGGTGTACCCGGTGCAGAAGCTCAACCTGAATTCGGCCGACGACCTGATGATCGCCGCGCTCGTCTGCGGCTTCGTCAAGGACAAGAACCACCCGTTCTGCACCGACACGAGCGGAAACGCGCGGCGCCTGGTGCTCGAACGGTTCCGCGAGTTCAAGGCCATCAAGGCGTCGCAGAACCTCTTTTACACGCCGTCGCTTGCCGACGTCCGCGAGTTCTTCAACGGCGAGGGGATAACGCTTAACGACAGCCTGCTGGGGCTGGGCAAGATGGAGGACGCCATCACCAACATATCGAGCTTTTTCACGATACGCGCGATGGGCCGGGTGGGCAGCGTCGTAAAGCACATCACGGCCGTCGTGTTCACCGGCGACGGCAAGAGCGACATCCTCTACTGGCGCGAGGACTGACCATGGCGCAGAGGCATTGCGGGCTGGACATCGGAACCGGGGCGGTCAAGGCGGTCGTCGTGACCGGGGGCGCCCGGGGCTTCGCCGTCGTCGAACGGATCGACGAGACAATCGAGCCGGGCGACGAGCTCCAATGGGCCGAGCGGGCACGCGCAGCGGTGGCGCGCCTCGCGGGCAGGGTTCGCGCCGACTCGGTCTTTGCCGCCCTGCACCCGTCCGCCGCGGTGGTGACTCGGCTCGACATTGCGATGACCGACCCGCGCAAGGTGGCCGCCACCGTCGGGTTCGAGCTCGAGGCGCACATGCCGCACGAGCTTGACGCCGTCGTGTACGACTACCGGATAGTCGAGCGGCGGGAGAAGGACGTCGAGGTGGGCGCCGTCCACGCGCTCAAAACCGAGATCGCCTCGGCGCTTGAGCTGTGCGCCGCCGCGCAGATCGACCCGCGATGCCTGGTCCCCCCGGCCTTGGCCCTCAAGTTTGCGGCCAGAATGATGGACCCGGAGCGCTGCGGCGCCGGGCCTTACATCGTGGCCGACGTCGGCGCCCGTCACACCTCCATCTGCGTCGTCGACGAACGCGACGTCCCGTTCGCGCGCTCGGTGAGGTTCGGGACAGGCGACATTGACGCCGCCGTGAACGCCGCCGCCGAGACGGCGCGCGAGGCGGCCGCCGGCAGCGCGGCGCTGGTGCTCGTCGAGCACCTGAGGCTTTCGGCGGTTTCGTACGCGGCGCGCACGCGGCGGGAGGTCCAGGCGGTGTTCATCTGCGGGGGAGGGGCGTCGGTGCCCGGACTGCCCGCGTTTGTGGCAGGCAACCTTCAGGTCCGCTGCGAGACCGTGGGCGAAAACCTGGCGCGCGGCGCGGCGCGCGAGGACGGCGGGAGGTTCGCGCTGGCGTTCGCCCTGGCGGCGATGTCGGCCTCGGGCCTCCGCCGAGAGGTCATCGATCTGCGCAAGGACGAGTTCGCGTTCAAGGGCGAGTACAAGTTCCTGCGCGGAAAGCTCATTCAGATGGGCGCGGCGGCCGCGGTCATCGTCGCGCTGGCGCTGGGGAGCGCGATGGTGCGGTCGCACGGGCTTTCTTCGCACGAGGAGAAGCTCGACAACCGTCTGCGCGACGTGACCAAGACGCTCTTGGGGAAACCGTACGACGACTACAAGATCGCCCTGTCAATCATCAAGCAGAAGATCAACCCGCAGGCCAGCCCCGTCCCAAAGAAGACTGCGCTCGACTACTTCAGCGAGGTGTCCGTCGGTTTCCCCGAGGACCTGCGGATCGACCTGCGGGAGTTCAGCATCCAGTCCAACAAGATTCGCATCGAGGGCGACACCGAGAGCTTCGAGGCCGTGGACAAGATCGTCAACGGGCTAAAGACAAACAAGTGCTTCGAGGAGATCAACAAGGGAAAGGTGAAAAAGTCGGTGGACGGCGCAAAGGTCGAGTTCGACCTGACCGTGACGCCGAAGTGTTGACGAGGCATGAGGCATGAGGCATGAGGCGTGAGGCCCCGACCCCGATGGGGTCGCGGATTTGAAGCCCAGGGTTGGCGCGCAGCGGCTGCCCTGGGGGCGCGGAACGCGGGAGGACGCGGATGTTCAGGAAGATACGCGACAGGGTGCGGACGTGGTGGGAGAACATCTCGCCGCGCGAAAAGAAGATCGTGCTTGCCATGGGCGGGGCGGTCGTGGCGCTCGTCTTTGTCGCCACCATCTATCTGGTTTCGGCCAGACTGTCGGACGCCGAGGCGCGCATCGCCGAGAAGGAGGCGAAGCTCAACGAGATCATCCAGCTCAGGAGCGCCTACAAGGAGGCCGAGAGGGTCACGGATGTCGTTGCGAACCGGTTGAAAAACAACAACGTCAACCTGTTTTCGCACATCGAGGACCTTGCGCGGCGGATGGATGTCGAGGTGTCGGACATGAACGAGCGGACGGCCGCCGCCGAGAAGGACGCGAAGGTCAAGGAAGTATCCGTCGAAGTGAACATCAACAAGATCACCCAGGACAGGCTGCTCGACTTCCTCGACAAGCTCGAGCACGGCGCCGAGCTCGTCAAGATCACAAAGTTCCGGTTTCGAGCGCGTTTTGACAAGGACAAGCAGAAGCTCATAGATGCCAACGTCACCATCTCAACCTACAAAGCGGCGGGCTGAATGGAAAAGGATAGGAAGATACTGCTGCTCAAGGCCATCGGGTACCCGATCTTCTTCATCGTTTGCGTCGCGGTGTTCTTTCCGATGGCGCTCCCGATGGACCAGATCAAAGGGCTTGTTCAGAAGGAGCTGGAGGGGAGCGCGGGGTACCGGATAGAGGCGGGGCAGACCGGGGCGGGCCTGCTGGGCGGGCTCACGTTCAAAGACGTCGCCATCTCGGCCGTGGGCGCCGACCCCAAGGCGGCCAAACTCAAAGTTGAAGAGCTCCGAATCACGCTCCCGATCCTCGGCATGCTCACCGGGCGCAAGGGGGTCAAGTTTGCGGTCAAGGGGTTTGACGGGTCGGTCTCGGGCACGATAGGCGCCAAGGAGACGCGGCAGGACCTGGACCTTTCGGTGGACTCCATCAACCTCGCCCGGCTCGGGATGCTCTGGGAGTCCATGGGCGTAAAATTCATTGGGAGGGTCTCGGGAGAGATCGACCTGACCTACGACACCAAGGACGCCAAGAAGGACGACGGGTCCGTAAAGATCGCCCTCTCCGACCTCGTGCTCACGGAGGGGAAGTTCATGGGGTTTGATCTGCCCAAGATGAACTTCGGCAAGGTCCAGGCGAGGTTCGAGATCAAGGACGGGAAGGCGGAGGTCAAGGAGTTCAAGGGGAAGGGGAAGGACATCGAAGTCAAGGGCGAGGGGACGTCGAACCTCTCGGCCAAGATCACGGCGACGGGCCTCAACATCAAGCTCAAGTTCAAACCCTCGGACGAGTTCGTCCAGAAGAACCAGAAGCTCCAGCCGCTCCTGTTCGCCATCCAGTCGTCCAAGGACAAGGAAGGCTTCTACTCGTACCAGATCACCGGCCCCCTCGAACGCCCGCACTTCTCCCAGGCCCCGGGGGGGAAGTAGAAACTCAAACCTTGCCGCGCCGCAGCCCCGGCCTCGCTACTTCGTGATCCTGATTTCCCTGATGACCACCTTGGTCCAGGGGCGGTCGCGGTTGTCGCGCGGGACGCGGGCGATGGCGCGCACAACGTCTGCGCTCCGGCACTGGCCGAAGATGGTGTGCTTCATGTTGAGCGGCTCGACCGGGGACTCGGTGATGAAGAACTGCGACCCGTTGGTGCCGGGGCCGGCGTTCGCCATGGCGAGGCGGCCCGGAACGTCAAACTTGAGGTCCGCCGTGCACTCGTCCTCGAACCTGTAGCCCGGACCCCCGGTTCCGTCGCCGGCGGGGTCGCCGCCCTGGATCATGAAGTCGGGGATCACGCGGTGAAAGATGGTGCCGGAATAGAGCGGGCGCTTGACCTTCTGGCCCGAGGCGGGGTCGGTCCATTCGCGCGTGCCTTCGGCGAGTCCCACGAAGTTCAACACGGTCTTGGGCGCCTGCTCGGGGAAAAGCTCGCAGGTGATCTCGCCCAACGTCGTCACGATCGTCGCCATCGGTTTTCCCGGCGGCGGCGGCGGCGCCAGGGGCGCCCCGGCCGAAGGCACATCGGGCGGCGCCGGCGGAACAGGCGCGGCGGCGCAGGCGGCGATCGAGAAGGCAAGGGCGATCGAGATTGCGGCCAGAATGCAGCGGTACATGTCGTTCTCCCTCGGTTGACCCGGTTCGGACTGCCCCGCGGCGTCGAGCCGCCGCGAAATCAAGGCGGTGTCAAGCCACCGCACTCCAAGGTTTCACTTCACCGTGGAGACGAGACAGGGATTCCTGGCGGCCCCTATCTCGTCCATGCGCGCAACGGGCGTGAGCGTGGGCGCGGCCTTGACGGCTCCCGGGTCCGAACGCGTCTCGGCCGCGATTGCCTTCATCGCCTCCACGAACTCGTCCAAGCTCTCCAGGCTCTCGGACTCGGTCGGCTCGATCATCAGCGCCCCGTGGACGACGAGCGGGAAGTATATGGTCGGCGGGTGGAACCCGTGGTCCATGAGCCGCTTTGCGATGTCGAGCGTCGTCACGCCGAACACGGACTGGTTTTTGTCGGTGAGCACGCACTCGTGCATGCAGCGCCCGGCGTACGGCACGTGGTAGTCGCCGCGGAGGCGCTCAAGGACGTAGTTCGCGTTGAGCACCGCGCACCCCGTCGCCTTTTTGAGTCCCGGGGCGCCCAGCTCGGCGATGTACGTGAACGCCCGCAAGAGTACGCCGAAGTTGCCGTAGAATGCCTTCATCCGGCCTATCGAGAGCGGTCTTGAGGTTGACGCCCTGAAGGTGTCCCCCACCTTCTCGATGACGGGGACGGGGAGGTACGGCTCGAGCGTCTTTGACACCCCCACCGGTCCCGCGCCTGGACCGCCGCCGCCGTGCGGGGTCGAGAACGTCTTGTGGAGGTTGAACTGCATGACGTCCACGCCCATGTCGCCGGGCCGCGCGATGCCCATGAGCGAGTTGAAGTTGGCGCCGTCGCAGTAGAGCAGGGCGCCCTTGTCGTGCAGGAGCCCGGCTATTTTTGGCATCTCGCTCTCGAACAGACCCAGGGTGTTGGGGTTGGTCATCATGAACGCCGCGGTGTCGCCGTCCACGGCCTGCTCAAGCGTCCCGGCCTCGACTATTCCGGCGCTTCCCGATTTGACCTGCACCACCTCGCAGCCGACGAGCGCGCTCGAGGCGGGGTTGGTGCCGTGCGCGGTGTCGGGGATCAGCACCTTGCGCCGCCGCTCGCCTCGCGCCGAAAAATGCGCCCGGACCATCATGATTCCGCAGAGCTCGCCGTGCGCCCCGGCGGCGGGTTGGAGCGTGACCCGTTCGAACCCCGAAAGCTCGGCGAGCGCCCGCTCAAGGCGCCAGACAAGCGCCAGCGCGCCCTGCGCCATGGATTCGGGCGTGTACGGGTGGAGCGAGTCCATGATGGGGTGGCGGGCGGCGGCCTCGTTTACCTTGGGATTGTACTTCATGGTGCACGAGCCCAGCGGATACATGCCCGTGTCCACGCCGTAGTTCCACTGCGAAAGGCGCGTGAAGTGGCGGACGACGGTGACCTCGTCGGCCTCGGGGATCCCCGGGACTGCGTCGCGCAGAAGCCCGGCCGGAATCCTGATGTCGCGGTCCGACACCGAGTCGGCGCCCGCCACCGAATACCCCTTGCGGCCTTTCTTTGAACGCTCGAGCAGAAGGGGCTCCTCGCGCCCGATGCCGACCCGCCTGTCCGTGCCTTGACCCATGACCTTCCACCTCTGTTGCTTTTCCCGTTCCCGCCGGAACGGCCGTTTTCTAGCACGCGCCTCGCGGCCAAGTAAAGCGCAATCAGGGTCACCGGGGGATTTGGAGCCCCAAAATAACAAGCCCCAAAATAACTTGTTGTATCCATTTGCCCATTTTTGTTACAATCAAGGAAAGTTCGGCGACCGGTTCTCCAGTCGGAGGGATTTGCCATGAAAGTCGGGAACAAGAGGCTGACGCTCGTCCTAATAGGGATCACCCTGTCGCTCATCATGATGCGCTGCGGCGGGGGGTGCAGCGGGTGCAGTTGCATGGAGACGATCCCGGGAGGGTACCAGGAACCGACCACCGAGAACGCCGCGCAGGCGCGCCTCGGGTCGAGCGCCATAACATTTCTCGAGGGCAACCTGAAGTCCATCCTCGCGTCTTTCATGCCCGAGGGGCTGGCGTTCGGGATCCCCGAGAGCGAGAGCAGCATCACTGTTGGGACGGCCTATGTGTGTACCGGGAACCCGTGCAACGACAACGTGAACCCCAAGTGCACCGGCGACCCGCCGATGAACCCCGTGGCCGACTGCTGCCTGTGCGCCGATCTTCAGGGGATGGATCTCACGCCGGTCTCGCCCGACAAGCTCGACGTGAAGGCGTTCCTAAACCTCAAGGGCAAGATCAAGATCAACATCAAAATCATCCTTGACAACAAGTGCGACGTGACCCTCGACGTCAAAGACAAGCCGGTGACGACCTCGGTCACGTTCCGGAACGACGTCCCGACGAAGCGAATGACGTTTGACGTTGCCGAGCCGGTGTTCGAGATAGACCCCGATACCGACTTCGACATCAAGGGCGGCGTGCTCTGCTCGATCGCCAATATCGGTTTCATCAAGGGCATCATTGTCGACCAGATGATGAGCCAGTTCAACCTGAAGGAAATGATCGACGACGCCCTCAAGGACATGAAGTGCCAGCCGTGCCCCGTGGGGAACGAATGTCCCGTGAACGCCGGGGCGGCCTGCGACCCGGCCGACCAGGCGTGCAAGGTGGGGGGCCAGTGCGTGCCGGCGCCGCTCGGCATGGAGGGGCGGATCGACGCGGCTTCGCTGCTTGCCGACTTTGCGCCCGGGCTCCAGGCCAAGCTCGACATGTCCCTCGTGACGGGGGGAACCAACCCCGAGTACGTCAAGAGCAACGGGCTCACGGTGCGGCTCATGGCCGGGGCGACCAGCGAGCAGAACCTCTGCGTGCCGCAGACCACCCCGCCCGATCCGCCGCAGGCCGGCATCCCCGATCTGGAGTTCGGCGCCGGCACCAGCGCCCCGCTCAACAAGGCGTTTGTCTGCGCCAAGTGCGACCCGGCCGCCCCGTCGTGCCCGCCCGACGCGGCCTGCGACCCGGCGTTCAAGGTGTGCAAGAAGGCCGACGGGACGTGCCCCGAGGTGGACTTCATGGCCGGCATCGGGGTCCACGAGTTCTTCATCCAAAAGGTCCTGTGGGCCGCGTTCAACGCCGGGGTGCTGTGCATCAACATCGGCACATCGTCGATTGACATGCTCAACTCGGGTGTGCTCGCCGCGCTGCTCCCGGAGATCAAGAAGCTCACCGAGGAGAAGAGCAGACCCGTGCTCCTGTCGCTTCGGCCCACCCAGGCCCCCATCGTCAAGATCGGCGCGGGGACGCTCAAGGACGACGGTTCGGGCAAGATGCTGATGGTGAAACCCCTCCTGCTTGTTCAGCTCAACCAGCTCTCGATAGATTTTTACGTGATGGCCTTCGACCGGTTCACGCGAATCTTCACGCTGACCGCGGACGTCGAACTTCCGGTCGGGCTTGACCTGGCGCCCAAGGAGGGCGAACCGGGCACGCTCCAGATCGTCCCCATCCTGGGCGACCTCGGCAAGGGCATCAAGAACACCAAGGTCACGAATGCCGAGATGCTGGCGACGCCCCCGGAGACGCTCGAACAGGCGTTCGGGGCGCTCATCGGGTCGCTCCTTGGCCCGCTCCTGGGCGGAGGCCTGTCGGGGTTCGACGTGCCGCCCATATGCCAGTCGTGCGACCCGGCCAAGCCCAACTGCCCCGCGGGAACGACCTGCGACGCAAACGACGAGCAGTGCATGAAGTCCGACGGCTCGTGCTTCCAGAGCATCAAGCTCCAGATCATGGCGATCCGCGGCGAGCTGCCGTATGCCGATCCGCCGGACTGCAGCGACACTGACGAGGCCAAGCCGGGCTGCTACCAGGAGTTCCTTGCCGTGTACGCCAATCTCGCCATGGACACGCCGAACCCGCCGCCGCCTGTCGCGACCGAGGCGGCAATCGAATCCGTCGAGGTCCCGCCCATCGAGGCGTTCGGGCTCCTGGGGTCAAAGCGGCAGGTCCTGCCGCGCGTCACGGTGCGGGTTGCGCGGGACGTTTCGCTTGAATACTCGTACCGGCTCGACGGGGGACTCTGGACGCCGTATCAGCGCGGGCCCGAAATTGTCGTTTCCGATCCGATCCTCGTCCTCCAAGGCAGGCACAGGCTGGACGTGCGGGCCAGGATGACGGGGAGGCCCGAAACGACCGACCCGACCGGCGTCCGGCTCAACTTCATCATCGACGCCGAGCCGCCCGAGCTCCGGCTCGATCGCGACGAGCGCAGCGTCGTGACGGTCAAGGCCGACGACCTCGTCACGCCGCCCGAGCGCATCGCGATTTCGTACCGCGCAAACGGCGCGGCGTGGATCGCGATTCGCAACGGCGAAACGCTGCCTCCGGACGCTGTCGCAATCGGGGTCGAAGTCCGGGCCGCCGACGAATCGGGCCGCGAGTCCGTTGCCGTGATTGTGGCTCCTCTGGCGGGTTCGCAGGACCTTGGGGCGCCCGGAACGGCGTCGGCGGGGACGGGCAAGGGCGGCGGCGGGATTTCCGAGGTCGAGGCGAACGGCTGCGGTTGCGCTTCGGTGGGCGCCGGGGACGATGCGGGGCTTTTGGCCTTGCTCGCGGTCTTGGGCGCGGCGCTCGCGGCGCTCCGCCGGCGGCGCTGACGCACGCAAAGCATGAACGTCCTGATAATCGATGACGAGCCGACCATCCGGAGCTTCCTTTCGGACTTCATGGCCACGGTCGGGGAGTTCAAGGTGGCGTCGGCCGGGGACCCGCGCGAGGGGCTCGCCCTGTTCGAAACGACGAACCCCAACGTCATCCTGCTCGACATTCACATGCCCAACCAGTCGGGCTTCGACCTCCTTCGCACGTTCAAGGAGCGGGGGGGGGCTTTCGAAGTGATCATCATGACCGGGAACGCGCACATCGAGGACACGCTGACGGCCATCAAGTTCGGTGCGTACGATTTCATTCTGAAGCCCTTCTCGGACCTCGACATGCTCGAGCGCTCGATACGCCGCGCCGCCGACACCGTGCGCTTGAAACTCCAGAACGAGGAGCTGCTCCGCCAGCTCACCCAGAAAAACCTCGAGCTCGAGATGGCCAACCGCAAGCTCGAGAAGCTTTCGGTCACCGACGACCTCACCGGCCTCTTCAACATGCGCTACATGAACGACTACGTCGCGAGGGAGATCGACCGGAGCGCGCGGTACGGCCGGGCTTTTGCGTTTGTGATCCTGGACCTCGACAACCTCAAGGCCATCAACGACGCCCACGGGCACATGGCGGGAAGCAGGATGATCCAGGAGGTGGCTTCGGCCATCAGGTCCATGACCCGGCGCACCGACACCGTGGCACGTTTCGGCGGCGACGAGTTCCTGATATTCGCCGACGAGGCCGGGCGGGAGGCCGCGGTGGCGCTCGCCGGGCGCGTGCGCGTGCAGATCGAGGCAATCCGGCTGGAACTTGACGGGGCGGTCTTGAGGACCACCGCGTCGCTGGGGGTCGCGTGCTTTCCGGGCAACGGCAACGACTACCAGAAGCTGTTCGCGAAGGCCGACGAGGCGATGTACAAGGCGAAGAGCAATGGAAAGAACAGGGTGGAGGTGGCGGGTTAGTCGTCCCCGCCGGTCTGCCGCGGCCTTCCGCGCGGCGGCCGCGGTGTTCGCCGCCGTGGCGGCGTTTCCCGCCTGCACCCGCGACCGGGCCGTGCCTGCCGCCAAAGGGCAGTGGCTCTCGTACGTCTTCGACAAGAGGAACTCCTGTCTTCTCAGGCGGTCGGGCGAGATAGGCTGGGCCGAGGTCATCGTCGGCAACCGCCTGTTTGGCGGCGACGGGCTCAAGACCGGCCGCGATGCGACGGCCAGGTTGAGATTCCGCGACGGGTCGAGCTTTGACCTTCTGCCGGAGAGCCTCATCGTCCTGAGCGAGTCCGCGGGCGGGCAGGGTCCCGCGGCGGAGCAGCCGATCGAGATTGCGCTCCTCGAGGGCGACCTTGCAGGGATGGTGCTGGACCCGTCGGGGGCGCGCGTCGGCGTGACGTACGGGAAGGGCGCCGCCCGCCTGGCCCCCGTCAAGGGTTCGTCTTCGTTGCTGGTGTTCCGGGTTTCAGCGAAGGGTACGGGCGGCCCCGCCGTGTCGGCCGGCGAGGCGATCGTTTTGGAGTCCGGCGCCGCCGGCCCGCGCGTCATCAAGGCCGAGATCGTGGCCGCGCCCGGGCCGTCCGACACCGTCCGGTGGACCGAGCCGCAGGAAGAGCCGCGCCCGCGCAAGCCCCACGCGGCGGTGCAGCAGGCCGAAGCTCCCGTGCTCCCGAAGGCCCAGATGGATGCGATCCAGGAACGCGCGGCCAATCTCGAGAAGATTTCGAAAAAAAACATGGATGCGCTCTCGCGAATGGAACGGGCTGCAGCGGCGAGGGACGGCGCGGCCGAGAAGGTCCTGCGGACCAAACTTGGCGACATCAGGACCTCGCTTTCCGAGGTGGACCGGCTCCTTGGGGCGGTGCTCAAGCAGGCCGAAGGGATCCGTGACCCTTCGAAACGCGCCGCCGTGATCGAGGAGCTAAAGTCGGTCGAAGAGCTTCAGCGCGAGATCTCGTGGGAGATCCGGGCGGTCGAGGGCGAGATCGGGAAGACCTTGGGGAAATGAAGATCCCGCTCAGATACAAGTTCTTCCTGTCATCGGCTCTGATCGCTCTTCTGGCCGTCGTGTTGTCGTATGCGTTCGGTTCGGGGTACCTCATCCGCGACAAGGAGGCGTACGCATTCGAGACGGCGGCCGAGGCGGCCGAATCGCACGCGCGGAAGATTGCCGACTATCTCGACGCGCGTTTCAAGGTCCTGGACGTGGCGCGGGGGATCGCCGGGTCGGCGTCGCTTGGGCCCGAGCAGAAGAAGGACCTCGTGCGCGCGCTGGTGAGCGCGTCACCCGACATGTCCGAACTTTCGGTGACCGGCCCGACCGGCGAGATCATGCGGATCACCGCGGGCGGCGCCGCGGCCGCCAGGGTCTGTGCCGCGCCCGGGGCGCCCGGTGAAAGGCGGGGCAGGTCGATCGTCGGGCGCCCGGCGGACGGCCGCGACCTCCTCGTCATGTCGGCGGCATACGAGGGCGAAGTGCGTGGCGCGTGCATGGCCGCCTGGGCCGACGCCGCGCTTCCACCGGCCGGCCTTTTCGATGTGTGGGTATTCCGTGACGACGGGCACGACCTCATGCCGTCCGTCCGTTCGGATGAGCGGGCGCGGGAGGCGGTTCGGCGGCGAGTGACGCAGCGTCCGGCGGCCGTGCGGCGCGGCACGTTCAACCTGGGCGGCGAGGGCCCGCGGTTGATCGGCGCGTTCTCGGCCGTCCCAGGGTTCGGCGCGGTGGTTGCCGCCGCCGTCCCCGAGGAGAAGGTGCTGGGCGCCGTGCGCGACCTCGAGCGGAACCTCGCCATCGTGGCGGCCATAGCAATTGCGATCGCCGGCCTTCTTTCGACGGTCATTGCCGCCCGGATGACGAGGTCCATTGCGGTGCTCGAGAATGCCGCGGCCGAGATATCGCGGGGCAACTTCGATCAGCAGATAGCCCTTTGGAGCCGCGACGAACTGGAGGACCTTGCCGAAGCCTTGAGCCGCATGTCCACCGAGCTCCGGGCCCGCGAACACGCTCTCAAAGACGCCAACGTGCGGCTCGTGCAGGCTGAAAAACTCGCCGCCTTCGGACAGCTCGGCGCCGGGATCGCCCACGAGATCAAGAACCCGCTGACAGGCATGCTTGGCTATGTCCAGCTTTCGCAGCGCGTCGCCGGCAGGGAAGGGAAGGTGGGCGAGTACCTCAAGACGGTCGAGGGCGAGATCCTCCGCTGCAAGGGGATCATCGACGACCTCCTGAAGTTTTCCCGCCAGGACCGAAGCGCCAAGGGGCCGATCGTCCTTGGCGAGGTCCTTGCGGGAGCGGCGAAGCTCGTCCGGCACCAGTTGATGCTCATGGGCGTCGAAATTGGCGAGTCGTACGACACGGGGACGCTCCAGGCGTGGGGAAACGCCAACCAGATCCAGCAGGTGGCGCTCAACCTCATCCTCAACGCGGGCCAGGCGTGTGCCGCGTTGAAGTCCGGCGGCGCGGCGCAGCGCAAGTTCCGGGTGGACGTTTCGTGCCGCGCCGAGGGCGGCGCGGCGGTCTTCGAGATCGCCGACAACGGCACGGGCATCCCGCCGGCGGCCGCCGCGAGAGTCTTTGAGCCGTTCTTTACGACGAAGCCCGAGGGTCAGGGCACCGGCCTGGGCCTGTCGGTGAGTTACGGCATCATCAAGGAACACCAAGGCGAGATCACCTTTGAAACGCGCGTAGGCGAGGGCACGACCTTCCGCGTCCGCCTCCCCGCCGTCGTGCCCGCCTCCACCGCCGCAAACGCATGACCGTGCTTGTCCGCGCGAGGCCGGTGGGGTAGGATGCCGTCCGGCTTGGGGACGGTTCCATGAAGACGAACAGAGACAGAGAAGCGAAATCGGCGTTCAAGTGCGGGTTTGTGGCGGTCGCGGGTCGACCCAACGCGGGCAAATCCACGCTTGTCAACCGGCTGGTGGGCGAGGAGGTCGCAATCGTCACGCCCAAGCCGCAGACGACGCGGAACCGGATCACGGGGATCCGCAACGACCCCGATACGCAGGTGATCTTTCTCGACACCCCCGGCGTCATCGACGGCGCGCGTGGGATGAACGCGTACCTCATGAAGACCGCCCGTGCCGCGATCGCCGATGCGGACATCGTGGTCTACCTTCTGGACGCGGCCGCGGCCGCCCGGCGCCCGGCCGAGGCGGACACCGTTGATCTTGCGGCCGCCGAGGCAATCGCGGCCGGGGGGCGGCCTGCGTTGCTCGTGCTCAACAAGGCGGACCTGCTCTCTGACAAGGGCCCGCTCCTGCCGCTCACCGATGCGTGGTCGCGGCGCGGGTTTTTCAAGGAGGTCTTCCCGGTGTCGGCCGCGGACGGCGCCGGGGTGGATGACCTCTATGCGGCCATCCGCAGCCTGCTCCCGGCTGCCGAGAGGCTCTTTCCGGCCGACCAGTGGAGCGACCTGCCGGAAAAATTTTTCGTGTCCGAGATCATCCGCGGCGAGTTGTTCGGGCATCTTCGCGAAGAACTCCCGTACTCATCGGCGGTCGTGGTCGAGTCGTTTGACGAAACTGGCCGCGAAGAGGGCGTCGTCAGGATTCACGCGACCATACATGTCGAGAAGAACTCCCAGCGGGGGATCGTGATCGGAAAGGGCGGGGCCATGCTCAAGGCGATCGGCATCTCGGCGCGCCAGGCCGCCGAGCGGTTCCTCGGCGCGAGGGTCCACCTGATGCTTCGCGCGGCGGTGTCAAGGAACTGGACGCGCGACGAACGCGAGATGAGGAAACTCGGCTGCTTCGACAGGCAGGAGTGACACACTTCGTTTCAATCGTGGGCCGGCCGAACGTCGGCAAATCGGCGCTTTTCAACCGGCTCGTAGGCAGGCGCGCGGCGCTGGTCCACGACCAGCCGGGAGTGACCCGCGACCGGAAGATCGCCGCCGCGACCGTCGGCGGGGTCGAGATTGAGCTTTGCGACACCGGCGGGCTGGCCGGCGATGAAGACGCCATCACTTCGGGCGTAGCCGCGCAGGTCGAATCGGCCATCCGGGAAAGCGCCGTGCTCATCTTCGTCTGCGACGGCAGGGGCGGCGTGACGCCGCAGGACTCGACCATAGCCGGGCTGCTCCGGCCGCACGGAAAACCGATTGTGCTTGCGGTCAACAAGATGGACCATGTGGCTGTCGAGGAAACGGACCTGCCGCAGTTCTACGAGCTGGGCCTGGGCGATCCGATCCCCGTATCCGCCGAGCACAACCGCGGGTTCGACGGGCTGAAGGCGGCCATCCGGGCGGCGCTCCCGGCCTGCACCGACGCCGGATCCGAAATTCCGGATTCCGAATGCCGAATGCCGAATGCCGAACTCCGAACAGCGGCTCCCATCCGTCTCGCCGTGGTGGGCAGGCCCAATGCGGGGAAGTCGACGCTTGTGAACCGCCTGCTCGGGTGCGAGCGCATGCTGGTGACCGACGTGCCGGGGACGACGCGCGACGCCGTCGACTCGCCCCTTGAAACCGGGGACGGCCGCTACGTTCTCATAGACACGGCCGGGATTCGCCGGAGGCGTTCGATAGACGCCGACGTCGAGAAGCTTTGCGTGTCACAGGCATTCGACGCGATCGGCCGGTGCGACGTCGTGCTCATGGTTCTGGACGCGACCGGTCCGGTGACCGAGCAGGACGCCCGCATCGCCGGGCACGCGCACGAGAGGGGCAGGGGGATGGTCCTGCTTGCGAACAAGTGGGACGCGGCCCGCAGGACCGGGACGTGGCGGGACGCGCGACACTACGAGGGCGAGTTGCGCCATTCGCTAAAGTATCTGGCGTACGCGCAGGTGCTGGTGCTGTCGGCCAGGACGGGGGAGGGGACCGACGCCATACTCCCGGAAGCCCGGCGCGTATTCGCAAGCTACACAAGGCGCGTCTCCACGCCCGATCTCAACAGGGTCGTCGGCGCCATCCAGGAGGATCTCCCGCCGCCGATCTACCGCTCAAAACGGGTCAAGTTCTACTACGCGGCCCAGACCGGCATCCGCCCGCCGCGGTTCACGTTTGTCGCCAATCACCCCGAGGGGGTGCACTTCTCGTACCGCCGCCACGTGGTAAACGCCTTGCGCGAAGCGTTTGGGTTCTGCGGCGTGCCGGTCGAGGTCGCGTTCAAGCCGCGGAAACGGACGAGGCGGTAGGTGGTAGGCGTCACATATCGTCGTAGATGCGCTCGCGCTCGGGCGTGCCGGTGTACGAGACCAGGTCATGGTTGACCTCGACGGAGGCCTTCTCGCGGAGGGACTTGATCCATTCAGTGACGATGCCGGCCTGCTTGGACATGGCGATCTGCGAGCGGAACGTGTCCTTTTCCTGCTCGAACTTCGCGCGGTCGGGGGTCTGGCGCTCCTTGAGCGCCACGACAAAGTGCTTGCCCGCGACCGCAAACGGCTTTTCTGCCGAGGGCTTGCCGGGGGTGAGCGCAAAGGCGGCTGCGATGATCTCGGCCGACTGCCCGATCTGGGGCACGTAGTTGCCGGTCTTCGCAAAGAGGCCGGTCTCCTTGAAGAACAGCTTGTCGTCTTCCTGGAGGGCCTCCTTGCCCGGCTCGGCCGGCTGGGGCTCGACCCACGGCGGGAACAGATCGGAAAGGGTTTTCCCCGTCTTGAGCGTTTCGACGACTTTTTCCGCCGCCTCGCGCGCCGCCGCCTGCGACCTCTCTTCCTCGGTCATCTTTCGCGCGATCTCGCCCTGCACGTCGTCGAGCTTGACGTCCACGGCCTCCTTGATGTCGTCTAGGCGGATGACGTGGAAACCGAACGTCGATTTGACCGGCGCCTGCGTCATCTCGCCCTTCTTGAGCGAGAAGACGGCCTCATCGAACTCCCTCACCATGCGCCCTCGCTCGAACCAGTCGAGGTCCCCGCCCTTGTCTTTGGAGCCGGGGTCCGCCGACTCGGACTTCGCGAGATCCTCGAAAGACGCCCCTCCCTTGACAAGCGCAATGAACCCCTCGGCCTTCTTTTTTGCCTCTTCGACCTCGCCCGGCGAGGCGTCCTTCCCGACCTTGACAAGGATGTGGCGCGCGCGCACCTTCTTGGGGCTGTTGTACTCCTTTTCGTGGGCCTTGAAATACGCTTCGAGCTTGGGCCGGTCGTCTTTTGCGGCCCGGCTCACGTCGTCGTCCGTGACCTTGATCCCGCCCTTGAACTTCGCCGGGTCGAAGGCGACGTAGAGGAGGTTGACCTTGTCGTTCTTGCGCGCGTAGTCGTCCCAGATCTCGTCGTCGCTCATTCTCACGGCGCCGCGGAGCATCTCGACCACCCTCTGGGCGAGAAGGCGCGCCCGCTGGCGTTCCTCGAACTTTTTTGGGGAGATCTGGAAGTGGTAGCGGACGACCCTGTTGTAGAGCTGGTAGTCGAACTTGCCCTGGTTCTGGAACGAGGGGTTGTCCATGATCGAGTCGTTGACCTCGTCTTCGGCGACGGCAAGACCGAGCGCGGCCGCCGTCTGCGCGAGGAGCTCGAGGTCCACGAGCTCGTCGGCCACCATCTGCTTGAGGCCCAGGGCCTTCTCCATGCTGCGGTCGAACTTGCCGCCCGAGCGCATCGCCATCTCGCGCTTGCGCGACATGTACGCGAAGTTGAAGTCCTCGATCGAAACGGGACGCCCGTTGACCTTCGCCGCGTATGCCTGGATGCCGCAGCCTTTGCGGGTCTTCCTGAAACTCCCCGGCCCGAAGAATGCGACGAACGCGACGATGATCATCGCCGTGAAGGCCCAGCTTAGCCACCCGCTCTTCTTTTCGCGAATCTTGTCGAGCATTTCTTACCCCGTTTTTTCCGTCAGGCGCCCCGCGCGACGGACGCGGATATTATACAAACGCTCCGCCAAACGCAACACAAAACGCGGTAAGGATTCAGTCTCGGATGGGGGCCGGCTTCCCCTGCGCGTCAGTTTCCGATGCGTCATCATCTAACTTTGCCCGGCGGTTGCCGAAAACACGCCGCTCCGGGAAACCCGTCCCCCACCCAAGACCGAATGATCACAAAACGCGGTTCATTGTTCTTTACTTGAGGGGCACCGGACCGTATAATGCGCGCACCTTCGGGGAGGGGATTCGTGCGGGATCTGCTCAAGTTCACGGGATTCAAGCTGGCGCTCGCCATCACGCTCGGGTTCTGCCTGCTCAAGGGCTCGCTGGACCTGGGGCGGTTCAGGGACAACTTTCTCACTGATTTCCTGGATCTGGTCGAGATGAAGGTTCTCGACTCCAAGCTCAACGTGCGCGGGAAGATGCCGCACAGCGAGCGCGTGGTCATCCTGGCCGCGGACGAAAAGAGCATGGGGACCTTCGGGCAGTGGCCGTGGTCGCACAAGGTCTTCGCCGATATCATGGAGAAGCTGACGGCCGCCGGTGTCAAGGTGGTCGGGTTCGATATCATCTATGCGGAACCAGACACGAGCGACGTCGCCTGCCGGCGCATATTCGGGCGGCTGGCCGCCGTCGAGGGGCCCGAGAAGGCGGCGGCGCTCGAGAAGGAAGTCGACGAGACCTACGGGTGCGGGGTCAATGACACGAGGTTCGGCGAGGCCCTGTCCAAATCGCCGGCCGTGCTGGGCTATTTTTTCTTCACCCAGGAAGAAGAGGTGCGGAGCCTCGAGAAGAGCAGCTACCTCGACGGGGTGAAGGTGGTCGAGCCGTCCCGCATCAACATCGTGCGCATCTCGCCGAACGCCCCCGTGAGCGTGCCGACCATGGTCGGCGTCCGAGTCAACATACCCGAGGTGTCCGCAGGCTCGTCCCGCATGGGTTATTTCAACCAGATTCCGGACCGCGACGGGCTGTACCGCTCGGTGCCGATGTTCTTCAAGTTCGCCGACAACTTCTATCCGTCGCTGTCCCTGGCGACCCTGCAGGTGGCGCTCAACGGAAACATCAAGGTTGACATCGGCACCCAGGCCGCCCTCGAAGAGGGCAAGATGGCCAAGCTCATGGTGGGCGACAAGGAGATACCGCTGGACGACACGCTCAGGTTCATCGTGAAATACTACGGTCCCAGCAAGACGTTCCGGCACCTGAGCGCGGTCGACGTCTGGAACGGCGCCGTCAGGGCCGAGGATCTCAAGGACAAGATAGTGCTCTTCGGGGTGACGACGGTGGGCGTGTTCGACCTCCGGCCGACGCCGTTCGAGTCCGAGGGGTACCCCGGGGTCGAGATCCACGCCAACGTCATCGAGAACATCCTTTCGGAGGATTTTCAAACCCGGCCGAACATGATCATAGTGCTCGAGCTCGTCATCATGCTGGTCCTCGGTGTCGTCTTCGGGCTTCTTCTCACGCGCCTGAAGCTTCAGTACGGTGCGATACTCGTGGTGGTCATCACGCTGGCCTTCTTCGTGGTCGACTTCCAGCTTTTCTACAAGAACGGGTTACACACGAAGATCCTCCTCCAGGGCCTCCAGGCGGTGATCCTTCTGATCGGGATATCGGTCTTCCGCTACTTCACCGAAGAGCGCGACAAGACGCGGATCCGGAAAACGTTCTCGACCTACGTGACCAAGTCGGTCGTCGAGGAAGTGCTCCGCGACCCGACCAAGCTCCAGCTCGGCGGGCAGAAGAAGGTGCTCACGGTGTTCTTTTCGGACATCCGGGGGTTCACCAGCATCTCCGAGAAGCTCAAGCCGGAACAGCTCGTCCACCAGCTAAACGAGTACCTGACGCCCATGACGAACCTGGTCTTCAAGCACGAGGGGACGCTCGACAAGTACATGGGCGACGCCATCATGGCCATCTTCGGCGCGCCGCTGGATCAGCCCGATCACGCGGCCCGCTGCTGCGCGACCGCGCTCGACATGATGGACGAGCTCAAGGTCCTCCGGGCGTCCTGGAAGGAACGGGGGCTTCCCGAGATCAACATCGGCATCGGGATCAACACGGGCGAGATGATCGTGGGGAACATGGGCTCGGACGTCAAGTTCGAGTACACGGTCATCGGCGACAACGTGAACCTGGGGAGCCGTCTGGAGGGCGTCAACAAGGAGTACGGGACCAACATCATCATCTCCGAGTTCACGCAGGCGCAGATCGCCGGGCAGTTCGCGGTCCGCGAGCTCGACCTCATCCGGGTCAAGGGCAAGAAGGAGCCGGTGAAGACATTCGAACTCGTTTCACGCGGGATGCCCACCCCAGAGCAGCAGACGTACATCTCGACCTTCGAGGATGGGCTCAAGGCGTTCCGCACGCAGAAGTGGGAGGCGGCGGCGGCGCTCTTCGCCAAATCCGACGGGATGCGGCCCGGCGGGGACCCGCCGTCAAAACGGTACCTCGAGCGGATCGAGTATCTCAAGGAAAACGCCCCCGACGCCGACTGGGACGGCGTGTGGGTGATGAAGACGAAGTAGGCATGAGGGAATTCGGATGGACGTCAACGAGCAGCTGTTTCAGAAATTCGGGAAGTCGTTCCCGGCCGACACCGTCCTGTTCCGCGAGGGCGAAACCACGCGCGACGTGTTCATCCTCCAGTCGGGTAAGGTGAAGATCTCGAAGCGCATCCGCGAGATCGAGAAGCTTCTCGACATCCTCGCGGAACCGGGCGAGTTTTTCGGCGAGATGTCGTTCATCAACAACCGTCCCCGCATCGCGACGGCCACCGTCGTCGAGGAGGCGAAGGTCCTCGTGATCGAGCCCGAGGTCTTCGAGAAGATGCTTCTCGCCAACACCGAGATTGCGTTCCGGTTTATCAAGAAGCTGGCCGCCCGGCTCGAGGAGGCCGACGCGCAGATTGAGAACCTCCTCTTGAAGGACCACGAGAGCCGCATCGTCCATTACCTTGCCCACCTGGTCGAGGGGACCCGCAGCCAGTCGGTGGCGGACGTGGCCGCGATGTGCGGCTGGCTGGGGCTCGAGGAGTCAAGCGTCCGCGAGGTGATGGACAAGCTCGCCAAAAAGGGGCTGGTCGCGGCGGCGGACGGGGGTTTTAACGTCCAATCGGCCGAGATGCTGCGCAAGTACCTCGAGTTCCTCGAGATGAAGCAGAAGTTCGGCGAGTACTGACCCTTCCCGCGGAGAGTCGCATGCAGATCAGGGTGCTGGATTGCCACGGCGGCGAGCTTTTGGATCTCAAGACGACGTGCGTGCAGGTCGGCGAGCGCCTGCTGATTGACGCGGGGGCGCTGGTTTCGAACCTGACGATAGACCAGCAGGTCGAGATTGACGACATTGTCGTCTCCCACTCGCACTTCGACCATATCAAGGACCTCGCGATGATGGCCGACGTGGTGGCCGGGCGGCGCAGGCGGCCCGTGACCATTCACGGCTCGCCAAGGACCATAGAGGCCATCCGGAAGTTCTTTTTCAACGACCGGCTCTGGCCCGATTTCACGCGCATCCCCTCCAGGAAAAACCCGACGTTTGCGCTCAAGGTTTTCAGGCCGGGGCATGCGTTTGAGGTCGCCGGGCTTTCGGTCCTTCCGGTCCCGGTTGCGCACCCCGTCGAGTCCATGGGGTTCATCGTGAAAGGCCGGTCCGGGGCGTTCGCCATGAGCGGGGACACGGGTCCGACCACGCGTTTCTGGAAAGAGTTGAACCGCACCGAGAACCTCCGGTTCGCGATGGTCGAGCTTTCGTTTCCCGACGAACAGATCGAGGTGGCGAAAATCAGCGGGCACATGACACCCCGGCGGCTGGGCGCCGAGCTCCGGAAGCTCGAACGCCGGGACATCCCCGTGTTTCTCTACCACTTCAAACCGGCGTTCGCGCGCGCGCTCCGCGCTCAGCTCCACCGCGTCGGGCGCGCCGAGATCTACCCGCTCTCGCCCGGCGACACGTTCACGTTCTGATCGCGGAGAAACCGGATGGCCGCGGCTGAGGGTTCGGGTTGCAATGCTCCTTCGAGAGACGCAGGCATATCTTGACAAGCTCGCGGGCCGCGGCGTTTCGCTGGGGCTGGACCGTATGCGCGCGGCGTGCGCCGACCTCGGGCACCCCGAGCGGGCGTTCCTTCCCGTCATCGTCGCCGGGACCAACGGCAAGGGGTCGGTCTCGAGCCTCCTTTACGCGCTGGCACTCAAACACGGCGTGCCCTCGGGGCTGTACACTTCCCCCAACCTGGTCAGGGTCAACGAACGCATCTCGTACTGCGGCACCGACATCTCCGACGGCGGCCTCGACGCGCTGGTCGCGGGGCTTCGCCGCGCCGGCGAGGCCCATGCGCTCACGTATTTCGAGTTCCTCACACTCGCCGCCTTCGAGCACTTCAGGCGGCTGGGCGTGCTCCTCGCCGTGCTCGAGGTGGGGATGGGCGGCCGGCTCGACGCCACGAACACGGCGGACGCGATCGCCGCGGTCATCACGCCCGTCGGCCTCGACCACACGGCGGAGCTCGGGCCGGACCTTGCGTCCATCGCGCGGGAGAAGGCCGCGGTCATCCGGCCGGGGATTCCGGTCGTGTCGGCCGCGCAGGAACCCGCCGCGGCCGCCGTCATCGGCGCCGCGTGCGCCACCGAAGGCGCCCGGCTCTGCGTTGCCGGGCGCGAGTTCTCATTTGCGAGAAGGCCGGCCTCCGGTCTTTTGGATCCCGAGGTGTTTGACTACCGCGGCCCCGGCCTGGCTGTGGCGGGCATCGAGCTTTCGCTTTTGGGGCCGCACCAGGCGGCGAACGCATCGCTTGCGCTCGCGGCGTTTGCGGCAGCCGCAGGCGCAGCGGGCGTAGAACCGGACGAGGCGAAGGTCCGGGCGGCGCTTCTTGCGGCATCGTGGCCCGGGAGGTTCGAGGTCGTGGCGGGCGATCCCCCGGTGGTGTTGGACGGCGCGCACAACCCCCATGGCGCCCGTGCCCTTGTCGAAACGCTTCGCGAGCGGGCGCCGTGCCGGCCGGTCCACCTAGTGTTCGGCGCGCTTTCGGACAAGGACTACGCGTGGATGGCCGCGGTGCTGGCGCCCGCGGTCTCGGACGTCGTCGTGGTCTGTCCCAGGTCCTCCCGTTCGGCCGATCCGGCGGTCGTGGCGGCGGAGTTCGAGCGTGCCGGCCGCGGCGCCGTCACCGCCCCGGACGCCGCGCGGGCCGTCGCGGGCGCCGCCGCGCGCGCAAAAAAAACCGGAGGCCTGGTTCTGGTCTCCGGTTCGCTGTACCTCGTGGGCGAGGCGTCGGCATTCCTGCGGCATAGGGCTCGCGCAAAAATAACTTCACATTTCTGACCGCCGATGCATCCCGTCCGACTTCGTTGCGCGTCGCTTACGTACCTCTGGTACGCGGCGCTCCTTGCGCCTCGCCGGCCGGGCGCTTCGACGCCCATAAATGCGAACTTATTTTTGCGCGAACCCTTACATCGTCTCCCTCCAGTATATGACTCTCGAAACCGGCGGCAAGAGGCCGCTCCGGCCCGAGGCGCTTCCCGGCGAGCGGATCTGCTGCACCTCCCCCGCCCCGGTGTGAATCACGATGGATGTCTGAGCGTCCTTGGGGCTTGCGGGGTTCGAGTAGTCGGACGGCCGCGCCACGATCTTGGGGGCGCTGGGTACGTCGCGGCCGATCTTGAAGCCCTGCCAGAAATTGGCCGGGGTCTGTTTGGCCGTCTGGATGTCGGGGGACCCGCCGGACATGAAGTCCGTCGCGTAGAGCTTGGCGTCGCCGAGGTACTGCCGTTCCTGCACCCACGTTGCGGCGTTGCTGAGCGGGCTGAAGACGGTGAAGAACACGTTGAACCCCGCGGCCGCGGCGGGGGACAGGACCTTCTCGCCCTGAGGGAGCTTCCTGAACCAGCCGGACTCGAAAAACGGGGAATTGGCCGCCACGACCTCGTTTAACCTCGGGAACGCCGGCGCCGCACATGTCCCGTCGCCGTTTTCGCAAAGGGCGGGGTTGGCGGGGTCGGTCGGCGCGCCCCTGAGCGCGTCGCGCATGCCGTACAGACGCTCAGGCGTGCCGGCGGGCGGGGCGAGGTACGACATGATGTTGGTCCTGTCCCCGGTCCCGACAAACAGGTAGACCTGACCGAACGTATTCTTTGCCACCGCGGGGGCGGTCCAGAACGGGGTCCACGCCACGGCGTTGCAGACCGCGCAGTTCTTTGCGCACCGGAGCTTGCCCACTTTTGTGTTGCAGGCAAGGGCGCCGCCGCACCCGACGCAGTTTTTGCAGTTCCTGAACGAACAGGGTTTGGGGTTGCCCTTCTGGACGGGCTGCGGCGCCGCAAACAGGCGCTGCCCGCGCCAGCAGTTTGTGTCAGCGAGGTTGGCCGGGTCGCATTTCTTGACCTGCGCGGTCGAGTTGAACGGCGTGATGTCGGCGTTGGTGCCGCCGTACTGGCTCATGTCGAACCGCCAGAGCTGGCCGCCGAGGTCGCCCACGTAGACGGCGTCGATGTAGGCGTCGCCGTTCGAGTCAAGCGCCTTTGGCGGCGCGGCAAGCGCGAACTCCATCGCGGCGTCGTCGGCCTGGTTGAACTCAAAGACCTTGTTTCCGGTCCGGAGGTTGACGACGATAAACGCCCGTCCGCCCTTCGCCGCGGCGTCGTACGAGTCGTTGACGTCGGTGGGGTCGCTCTCGGGCGCGTAGCCGCCGCCGAACATGGCCACCCAGAGCTCGCGCTGCGACCCGGCGTTGCAGCTTAGGTCGTTGTTGCAGACCTTGACCTTCCCGATGATGGGGTCGGACGTGGTGTAGCCGAGGTACTCGCTCTGCTTGAAGCCCACGTTCCCGTACGTGAACTCGCTCACGACTTTCGGGTCGACCCGGCCGGCAAATGTCGCCCCGACCTCGCCGATGTCCAGGAAGTACACCCCTTTTCCGCCCAGCCCGAGTCCGCCGGCAAGATACGTCTTCCACTCGCAGACGTTGTAGAGGTCGCCCATGTTGCAGTCCTTGACCGGCGGATTGACGAGGTCCTGGTTGATCCAGACGTCGGCGACCGCGGGGCTTCCGTCGACGCCGAACGGCCTGTTGACGATGCTCGAGGTCATCGCCTCGCCCGCGGCCCACTGCGCGTCGGCCAGGCTCCAGCCCGGGACGTTGTACTTCACCGACGTGAGGAGCGCGTTGGGGACGTATGCCCAGACTTCTTTGCCGTCGTCGGCCGTGGGCGTGTACTTGCACTGGCCCGGCGTGAGCGGCTCCGGCATGCACCGTCCCCCGTAGAATGCGTGCAGCGACCCGTCGTTGGCGCCGGCGACCACAAGCTTTGTTCTGTTCTTTTGGTTGTCGACGAAGTTGCCGTAGGCCGGGTCGGAGGTGTACACGTTCATGTTGAGGTCGGTGATGTTGATGTCGGAGTAGTACGGATTGGGCCTCCCGACCACCACCGGCTGCGAATGGTAGATGTCGCCCAATACCCACGACGTGAGCCGCGAGCCGCCTTCCCAGTACGAGAAGGTGCCCTGCATGACCACCTCCTGGACCTTGTCGCGTTTCGCGTTCTCCGACAGGGCGTATGGGAGGCCGCTTGTGGCGGACGAAAGATTGAGGAGCGCGGGCGTGATGTTCGCGTCGTCGGTGAAATCCCTGCGAGTGTACACGCCGCCGGCCACGGTGGACGTGAAGACCCTGCGCTGGTAGGTGCTCGAGAGGAGCATCCAGGCCGCGTCCCAGGCGACGTTGTTCGAGTTGAGCATGCCCCCCGAAGAATACTGCGGCGTGCTGTCCTCGAGGACGTCATTTGCCACGGTCTGGATGACGGGCAGGGGACAGGCCAACGCGTCGGTGCCCTGGTCTCCGAACGGATATGCCTTTAGGTGTCCCTCGAACCTGGCGCCCTGCGTGGGGACGAACGAGGAAACGATGTAGCGGTTTGCCCCGCAGTCGAACGAATGGTACCGGTCTATGTCGGCGATGGGAGTCGGGATTGCGTAGGCCCTGTTGATGTTCACGTTTCGGTTCCAGACGGTGCTCAGGTACGTCACGATCCCCTTCGAAAGCCCCGTCCAGCACGCCGCGTTGGGCGCCGGAGTGGGGGGGCCGGCGAGCGCGGTGCAGTCGTAGCCTACGATCTCGTTCATCTGCACGTTGGTCGGCGCGGGGACGATGTTCGGGTCGATCCAGACGGGCCAGTAGCGCCCCCCGGCCTGCGCGGCGGTCAGCTCGAAGAGCGGGTTGTAGTACTCGAACGATATCACGTCGGTGGCGGCCGTCTGCCGCGTGCAGTTGACCTGGCGGTCAAGGATGCTCCGCGCCGCGCCGTCGCCGAACGGGGGCGGGGGGTTGTTCGCCCAGCCGAGATACTGGCACTTCCGCGCAAACCCCGCCTTCCAGGTGGCGTCGGGGAAGCCCGCGTTTATGTACACCTGCTCGGGGTCGGGGATCCCGTCGTACCGGTACGTGTTGAGCATGACGTCGTCGAGCCAGTGCGTCCCGCCGTTGGGGTACGTGACGACGGAGTCAACCGTGGCGTTGTCGCCGTTTGAATCGGCGTAGGCGTCTTCCCGCGAGGGGGCGCCCAGGGCCAGCATCAGGGTGAAGGCGTTGACGGCGACCTGCGACTGGTTCGCCAGATCGTACTGGATGTTCGTCGCGTCCCCGTTCCCCCACGGCGTCGGGTAGACGGCGGCCGGCTTGATGCAGTAAATGGGGTACACCCCGTGGAAGTACTCCCACATTTCGACCCCCGCCTCGGAGTACGGGCGCCACTCCTTGGGGAGCTTGTTCAAACCGGCCTCGTCAAGGAAAATCCTGTCGAGCTCGCACGCGGCGGTGACGCGCTTGTCCGTGCCGTTGTCCCATTGGGCCGGCGAGGTGCAATCGGTAGTCGAGCTGTCCTTGATGCCGTTGTTGGCGTTGACGTACAGGATGCACGCGCCGTCGCCGTCCCTGCCGATCCAGTCGTTGAAGACCGACAGTCCGTAACGGTAGTCGTTGCCCATGTTGCTGTTGAGCATCAGGCCGACCTGCCCGGCGTTCCCGGCCTTCGAGAGCAGCGCCTGCAGCACGGAGTACACGGTGGACGTGAGGTAGTTGAACTGGTCAATCTCGTCGGGTTGGTTGTAGTTGTTGTATGGGATGCTTATGGGGTTTGAGGCCCATCCCGGGTCGTCGCCGGGGTTGAGAAGACTGATGACGCACGGCCCCGCCGGGGCGTTCGTCGTGGCCTGGAAATAGGCCGACGGGTAGAGGGACTTGAGCGGCTGGTTATTCAGGTTGCAGTCGCCGACACCGAAGTTGATGTTGCCGGTCTGGAGTCCCAGGTACAAAAACGGGCACTTGCCGTTGCAGCCCGCCGGGCAGGCGCCCACGTTCTTGTAGCAGTCGACGTAGTCGGCCGCAAGCCCGTTGTAGGCCCGCCGGAGCAGGGGCCTCGTGTCATCCACGAACAGGACGACATTCGGCTTGGCGGGGGCCTCGTACGTGTACATGTCTATGTCCAGCGCGTGACCCGCCGCGGGCCAGGCGAGCAAAACGAGCGCAAGCGCTCGGGCATATCGTTTTCCTGTTTTCAACCCGGTGCCCTCCTTGCCCGCGATTCGCGTCACGACGCGTTGATCCCGGCCTGTGACCCGTATCCGGTCCCGCTCGCGCCGCCGCCCTTGGGATTGGGACCGACCTTCATCAGGACCCTCAGCTCGGAAATGGACCTCGCGGGTCCGCCGCCCGCTATCCAGAACTCGAAAACCTGGTGGGCGTACTCGTCGGACCCCCCGCCTATCATGAAATTTCTCCCAATACCGACCTTGTACGAATCGTTGAGGAGGTCGTTTAGGGCAGTCGGCTTAAGAATCGTGCCGGCCGGGTCGCGGACCCTGCCTGTCCGGAAACAGCAGAGATCCTGCGCCCAGGCCGGGTCGTTGTTTGTGCTGAAGGGGTCGGCGCAGTTGTGGTCCAGCACGTAACAGATGCCGATCACGGGGTGGATCTGGTAGTCGCCGCGGTTCACCCCGAGTGACGAGGTCGACGGGGGCGAGGCGTCCCGTTTGCCGCCTTTCGAGCGGATGACTTGCTGGGCGAGCATCTGCACCCCGGCCCCGGTCGAGTTCCGCGCAAACAGACGATACCTGTGCGCCCGGTCTATGTCCCGTTCTATCGAAGACGTGTAGAGCGCCATGAAGCCCAGCGACGACAGGACGGTGAGCATGAGGAGGACCAGCACAAGGGCCACCCCGCGCTGTCCGGCCGCGGCCGAAACGACTCTGCGGTTCGCACTGTTCGTTTTCATTTGCACCCCTGTTGCGCAAGAGAGACTTCGTAGCTGTCGTTGGTTTCGCCGTACGTGCCTTTCATGTCGATGGTGTGCGTGTTGAGCCGGTACCTGAAACCGGTCTTTGTCGTTTGAAGCGTGTAGTCGCCGATCCTCCACGGGGCCGGCTGCGGGTACAGGGCGGTCGTCTCGTAGGAGTCGGCCACCGTGGTCGGGTTGTCCATCTCGGGTCTTTCGGTCCTCGCAAGGATGTTCACCGTTACGCTCCTGACGCGCGCGGGGTCAACGTAGTTGGCGGCGCCGACGGTCTTGAAGTCAAAATCGGTCTGCTCGAGGACGGCGCCCAGCGGGTCGGCGATGTGCGAAATGCTGTAGACATTGGCGGGCCTGTTGACGCCGAACCCGAGCTGAAAAGTCGCGATGTTGTCGGCCAGGGGGGCCATGGTCAACGCGCTGGTGCCCGAGTTGTAGGGTCCGAACTCTTTCATGAGAATGGGCCGCGGGCGCCTGGTGTCGTAGACGGTGTCGGCTTCGAGGACCGTTCGGTAGACCGAGCCGTCGAGGCGCGTGATCGACGACTGGCCTTGTTCGAACCAGAAGTACGAACGGGGAACCAAGTTGCCGGCCGTCATCCCCCGGTGCCGGACGGGGTCGTTGAACTTGTCGCCCGCGATGGCGTTGGCCGTGAGCCTGATCTTGTTGGGGACGCCCACGCAATTCCCTTCCGCGACGCTCTGGGGCGCCCCCGTGACCCGAAAGATCGCCGAAACCTGCATGTCGGTCAGGACAATCAGGTCGTCAACCTTGAACGTCGAGACCGTCGTCGGTTCGCCTTCCAGGTCGTCGTTGGCGCAGAATTCGATGGTCCACACCCCGCCCTCGGGTTCTTTGACCTCTTTAAACAGCGGAAGACGTTCGGTCTCCGCGAGGTACTGGACGGTGAGCGTATCGAAGTCCGGCGGGTTCTTGGCGTCGGCCGGGAGGTTGTCGGGGGGGACCGGGTTGACGATCTTGGTGGGGACGTTGCCGGCGTTGTTGAAGGCCCAGACCCCGCGCGTGAACTGGTAGCCGGCGGTGCCCAGCCCGACGAGCTGGTCGGCGATGGGCATGCCGCCCCGGATGACCTGCGTGGCCGGGTCGCACTGCGCGCCGCCGATCCCGGCCCCCGCGTTCGCGAGATCGGTATGGACCGCGTCGGCGGCCGCGCGGAGGTTCTGCTGCGAATCCGTGATCTGCTCTTGGAGCCTGAATGCCTTGTCCTGCATGGCAAATGTCCCGACCATCGCCTCGATCACCAGCGCGAGGATGGCGATTGTGATCATCATCTCCAAAAGCGTGAACCCGCGCGCTCTTTTTGTTTTGGCAGGAGTCATGGGCATCTCCCCGGTTTGCCGTCGCCCAGCGAACAGTACTTGACCGCCGTCGCCCTCACCATCATGCACTGCGCGGGGGTCTCAGTCGAGAACTGCCCCGACCTCTTCTGCCGCGGCTCCCAGATCACGACCGCCGTCACTTCCTTCGTCTGGGTCCCCGCATCGGCGTCCTGGACCTGCCATCGCAGGTGGTACTCGACGCCGTTTCTGGAGATCTTGTGCCGGTGATACGGCGTCTCGACGTGGACGATGGTCGTGGGCGGACATTCGTTTAAGCCGGCGCCCATGTCCGTGAGCGCCCCGTTGTTCCAGCCCAGCCCGTTGGGCGGGTTTTCGGTGAGCCGGAACTGCTCGAAGTTCTCGAGGAACTCCTGGGCGATGTGCATGGCGGTGGTCTTTTGGAACGAGAGGCTGTTTAGGAATATTGCCGAGATCTGCGCGGGGAAAACGCCCATCAGGATCCCGACGGCCAGGATCGCGAGCGCGATGAGGAGCTCGAGGATGGTGAACCCGCCCATGCCTTTGCGGGCGCGCGGCGCCCGGCCTGCCCTTTGGACGATTCTACGCATCGGTGTCAATCCAGCCTTTCATCAGCTTGACCCGTCCGGTGTTCCGGTGGATCATCACCTTCCACCTGTTCTGGACGTTCGCCGGCGCATCGGTGGTCACGGTGCTGTCGTATTTGTAGTTGTTGGAGTAGAACCTTCCCATCCCGAGGTAGATCGTGTACTCGGTCTGGTTGGGCGCGTCCTTCTGACGGACGGAACCGTTGGGATAGAAGACGAACCACATCTGATCGGTTTTCTGCGCGGGGACGGGACACGCCCCGCAGTTCGACGTGCACGTGCAGTCCCTCATGCCGAAGATGTCGACCGCCGACTGGTCGGGCGTCATCTTCTCGGCCCTTGACGCCACCCCGGTAAGCGCCTGAAGAGGCATGCCCCACGACGGCGCTCCGTCAATGGTGCCTCTCTCAGCAGGCGGGCCGGTGTAGACCGTTTCGTTGCCGTAGAGCGTCGCCCCGGTCGAGTGAATCGGCAGGTTCCCCTGGAACGACTCCCACGCGTTGGTGCGGGCCTTGGCCTTGCCTCCCATGTCGAAGTCGTTTAGGTCGTTGAAGTTGACGACCAGCGCGTGAACGCTGCCGGTCGATATGGCCCGAAGCCTTAGCGTCTTGAACATCAGGGAAAGCTGCGTGGCCGTCCCCTTGACTTCGTACTCGTGGTGCGTCGGACTCAACGCGCTCCACGACAGGGCCGTCAAAACGCAGAAGATCGCCACCACGATCATCATCTCGATGAGCGTGAAGCCCGACTCACCTTTTGTATTGCCATGTACCCGCACGTCGTCCTCCCAATTAGCGTGGGGGAATACAGCAACCCGCATACCACCCAGCCCCAAGTGTAACATACATCAATTGCTTGGTTATTTCAACCACCCAATGCCCCCGTGTCCGCGATCGCGCAAACCGTTCAGAGTCGCTATGAAAAACCTTCATAGTCGCGACTCTTGCAATTCTTTCCGAAAGATACGATATTTGGTCGCATGAAACTGGGGCCGAAACCCAGGCGGCTCGCGCAAGGTGCGGTCGTCTCGCTCGTCGCGCCTTCGGGGCCGGTGAAAAAAGAGGCGTTTTGCGCCGGTGCCAGGCTCATCGAGGCGGCCGGTTTCCGGTTGAAGTTCGCGCCGGAACTCTTCGCGGACGACGGTTACTTGGCCGGGACCGACGAGCGGCGTTTGGGCGAAATGGCGGCGGCGTTTTCCGACCCGTTAACCGCCGCCGTCTGGTGCGCGCGGGGTGGCTACGGGTCCATGCGGCTCCTCGGCCGCCTTGACTTTGCCGGGATCGCCCGGACCAGGAAACCGCTGATAGGCTTTTCCGACGCGACGGCCCTGGAACTGGCACTGCTTGCAAAGGCGGGTTTCGTGACGTTCCACGGCCCGCTTGTCTCGACGCTCGGGGCCGAGATCGAAATATCGCGACGGCACCTCTTCGAACTCCTTTCGGGCGCCGTTTCGCGTGTCGAAATTGGCGGGCCGGGCGCCGAAACCATCCGGCCCGGGGCGTGCGAGGGCAGGCTGGTGGGCGGCAACCTGTCGGTCATCTCGTGCCTGCTGGGGACCGGGTTCGTGCCCGACCTGTCCGGGGCGATACTGTTTCTGGAAGACATAAACGAGGAGCCGTACCGCATCGACAGGATGCTCACCCAGCTCGAGTTGTCGGGGACGTTCGACGCGATCGCGGGACTGGTCGTCGGTACGCTCGGCACGGACGCGGACGCCGATGCGTTGCGCGCGATCGTCCGGGAAAAGGCCCGGGGGAGGCGGTGGCCGGCGGTGTTCGGGTTCCCGATAGGTCACGGGCCGCTCAACATGGCGCTGCCGCAGGGCATCATGGCGCGCGTGGACGCCGATCGGCGGTCGATTGAGCTTTTAGAACCGTGCGTGGAATAGTGCTAAAAGAACTTGCCGACGCGGCCGACGAGGCGGTGGCGGGCGGGGTGTTCCCGGGGGCGTCGGTGCTGGTTTCGCTTGAGGGCAGGGTCGTGCATCTCGCCTACCACGGCACGACCGGCGGGGCCGCAGGCGAACCGGTGTCGCCCTCGACCGTCTACGACGTCGCCTCGCTCACCAAGCCGCTCGCGATGACGGCGGCCCTGATGACGATGGAGTCCCGCGGGGCGTCCCCAACGTCGTGGTCCATCGGCAGGCACATCGCGGAATTCCGCGCGGGAGATCGCGGCGAGATCACCGTCGCGCAGGTCCTGTCGCACCGCAGCGGCCTGCCGGCCCACCGCGAGTACTTCGCCTCCATCCCCATCGAACTGTGGGCGACGCGCAGGGCCAAGGAGTTGGTGAGAAGGATGGCCGCGGGCGAGCCGTTGGAGAAGCCGCCGGGGACCGAAACCATCTACTCCGACCTCGGTTTCATCGTGCTCGAAGAACTGTTCGAACGCGAAGCCGGCACGCGGCTCGACGAGTTCCTCTCGCGCGAGCTCTACCTCCCGCTCGGGATGATCGACTCTTTTTTCAGGGACCTTTCGTCGTCGTGGCGGTGGCCGGTCCGCGTGAAGGCCGCCCCGGTCACGGACGGGCTTGAAGGCGTGGTCGACGACGAAAACTGCAGGGCGATGGGCGGCATCTCGGGGCACGCCGGGCTTTTTTCGACCGTGTTGGACCTCCACGCGCTCACCCGCGAGCTCCTCCTCGGGCTCGAGGGGAAGTCCCGTTTCTTCGCCTCGGAGGTCGTAAAAAAGTACTGGGCGCGCCCCGAGGGCGCGCCGCCGGGGACGCGGGCGCACGGATGGGACACTCCGTTCGTCACCGGGTCGGCGGCCGGGACGCGGTTTTCCGGAGGCTCGGTCGGTCACCTGGGGTTCACGGGGTGCTCGGTGTGGATCGACCCGTCGCGCAAGCTTGTCGTCATCGTGCTCTCGAACCGGGTCTTCCCCACGCGGTCAAACGAGAAGATCAAGGAGTTCCGCCCGGTCTTTCATGATCTTGTTTTCGATAGTCTCGGGATCAAATGAGAATCTCTGTGCGCTCTGTGTTCTCTGCGGCAGAATGGGACCCGAAGTTTCCGGGGGTTCCCGATTCGAGGGATTGATGGCCCGGCATGCGCACATTGTGGGGGTTTGCGGCACGGCGATGGCGCCGCTGGCGGGGCTTCTGCGCGAGACCGGCTGGCGCGTGACCGGATCGGACCTGAACGCGTACCCGCCGATGTCCACGCAGCTTGACAATCTGAGCATAGAGGTGATGAAGGGCTACGACGCGGCGCACCTCGACCCGAGGCCGGACCTGGTCGTGATCGGGAACGTGTGCCGCAAGGACAACCCCGAGGCCGTCGCGGCCATCGAGAGGGGAATCCCGTACGCCTCGATGCCTTCGCTCCTCGATGAGCACTTCCTGCGCGACAGGCACGCCGTCGTCGTGACGGGGACGCACGGCAAGACCACGACGGCCTCGCTTCTGGCCTGGCTGCTCGACTCGGCGGGGCGGTCGCCGTCCTTCCTCGTCGGCGGCGTGCCGCACGGTTTCGGCCAGCCGTACGGAATCGGCCGCGGGCCGCACTTCGTTATCGAGGGCGACGAGTACGGCACGGCGTTCTTCGACAAAGGGCCCAAGTTCCTCCACTATCGTCCCCGCACCGCGATCGTCACCAGCATCGAGTTCGACCACGCCGACATATTCCGGGATTTTGCGCACTACCGGTCGGCGTTTGAGAGATTCGTCGCCATCATCCCGCGTGAGGGCGATCTCGTGGCGGCTGACGACCCGGCGGTCGCCGCAGTCACGGCCGGCGCCGCCTGCCGCGTCCACACGTACGGTGAGGGGATCGGTCCCGAGTACGCATGCCGCGACGTGACATTTGACGCCGGAGGCGCGTCGTTCCTGCTCGCCGAGGGCGGGAGGGATCTGGGCCGCCTGAACACGGCGCTCCCGGGCATGCACAACGTGAAAAATGCGGTCGCCGCGGCCGGCGCGTGCAGGGTGCTGGGGCTGTCGTTTGACGAGATCGCGCGGGGGATGGCGTCGTTTGCCGGTGTCGAGCGGCGCCAGACCTTCAGGGGCGTGCGGGGCGGCGTGTCCGTGATCGACGACTTCGCGCACCACCCGACGGCCGTCCGCGAAACCCTGGACGCGGTCCGAAAGAAGTACGTCGACGGGACGAACGGGCGGCTTGTGGCCGTCTTTGAGCCCCGGTCGAACTCCAGCCGGCGAAACGTGTTCCAGGCCGAGTATGCGGCGGCCTTCGGCGCGGCCGACCTCGCGGTCATCGCGGCGCCTTACTCTGCGGCGGCCGTCGACGCGAGCCAAAGGCTCGACCCCGAGCGCCTGGCCGGCGACATCACGCGGCTGGGCACGCGCGCCGCGGCCATCCCCGACGTTCCGAAGATCCTCGTGTTCCTTGTCGGGGAGCTTCGCGTGGGTGACGTGGTCCTGGTGATGTCCAACGGCGCGTTCGACAACCTCGTGCCGCGGCTCCTTGAGGCGCTTTCGGCGCGGTCCGACGGGGCACTGGCGTGACCGGCGCAAGCAAAGCGTGGACGGCGGGCCGGGGCCGGATTCCCCTCCGCGCCGCGCCGCAAAAAGTTCTCTTAGACGCTCTGCACCGCAGGCCAAGCGGCGCGGCGCTGCGGGAAACCCGGCCCCCGCCCGCACATGATATTTGCCTTCCACGCAGTGTGGAAGAGATCGCCCGGGCGGCGGGGGCGGTGCTCAGAAAACATCACCTTGCGCGCGGGCGCGCGGGGTTGCGCGTCCGGACGAAAGGCACGCCGACGGACCTTGTGACCGAGGTCGACAAAAAGGCCGAGGCCGTCGTCAAAAAGATGATCGCGGACGCCTATCCGGACCACGGGATCGTCTCGGAAGAGGGCGCCGCCGCCAATCCCCGCGCACAGACCGTCTGGTATGTGGACCCGCTCGACGGCACCACCAACTTCGTGCACGGCTATCCGCACTTTGCGGTTTCCATCGCGGTCGTTCACCGGGGCAAAACGGTCGTCGGGTGCGTCTACGACCCGATCCGTGACGAGCTGTTCCTGGCGGCGTCGGGCGGCGGGGCGTTCCTGAATGGGAGGCCGATGCACGTGAGCGCCACGCGGAGTCTCGGCAGAAGCCTCCTTGCGACCGGTTTCCCGTACGACCTGCGCGAAAGCCCCGAAAACAATCTCGACTTCTGGAGCGCGTTTGCGTTTCGGGCGCGCGCCCTGCGCCGGGACGGTTCGGCCGCGCTCAATCTGTGCTATGTTGCGGCCGGAAGGTTCGACGGGTTTTGGGAAATGAAGCTGAAACCCTGGGACATGGCGGCAGGCATGCTCATGGTCGAAAAGGCCGGCGGAAGGTTGAGCGATTTTGGCGGGGGGCCGGCGGGGATATTCTTGCCCGAGGTCGTCGCCGACAACGGGCGGATCCACCGGCAGATGCTCGACGTGTTAAGGCAAGTCGCCAGTGGCCGGTAGGCGGAAGCGGGATGGCAGACGACATTCCCATTGTTGTGCGCAAAAAGGGCCCGAAGCTCGGACGGTTCGGCAAGGTGGCCGTCGTGTCCGGGGCGTTCGCGTTCATCTGCATCCTGGGCGCTGGCGCGGCGATGGGCTGCGTCTACTTCAAGTACAAGGCGGACCTCCCGGCGTTTGACGACCTCGACCAGTACCGCCCCCCGGTTTCGACCAAGGTCTACGCCATAGACGGGCGGCTCATAGGCGAGTTCGCCACCGAGCGCCGCGACGTCGTCCCGTACGACCAGGTGCCCACGAAGCTTGTCCAGGCCTTCATCGCGGCCGAGGACCAGGAGTTTTTTTTGCACCAGGGGATGGACCCCAGGGGCATCGTCCGCGCGTTCATCAAGAACCTGCGCACCGGCCGGAAGGTCGCGGGCGGCTCCACGATCACCCAGCAGGTGGCCAAGACCTACGTCGGCCGCGAGAAGACCTACACGCGGAAGATCCGCGAGCTCCTGCTCGCGCTGCGGCTCGAAAAGAAGTTTTCAAAACGCGACATCCTCTTCCTGTATCTCAACCAGATATATCTCGGCCACGGTCTCTACGGCGTGCAGGCGGCCTCGCGGGGGTACTTCCGCAAGAACGTCTGGGAACTGAACCTGGCCGAGATGGCCATCCTGGCCGGGCTTCCGCAGGCCCCCGCGCGGTACTCGCCGTACTTGAACCCCAAGAAGGCCGACGAGCGGCGGCGCTACGTGCTCGATCGGATGTTCGAGGACGGGTACGTCACGCAGGACGAACGCACCGGGGCGCTCGACGCGAAGGTTCCCATCAACGACATCGAGGACTATTTCAAGGAGAAGGCGCCGTATTTCACCGAGCACGTGAGAAGGTACCTTTACGACAAGTACGGCGAGGACGCGCTTTACAGGGGCGGCATGCAGGTCTACACCACCGTGGATCTCGACAAGCAGTACATCGCCGAGGAGGCGCTCATCCGCGGCGTGAAGGAGATTGACAAGCGCCAGGGATACCGCGGGCCGCTCCACCACGCCGACAGGGCCGAGTGGGACGCCTGGCTGGCGAGGCTCGACCGGCAGACGGCAAAGGACGGCGGGGCGCTCCGCCCCGAGCAGACTTACGTCGCGCTCGTTCTTGCGATCGCCGCGGACGGGAAGAGCGCCGCCGTCGCCGTCGGAAAGAGGACCGGGACGCTGCCGGTGGCGGCGATGCGCTGGGCGCACAAGGCCGAGATGGGGCGCGAGTGGGAGAAGGTCGAATCGGTCGGCAGGGTCCTTGGGCCCGGCGACCTGATCCAGGTCCGGTTGGCCACGAAGAAGGACCTGACGCACGTCTACGAGCCGGGGAGCCTCATGCCGCCGCCGGGCGATCCGATTGATCAAAAGACGTTCGCGCTCGATCAGGACCCGTCGGTGCAGGGCGCGCTGGTCTCCGAGGATCCCCAGAGCGGCTACGTGCTTGCCATGATCGGCGGATACTCGTTCGAGGTGAGCGAGTTCAACCGGGCGTTCCAGGCGTGCCGCCAGCCCGGGAGCGCTTTCAAGCCCATCGTCTACGCCGCGGCGATCGACAAGTTGAACTACACGCCGTCAACCATCATCGTGGACTCGCCGCTGGTCTTTGACGACGCCGAGAACCAGCTCCGCTGGAAGCCCCAGAACTTCGAGCAGGACTTCAGGGGCGACGTGACGCTCCGCAACGCGGTCATCCACTCGCTCAACGTCCCCGCGGTGAAGGTCTTGAATGCGGTTGGGGTGGGCGCGGCCATCGACTACGCCAAAAAGTTCGGGATTCGCACCGGGCTGGCGCCCAACCTGTCGCTTGCGCTGGGCGGATCGTGCGTGACGCTCTGGGACCTCACCAACGTCTTTGCCGGTTTTGCGCGGCTGGGCGTCAAGAAGAAGCCGGTGTTCATACGCAAGATCGTGGACCGCGACGGGGAGGTCGTCGAGAACCACAGTCACTTCGGCGACCCGTTTCTCTCGCCGCACGAGCGCGCGGAGCGTGCCGCCCACTACGCGGGCCAGACCGACACACGGGTGCTCGACGCCCGGTCGGCGTTCATCCTCCTCCGGCTCATGCGCGAGGTGTGCACCAACGGGACCGGGGCGGCGGCGGCAAGGCTCGGCCAGCCGCTCGCGGGAAAAACGGGGACGACCAACGATGCGTTTGACGCCTGGTTTATGGGTTTTTCGAAAAACCTCGTGACCGGCGTGTGGGTCGGGTTCGACACCTACGAGCGGCCGCTGGGCCGGTGGGAGACCGGCGGCAAGGCCGCGCTCCCCATCTGGATGGCGTACATGGGCGAGGCGCTCAAGGGCCGCAAAGAACCCGAGTGGGAGGCTCCGCCGGGAATCACGTTCGCCCGCGTCCACTACGAGACCGGCCTCCTCATGCCCCCCGGCTCGCCGGGCGGGATCTCACAGCCTTTCAAGGTCGGCACGACCCCGGACGAAACCGCCGGCTCGTCGAGCGGCGCCGCGTCCGGCACCACGGACTTCATGAAGATCGATTCCGATTGAGGCTTCAGTCCCGGGTGGGGACCGGATTCCCCTCCACGCCGCGCCGCAAGAAGCTCTCACGGGTGCTTCGTGCGACGGCGAAGCGGCGCAGCGTTCCGGGAAACCCGGCCCCCACCCGTTGTTGAACGGTTGCGGGTGAACGCGCCGGTTCAGTCTGGGGGCCTGATGAACAGCGCCGAGCGGACAAGCCCCATCTTTTGCAGTCTGAAGATGAGCGCGCACCGGAGGACGCCCAGGCCGTACCGGACTGAGCGCCAGAAGTTTATTGACGACGCCTCCTCGAAGTAGCGCGTGGGACACGAGATCTCGCCGACCGCGAAGTCGTGGAATATGGCCTGCACGACGAGCTCGTTGTCAAAGACGAAGTCGTCGGAGTTCGATTCGAACGGAACGGTCTCGAGAAGCCGGCGCGTGTACGCACGGAAACCCGTGTGGTACTCCGAGAGCTTGGCGCCGCAGAGGAGGTTTTCGAAAAGCGTCAGGAACCGGTTGGCCACGTATTTGTAAAAGGGCATCCCGCCCTGGCGGGCCTTGCCTCCCAGGATGCGCGAGCCGAGCACCAAATCGTAGTGGCCGCTTGCGATCATCCCCGCCATCGGAGTGACCAGGCGCGGCGAGTACTGGTAGTCCGGGTGCAACATGATGATTATGTCGGCCCCGGTGGCGAGCGCGGCCTTGTAGCAGGTCTTCTGGTTGGCCCCGTAGCCGCGGTTTTTGGTGTGGACGATGGTGTCAATGCCCAGCGACTTGGCTACGGCCACGGTGTCGTCCTGCGAGGCGTCGTCGGTGACGATGACGTGGTCGACGACGCTGCGGGGGATCTCGCGCCACGTGCGCTCGAGCGTCGCCGCCGCGTTGTACGCGGGCATGATGACCGTGATCTTTTTCCCGTCGAGCATGCGAAACCACTATCCCCGTTGCCCGCCGGTGTCAACGCCCTTCGGGCATCAGCCGTCAGCGTGGACATGCGCCCGCTTGCGCCAAGCCCGCCGCGGGCGGCACAGCGGGTAGCCACGGGCGTGAGCCCGTGGATCAGTCGAGCAAACACGAAGAGAGCCCCCGACAGGGGGCGACACATAGCCACGACCCCCAAAAATGCCGGAGACAAACACGCGAGGTTGTGGCAAGATGCCCCCGACGTTCAAACGACCGACCCGGAGGGGCCAAAGCCAGCATGACCACCGAGCGCAGAAAGGCCAGACGCTTCGAGATGAAGGCAAGATGTTGGCGGTGGGGTCACACCGTCCCAACGGAGTACAATGTTGATCCTTCCGTAAGAACCCCCTGTTCGCGGACATGCGCGTTGTCAGCGCTCGTGACAACGTGACGGTTCCGCCGTGAGCCAATCGGATCATGGCGGTCAGATTTCCACACCGGCAACCGCTTCCGGGTAGCAAAT
>JACRCP010000148.1 GCA_016218965.1 Deltaproteobacteria bacterium | reverse complement strand
TAAACGGACGCAGTTGAAAGCCATCGCCGTTCACGCTGAAAGCCGCGGGGCTTCAGGCCTCACGGCTCTCATCGCTCACCGGCGCAGACTGAATGAGAAAAACGAAAAGGCATGGAAAGAAAAAAAAGGCACCAAAGCCCCGCAGCACAAAGCTTTTTGGGATACGTTGCACAAGATCTGCGACACGGATCTGAAAGAACTGGCCGACGCACATGGCGACGCAGACGCGGTTTTCGCGGAGTTCGCCCATCGGCTCTCGACGGAGTTGATGTGGGAAAGGAGGAACAATGAAGCTCGCAAGTAGGTTTCGGATCACCGCGTCTATCCGGTTCACGACCGCTTTTCACCTTGGCAGCGGCAGCGAGGGGTCGGATTTCGCCGATATGGGCGTTCTGACCGATCACACGGGAGCGCCGGCCTTGCCGGGCTCCAGCCTGAAGGGCGTCTTCAGGGCGAACGCTGAATCGCTCGCCGGGCATCTGGGCATGTGGACGTGCTTTCTGGAGAAACGCCACGAGAAGTGCGCCGGGGCGTCGCAGGACCTGGCCCGGGCACGACTGAAAGATCTGGACAAGGCAGCGAACGGAATCGAGGTCGAAGGAATCCTTTCCAATAGCCTCTGCGACGTGTGCAGGCTCTTCGGGTCCCAACTGGCAAGGGGGAAACTCCGATTCCACGATGCCAGGATCAAGAGCTGGGCCGGGGCGCTCGAGTTGCGTGACGGTGTCGGCATCGATCGGGACAGCGGGACCGCGGTCGATGGGGTGAAATACGACTTCGAAGTGGTACCCGCGGGGGCGGTTTTCGACTTCACTCTGGACGGGGAAAACCTGAACAGTATCGAGTTTGCCCTAGTCGCAGCCACGTTGCTGGAATGGGAACGAGGCGTGTCTCTGGGCGGCATGACTTCGCGCGGGCTCGGGAAGGCAATACTTGAAGATCTCGGAGTCCGGCGGGTTGACCTTGAGAATCCGGCGGCGCGGCTGCGGTACCTGGTGGACGGCAACATGCAGGATGTTCCAAAGGATGATCTCCGCGCCGTGGTTCGCGCACAAGTGGAGGAGGCCGCCCATGCGTAAACAGTTCATCTGTGATGCGCGGTTTGCACTCACAATCGAAACCCGCGGTCCGGTCCTGATCAAGGCCGGCGAATCCGGGGTCACGGGACCGGACATGGCATTCGTCAGGACTTACGGCTATGGCCTCGACAAGGCGTACCCTTATCTACCCGGGTCAAGCCTGAAGGGGGTGTTCCGCTCATACGTCGAGCAGATCGCACGGACGCTCAAGCCCAACACCGTTCCTGTATGCCTTCCGTACAACTTCGAAAGAGGGCAAGAGCAGTCGTGCGGGAAACGTTTCAACAAACAGACGCCCAGACCAGAGGTCTATCGCAAGGAATGCCTCGCCTGCCGGATGTTCGGGTCGCTAGAGTTCAAGGGCCGCGTTTTGATCGACGATGCCTACTCGCCGGCGCCCAGAGATATCGTCGAGGAGGTGCGCGACGGCGTCGCGATCGACAGAAAGACCGGTGGTGCCGCGAACAAGGTGAAGTACGATCTCGAGGTCGTGACTCGCGGGCTGTTCAAGACCAGCGTTACGATCGAGAACTTCGAAACCTGGCAACTCGGCGCCATGTGGCTGGTGCTCTCCGATCTGAAAGACGAGCGCATACGAATTGGGATGGGAACCAGTAGGGGCCTCGGTCACGTCAAGGGGACGGTCGAATCGCTCGCGCTGCGTTACCACTCCAAACACAACGGCCGTCTCGCTGGGATTGAACGCCTCGGGGGGGTCGATGTGGGCCGAGATTACGGCCTGTTCTCGAGCGGCAAGGAGCTTCCCAACCTTGGGCAACACGTCGCCGAGGGGTTGTGGAACGTGCACCGAATCGAGGGAGAGGCGATAGGACCGGTAATGAGCTCTGCACGAGACGAGTTCGTGGCTTTCATCGAGAAGTATCGGTGGAACGGGGGTGGCAGCTCATGATGCACCTTGCCGGAAAAGACTTAGACCAACCAGGTTTTGCCGAGTTTGTCCATATCGCGCCTTGGCCCAAAGAGGCCCGATGCTGGGTCCGGTGGCAGACAAAGGCGATGTTGGGGAACCCCTGTGCGGTTCCGCTCCCGCTCTCGGATGGATTTCAGGGGCACGTTTTCTGGGCGCAGGGGGAGATTCGGTGGCTGCGACTAGGGAGCGGAACGGTCCGCGTCGTCTACACCGGCGACTCACCGATGAACGCGGGTTCGCTCACGTCCAGGCAGTTGGAGGCGTCGTCCGATGACGTGTGCTACGTGGTTGGAGCGGGTCACGCCGTGGACTTCTCCGCGGTCCCGCCGGTCTCCACGGGCGATGTCCTTTGTGTGATCGTGCGCCGATACCGTGCCGACAAAGAAGGGGTTTTCGAACGTTTCTCGGGTCTCGTGGTGAAACCCGTGACGGCATTGGTCGTGGTTCAAGGAGGCGGCGATGCCCAGGAATGAGGCTTTCATCAACCCGTACCGTCTGCTTAGGCAGCCGCGCCAGCCGAAACGTGAATACCGCACGGACCTGAGCCGCCTGAGCGGCTACGTCGGCGAACTCAAGTGCCTCCTTGAAGTCCACACGCCTCTGGAGGTGAATTTCGCGAAGGACAAACAGTTCAACACGAACCCGAGGATTCCAGGCGCGTCCCTGAAGGGACTGATACGAAACACCGCCGAGTTTGTCGGCGGGGGGTGCATGTCGGTCAGTGCACAGGGTAGGAACGATGGCCCCTGGAGCCTCTGCGCCGAAGAGAAATGCTGTGTAACGTGTGACATGTTCGGAAGGATCGCAGGCCGGTTGCACAACCGGGGCAAGGTCAACATCGGGGAGGCCATCCCTATTGAATATCGGCAGCACGCCGTTGTCAAGATTCTGCAAGGCAGCCCGAAGGAAACCCACGCGCCCTTCTATCCGAGATCGACTGGCACGGAATGCTATCGGAAGTTCTACCACCACCAGCCATCCGCGCAGAAAGAGATCCCGAATGACCAGCCGATAGGGAAGTTTCAACCAAACCTTGTTTACCCTGTCGAACCGGGTTCGGTTTTTGGATTTCAGGTCGCATTCGAAGGGCTGGACAAGGAACAGCTGGCTCTTCTCACCTACAGCCTGGAACTTGAGCCCGGGCTCTTGCACAAATTCGGTCGGGGCAAGGGCAAAGGCATGGGAAGCGTGAAGATCAAGATTGCCGGGGCTGCCGTCAACACGCCGGCTGACAGGTATCAGGGGATAGCGCCCGCGGGCGGCTGGCCGGAAGACGTTCGGAAAACGCTCAGGGCACTCCGAGAAGACAAGGTCCTCGACGGGTTCAGGAGAATGACTTCATGGGCCGCCGCCCCGGAGCACCTGGGCAAAGTCCGGTACCCGACCTATCACTGGTTCAAGGACGTGGAAACGGGAGGGTCAGAGCTCCGTCCGGTCGAAGAAGTGATTCGCTCGCTTCCTGCCACGATGGCGGATCCAGAGCTTCCAGTGCTTGGCCCCGGCGGCGTGGGCGCTGCGACGACAGCGCCGTCCGCGCCGGCTGCAAGCAGGCCCGCGGACCTTGACGATGCATCCTGGAACAAACTCGACAATCGGATGCGCGGAATCGTTGCAAGGGCGGCGCGGTTGACGAACTACAAAAAAGACAGTGAGCCGTTCGTAAACGAGTTCAAAAGCGCGGACGAGGAAGGAAAACGCGCCATCGTGGCGGCCCTCGTGATCGCTGGTCCGGGGCCGTCGGACAAGGAATGGCGGGCTTGGGCCAAGGAGAAGTTTGGCACCTACGCCCCCGCGGCGGCTCAGGCGAACGCGCCTGCCGATGCACGGGCGAACCTACTCGATGAGGCGCGCCGAGTTCTTCTGGACATCACTGACCCGAAGAAGATCGGGAAGAAGCTGTTCGCCAAAGGGAAGCTCTGGGACAAACTCGACGAGGCCGAAAAACGCGCCCTGGCCCTGGACATCGCAAGGCGGTGCGAGGAACTCGGCCAGCCGGAACAGGTAAAGAAGCTCGATATAGACAAGTATCTGGTGAAGTGACTTTTTGCCGCCGGTTGGAACGCTCTTTGACAACCGAATAGAGGAACGTCAAACCAGATTCGTCGGACCCGATCGGAGGGGATTGAAACTGTCTCATCCCCACGATGTCCACCATCCACGCACCTGCAGAGAACCAAGACCCGATCGGAGGGGATTGAAACCCTTTCTGCACAAGCTGGAGCATGTAGTACGGCACCTGCATAGAACGAAGACCCGATCGTAGGGGATTGAAACCCTTTCTCCGCAAGTTCTTCCTCAATCGTGCCCGCGCAGAGAACGAAGACCCGATCAGAGGGGATTGAAACGACCACCTCCTTTCTTTGAAGTGGGCGTCAGTGACCGAGCAAAGGACGAAGACCCGATCACAGGGGATTGAGACTCTGAACTGAACAACCTTTTCAGGCTGATAACCCACGGCAGGGAATGAAGACCCAATCGTAGGGGATTGAAACCCTTTCTTGTTGCCGAAAGCCGATGGCTGGTAGCTGATGCAGAGAACGAAGACCCGATCAGAGGGGACAGCGAACGAAGTGAGCAGCACTCTTGGCGAAGCGAAGAGTGTTGAAACCCGATCGGAGGGGATTTGGGAAGGTCGGTGTCCCGATTCAGTCGGGCAGGCCGCCCAAGGCTCGAAGGAGAATCGACGGGTGAATCACCGCCAGACCGTAGTGGTCGCGAAGGATGTAGCCGCGAAAATCCCTGATATTGAACGTCGCGAGGAAGTCGACGCGATTGCGCAGCGCCGCGGCGACCACGTGGAGATCACCTTGGTGCGCAAGCTCATGGTGCACCGGCCTGACGCGCGCGTCTTTTCGGACTCTGAGCCTTGCGCGTCCGAGGATGCGCCGGAAGGCGACTGCGGCTTCGGGGGCCACCTCCGCGATCGCCCGCCGAGCCTCCTCGACCACCGTCACTGAGGTATAGCCGCGGATCAGGCCGCGTTCGGACAAATGTATCAACGATATGCGGGCCCGCGAACCGAAAGACAGGCGGAGACGAGGACGTTCGCGTCAAAGAAGACGCTAGGACTGGGTACGGACATGGGGGCCCGCGGATCGGCGGCTTTTGCGCAGCACCTTCAACACGTCGTTGACGGTTGCGCCCCGTTCCCTCAAGATGCGCTCGTTTCGGTCGACCGCGCGGCGGATTTCGGGATCTTCGGGCACCAAGATCATCGCCCGGCCCGCCCGCAGGACAATCACCCTTGCGCTGCGCTTCAGTCCGAGTGCTCGTTCCACAACCGCCGAAAGGGCACCCCCGCTGCGTTCATCGATCTTGACCGTGTTGATGTACGTCATGGCCCTCTCCCTTACGTCCGTTTTGTACGTTAACACTGGCAACAAACAGGTGTCAATTCGGCGTCGCGGCGCGGTTTTCGCCCGCAGAGAACGATGACTCGATTAGAGGGGATGAGATGGTGGGAAGGGTATTGGAGTCCAACGGGGAGGGTTGACGTGCGCGAAAGGGGTGACCCATGCCTACGCTTTTGGTGACGACTTGCGGGACCAGTGTGCTTACGAACGGGGTGGACAAGAACATGGCGGACCTGCTCCGGCGGACCGCCAACAGCGCGGCGTCGGAGATCGAGCCGGCTGAACTCGCCGTGATCGAAAAACACGCTGCCGAGCGCTCACGGAAGCTCGCGGGTGCGGACGTCCGTGAGGTCCGGCTCATGAGCGCCGAGATGAACGGCGTCTTTGGATTCTACGGCGGCCGCCTCCCGGACAAGTCGGCACGCGGGGCGGACCTCCACTACCTTCTGTCGACCGACACGTTCCAGGGACGTCGCGCCGCCGGGGTGATCCGGGGTTGCATGGAACATCTCGGTCTCAACGCGCAGTTGAAAGTGCTGGATGGGCTGAGCGCAAAAAACGTGGAGGCGTTTCATACGGGCATGAACTCCGCGCTCGAGTGGTTCGATGAAGTGGTCCGGGACTACGGGGCCGACAAGGCGTGGCGCGTCGTGCTCAACCTCACCGGAGGGTTCAAGGCGCAGCAGGGGATCCTTCAGATGCTGGGGATGCTCTATGCCGACGAGGTCGGCTACATTTTCGAGACGAATTCCGAATACATCCGCATCCCGTACATGCCGGTGAGGCTCGACCTCGACGAAGCCGTGGGCGGGCACCTCAAGACGTTCCGGAGAATGGCGTTGCTACCGAACGTCGCCGACGAAGAAGCGGCCGGAATTCCGGAGATCCTTTTCACCCGCGAGAAGAACGGGTGCACACTGTCTTTCTGGGGCGGCGTGGTATGGCAGCGGATGAAGAGCGATCTTTACGGGCGCGAACCGCTCTACGAGTTCGACGCATGGGCAGATGGGGACGCCCTCCGAAGCTCAACCGGCGGCAAGCAGCCGCTCGACGGCGGTCTTGATCTCGGCAGGGTGGACGTTCCCGACGATCTGGTGCCTGACCTGCCCGCCCGCTATGAAAAGCAGCATCGGGATGCTCTGGACGCGGTAACGCGCGGCGATCGCCGTGTTGTTGTCTATGTTGATCGCGTGGAACGCCACCCTGCCTTCATACTCCCCCGCCACCTTCTCCAGGTTGGGTTTGAGCGCCACGCACGGCCCGCACCACGGCGCCCAGAAGTCCACCACCGAAGGCAGCGGGCCATTCAAGACCACTTTTTCGAACTCTGCGTCCATGAGTTCAGCGATGTTTCCCGCCATGATTCCTCCGACAACAAATGCGGTTGCCACGATAAACCCTCGATTGGGGGCTGTCAAACGAACGGGCGGTGGAACGGAACAGGTCGTCTGTGGTATTTTGGGGGTGGAACGGGTACGCGCTGGGCAGCGGAGGGGAAACAGGCGTCATGAGCGATCTGGCGGATACCTCACAACGCAACTTCTCTTGGCGACGTTGTTTTGACTACCGGTCCCGACTGCCTTACAATGACGTTGGTAAGACGAACGCGGGAGGTAAGATGTCAACAGTCAGGCTTTCCTCAAAAGGACAGATGGTCCTGCCGAGAGACATTCGAAAGGCCATTGGCGCATCCACGGGAGCGGTCTTCAGGATATCGAGGAGAGGGAAGAAGATAGTCCTTGAACCGCTGGCGACATCGATCATCGACAGACTCTATGGCAAGTTTGCCGGCGAGGACATGCTGAGCGACCTCGAAGCGGAACACAAAAAGGAAGCCCGCGATGAAAACCGTTCTTGATGCGTGGGCGCTGCTGGCCTACCTCCAGCACGAGGAACCGGCCGCGACCCGCGTCGTCGAAGTGCTCAGGGAAGCCCAGTCCAAAAGAGCGGAGCTGTTCGCGTCGATCATCAACGTCGGAGAGGTCTACTACTCCGTCGGCAGACGGCACGGACTGGAGACCGCAGACGAAACGCTCGAGGAACTGCGCCTCCTGCCGATCACGATAGTTCGGGCGGACCAGGACACGGTCTTGAACGCGGCCAGATTGAAAATGAAGCACAGCCTCTCTTACGCCGACGCCTTCGCGGCCGCCACGGCAAACGCCCTGAAAGCCACGCTGATGACGGGCGACCCCGAGCTCATCGAGATGCACCGCGTTGTCAAGGTGGAGACGTTGACCCGGGATTGAATCGCGGCTCCGCACGGGCGTTCCGACCACCGTCTCGGGGCTCGAGCGCAAGCTCGGCCGCGCCGTCCTGTGGATCGCCCTTGCTGCCTTCATCGCCGGCGGCCTTCTCGTCCTCCTTGCCCGCGGGCTCTGACGCCAGCCCGCGGGAATCCGAAGCGGAGTTGGCCAACGATCCGCCCGAGCCACAGGTTCAAAGGCTCAAGGGCGATCGTCGTCGGTGGCGACGAGATGCCGATCGAACGGTTTCTTCCGGGCGACCAGTACGCAGTTCTGATTGAAGGACCACAAGCTTCGGTTCTGTGCTAACATTCGCGCAGAGGAGGAGTTCGAGATGAGGGCCAAATCTTTTCCGGAAATTCCGTTCCTTCCCATTATTCTCGCGATCGCCGGTTGTTACGACGGGTTTGGCGACTACAGGGTTCAAGAAACGGAAGATGGATCGAACGCCGGGATGGTCTGTTCCCCCGGGGACGTGAAAGAGTGCCCGTGCCCCGGCGGGACAAAGGGCACCCAGACGTGTGCGGATGACGGCCTCAGGTGGGCGAAATGCGAAGGGTGCCAGGAATCAGGCGAGGACACCTTCAATTCCGATTCCGGCTCCGAGCCATCCGAGGACTCCGGCATGGATGCCGGCTCTCCGGACGCCGATTCCGCGGACGCCGGCTCTCCGGATGCGGGTCCCGCGGACGCGAATTTCACGGACGCCGGAATGGATGGAGGGATTGCCGATCCGCCGACCCCCCGGGCGCCCTGTGAGATCGGCCGCTGCTGGCTGAATGCGCCCGCGCTGGGCGGCAGGTGCGGCACTTCCACCGTGCGCGAGAACTTTGAGACCGGTCTCTACAATGTCCACCGCTATCCCCTTGCCGCGCCCGCGGGCGTCAGTGTGGACGTGACTCTCGATGTCACGGGCGGCAACTGGAACCCCGCGCTGATCGTGCTCGCGATCGACGGCACGACGCTCTACGACGGTGAACGCGCTCTGACCGGCAATCCGGTGAAGACCGAGGCGCTCGCATCCGGAAAGGCCGGCACCCCGGCGAAGGTGCGCATAACCGCCCAGGGGGAAACGCCGCTGCATGTTTTCGTGACGTCGTGGAACGTCGTCGACGACGGCTTTGCTCCGGCCATGCCCACGGACGCCACGTACACGCTCACCGCGTTCGCGGACTGCCCGGTTCCCGATGCGACCTGTCCCATGGATCCGAACAGCATCACGAGCTTCGGCTCCGGCTACTTCACGCCGTCCGACAGCGACGATCCGAACTCGCCGAACTACAATCCCTACAAGCGTGACGACAGGACAAGTCACCATGGGTACGATCTTTTGGCCGCGCTGGGCACCCCTGTGTTCGCGACGGAGAACGGCACTATCGTGTCTTCCGAAACCTCGGACGTCGGGTACTGCGGCATGGACACGAACCTCCCCGGCCTCTGCGGCCGGTCCATAAACCTCGCCGCGGACTCCGGGGTCACATTCAGGTACTGCCATCTCGACAAAGTCCTGGTGACGAGCGGTTACGTCCAGGCGGGGCAATTGACAGGCGAGAACGGCGATTCGGGCAACGCGTGCGCCCCTCACGTTCATTTCGCCTATCTCGACGCGCCCAACGTCACCGGCGCCGGGACCGACGCCCAGAAAAGCGAAAAGGTGAACGCATACGTGGACAGCCTGTGCAGGTGATTTCGCTCCCGTCGGTTCCTTTGGCCGACAAGTGCCTACGGGGCCGCCGCCGCGAGGATGGCGCGGACATCGTCGATCGCGAGCATCGCGTGCTCGCGATCGGGGGCGTACCACCGCGTCGAGTCCCACCCCGTCCCGTAGCACCACGAATAGCTGTGATCTATGCACTCGTAGGTCACGATGGGCTCCTGGACAGTGAAGCCTACGGCGCTCGTGCGCAGCAGCCAGGACCGGCGCAGGGCTCCCGTTGACGCGGCGACCGCCGCCGCGTCAACGTCGTCAAGCAGCGCCTCCCGTGCAGCGTCGAAGAGCACCGTGTCGACCGTCAGGCCCGGGAAGAGCCGCAGCGCCGTGTCCTCGAGTTCGGCAAGATCTTTGAAGTTGGGCACCTGGACCCCGGAGAGGCCCACCTGCCACGCGCGGCCGTCGGGGCACGTTTCGAGCGGGTCAATGTACCCGGAGCCGGAAGCGCCGCAGTACGAGTACGAAAGGGGGTTCGGACGGTACAGCACGCCCTCTTTGATCGACCACCACGCAACGCGGGCGGCGTTCGTGAGCCGCTGGTCGCGCGTCCCCTCCAGCTGAGGCACGACGTTTTGCGCCGTGTAGCGAAGCCAGCCGCACGGCGACTCGCCGACGGTGTGACCGTTGACGACACAGTTGATGTCCGGCCCGCCGCAGTCGTTGTCGATCGACAGCGTGTACTCGGCGCTTCCGGGCAGGAACTCGACGAAGCCGCTTTGGATCACCTCCCACCCCGTCACGTGGACGGTCACGGAAAGATCGGCCGTCGATGAGATCTCGACTTCGGCCCGCGCGCCCGTCGTGCCGTCCAGGACGGCACGCACGTCGAGGCCCGCACGAGTCAGTCCAACGGACCCGTCGAACAGGATTGTCCCGCCCGCGGCTTCGGACACGATGACGGCCGGTTGCCACGTCCCGAGCGTGCGGTCGAGCGCCATGCGCGTGGGGGCGCCGGCCCAGAGCTTCGATGAATACGAGTGCACGTTGTACTTGCCGGTGCTGAAGTCCTCGTCTATCCGGAAGGAGCCGCAACGCGGAAGGGCCGCGGCGTGCTCCCAGCAGGCGCCGCGATCGCACGGCCTGCGGTCCTCCGGTTGGACCGGCTGTCCACCGTCGGCGTCGGTGCCCCCGTCGATTCCGGCGGCGCCGCCGTCCGCTTCGTCGCCCCCGTCGTTCCCGTATTCACCGCTGTCCGGGCCGGAATCCGCTCCGGCGGCCGCAACGTCGTCCCCCGGCGGCGCCGCGTCGACGTCTTGAGCATCTGACCGCGGCTCCTCCGCCGCATCTCCGCCATTGTCGTCCCCGGCATCCTGCGTCGCGCCCGCCCCGCCGCCGCAGGCGCCAAGGAGCAACAGGAGCACCGCGACAAGAAGCCTTGCCTGTCCCGCTCGCATGTCACCCATTGTCATCACCCATCCTTGCGGGGCATCCGCCCCCCCGAGCCCTCAAGTCTGCGTCCCAATGAAATATTCGAAATGAGACAATCAATGGCAACCCGTTGCCCGCAAGCGCCTCCCCGGCTACCCGGCGCGGACGAGCCACGAGGTCGGGCCGGTCTTTTCGGTCCGGATGGGGACGTCAAGGAACCGGCCGACCACCTCGATGTTGGTCGTCGTGTGAGGCGTCGGCGCGAGAGTGACGAACTCCCCGCGCCCGGCAAGGGCCAGGGGGATGAGGAGCTGGTCGGCAAGGTGCCGCCCGACCGGGACGCCCGATTCGATGTACTCGCCCACCTCGGCCGCCACGGTCTCGGCGACCTTCTCCGCGCTCACGCCTTTCTCGCCGAAGCCCGTGAATACCTCGATGACGTTCTCCGAGGCAACTTCGCAGACGAGGGCGTTGCCCGGCCCGGCGCTGTCAGAGACCTCCTCGACGCGTAATTCGTCACCGTGCCAGCCGAGCCGCCGCTTGATTTCGGCAAGCTCACGCTCTGCAATCGTCTTCGGAAGGCGGGCCACGAGCGCCCGGGCCGCGCGCGACTTGACCTCTCCCCTCTCGCGAAGCACCAGAGGTTCGAGCTTGGGCGCGGGCCTCACGCGGGCCGTGAAGCGGCCACCGCCGGCGGGGAAAAACCCGTGGCGCAGCAGTTCCGCCTCGACACGCGGGCCCATACGGTTGATCAAAGGAAGGAAAGCCTTCTGGATGAAATCAAACGGCGGCGCAAACGGGTTGTGCGTCCCGCCTTCGATCTTCAGCGAAGAAGGGCCCGACGCACAAAGGAGCGCCGGCAGGACCGTCTGGAACACGAGCGTCGCGCTGCCGGCGGTGCCCACGGCGAAGTGCCAGTCGCCGGGTCGAATGCCGCGCGGGGCGAAACTCAACTCGGTCGAACCTACGGCGTCCCCCGAGACGTCGGCGTTTCCGACCTCTGAGGCGGCGTGCACCGCGGTGAGGTGCTGGCGCATGAGTCCCGGTTTCTTGCGCTTGGACCGGATGCTCACGATCCGGAACGCTCGCCCGGTGACAAGTGAGAGGGCAAGCGCCGTTCTGAGCACCTGCCCCCCGCCCTCGCCGCGGGAACCGTCAATCTGGATAGCGTCTGCGCGCATCACATTATCAACGGCCTTTTTACGCCTCGCATTGGCCGGCGCAGCACAGGAAGCAGTCGTGCGACTGGCCCTTCTCGCCGGATGCATCGCAATGGGTGGTATCCGGACAGCAGCTGCCCTTGAGGACACCGCACGATGGCAGACACGATGGGCATTCGTAGTGCGGTGTGTTGCAGGTGCACGAACCGCCGCGGCAGACGTAGCAGTTGCCCTGGTCACACGACCGGCCTTCGTTCGCCGGCGAGTAGGTGCAGCCGCCTCCCGAGCACGACGCCCGTTCGCAGTAGTTCCCCCGGTCGCAGTCGTTCCCGCATCCCCCGCAGTCGCCGGCGCTGGTGTTAATGTTGGTTTCGCAGCCGTTCCCGGCGCTCCCGTCGCAGTCGTCGAATCCGCTGTTGCAGCGGCACAGGCCGCCCGAACAGTTCTGGTTTGCGCCGCACGAACCGCATGACCCGCCGCAGCCGTCGCCGCCGCAGTCCTTCCCGCCGCACGAAGGCGAGCACGACTGGCACTGTGCGCCTGCGCACCCGTACTGGCAGTTGATGTCGTTGTACGTGTACGAACATTTGCCTGCGGCGCAGTCACCGACCGGCGCATACGAGCGCAGGCGGCTCCCGTCAAGGCAGTAGCTTGCCTGCGGCGAGTTGCACTGGCCGCACGGCTCCCCGCAGCCGTTGTCGCCGCATTCCTTCCCGGCGCAGTCCGGCGTGCAGTTTACGCACACCCCGTTCCCGCACCCGTACGGACAGTCTTTCGTGCTGCTGGCGTAGCCGCACACATCGGAGCCGCACGTCCCGCCCGGGTCCCACGTCCGGAGCGTGCGCGCGTCGTCGCACTTGGGCTGCGGCGGGGCGTTGCACTGCCCGCACGAACCCTGGCAGCCGTCGTCGCCGCAGTCCTTGCCCGCGCAATCCGGCGCACACGAGCCGCACTTTCCGCCCGAGCACCCCGCGGCGCACTCCTGCTCCGATCCCCACTCGAGGCACCCGTCGCCGTCCGGGTCGCCGCAGACGTGGTACGCGTACGCGCCAGAGCACTCGATTGTCCCGGCCGAAGGACATTCGTCCGAACAGGTCTTCCCGCCGTCGGCCGGCCCGGTGTCTTCTTGGCCCTGATCGGGCGAACCCGAACCGTCGGACCGGTCCGACAAGTCGGACCCGTCGGAGGTATCCGCGGCCCCGGGCCCGTCCGCCGAAGCCGCATCTGCAAAGGCGGATCCCCCGTCGTTCTCCGCCGTACCCTGGACGCAGACCTTCTTTCCCACGGCCGGACAGTGCCAACCCTCGGGGCACTCCTTCCCGTTCGAGCAGTCGATGAGCGATCCCGACGTCGAGGGGCTGAAGGAGCATCCGTACGCGCAAAGCGCCAGCGCCGCTGTTGTGACAACACGTTTCACGGTGTGGATTCTACCACAAACGCCCACGGCCGCTGCAGCGGCCATCAACAAGGATGCAAATCCTCCGACGCCCGGCGTTTGCCGGGCAAACTGCCTCACGGGCTGATTGGCATCGTCGTGCTCGCGGGGATTTCGCCGCGGAGCATTTTTGAGGCCTCGCCGGCGAGGCGCAGGTACCAGTCGTTCGGGAGGGCCTCGCCGTCGGCGTCAAGCGAAAGGAACGTGCCTTCATTCGGAACGTCGTTTTGTGTCGGAGCGGCCTTCATCATGGCGGTGCCTTCGTCGACCTCGTCGAACATTGCACTAAAGATCATCGTCGTGCCGGCCGAGACGGCGTTGTATGCCTGCCGCCAGTAGAACCGGCCGCCCCTCCGGGGGATCTGGTTCGGCGGGTTCTGCGGAAACAGGTTGTGCCACGAGAAACCGGGGAAGATGACCGGCATATATTCGACCCCGTGCGCCTTTGCGTCGGCCAGATCCGGGGCGATCTGGTTTTTCTTAAAGTCGTCCGCCCCCTTGTCGTCGGCGTAGCGGCCCACGGCCCACGGGTTGATGATGTCGTAGGACCGGTACACCGGAAGCCAGGCCGGGTCGGTCTTTGAATCGCCGGTGAGCGCCCGCCAGTGCGTCGGGACGCCTCCGGCCAGCGTGACCTGGTAGTTTGCCCCTGCGCCTGACTTGAACCATCCGATGAGATCGGAGGCCTGCGCCGGCGTCCCCGGCCGGTCGTCGAACCCGAAACCCCAGACAAAAAGCACGGGTTTCCCCTTGTGACGCAGGTACCGCGGGCTCTGTGTCACGCCGAGGTCGTCCACGAGGTGCCGCCAGTCGTTCTTGAGGTCGTCCGGGATGTTCGCTTCGTTCATTCCCGAGATGTCGTACTCAATCGCGAAGACGCGGCCGTGCGCCTCGGCCCCCGCGCGCACGTTTCGCGTCACCTGGTCGCGTGCGGTGAGGAACCTCGGGTCGCGAAGTTCCGAGGCAAAGCGCTGAAGCAGGACGCCGTCGATGCCGTTGTCCTCCATCCACCCGAAGTGCCGCACGACGGTCTTCTGCGTCCACGCCGAGTAGAGCCTCGCGGCGCCGCCCGCGGGCATCGTCATGTTCGTCGCGTAGAGTTCGTCGGCGTCGAGCTCGGACAGATCGGGCCAGAGATCGAACGTCGCGTTCTGCGCCGATGGGTCCGAAGGCGAGCGGAACCAGTGGACCCAGTGGTTGATGGGCGAACCGTCTCCCGGGGCGTAGAACCACCCCTGGTAGCCCATGAGCAGCTTCTTTTCCATGGTCGAGGCGTCCACGCCCGCCGCGCACTGTACCTGCACGTCTTTTTTTGCAGTGGCGCCGAACCAATGGGCGCTTTCGTGGACCATCTGCCAATCGGTTGTGTACGTCCCGGGCGACCCGGGGGCCGTCAGGGTGACGGGGAACTCGTACGTCCCGCCCGGCGCGACGGAAACCCCTTCGGGGAGCCACACGCGCGGGTCGCCCGAAATGAACGGGTCGGCGTCGCCCAGCGCGCCCAGCTTGTATCCCGCCAACCGGGTCCACGTCGCCGTCCCGGTGTTTCGCATCGTCACGGAACCCTGGTGGCTCGCGCCGCAGGCGAGTGTCCCCGGAAGGTCTGCCGAGACGACCTCCGAGTCGTCTTCTTTTGGCGGCCCGGCATCCGGCGTCTCGGCGTCCCTCGTTCCTTCGTCCCTCGATCCTCCGTCGTCCGTCGCCCCCTCGTCCCTGGTCCCCGCCTCCTCTCGCCCACCGTCACCGGTTTCCGACGCGTCGGACGACGCATCCGACGGATGGGACGCATCTGACGAATCAGACCCCGCGTCCATCCCCGGTACACGGTCAGCGAATTCTCCGTCGTCCCCCGCGCCCGCGTCTTGCGCCGTCCCCTCGTCCCTCGTCCCTTCGTCTGTCGTGGCGTCCGTGCAGGCGAAAGCAAGCGCCGCAACAAGAGCGAGTGTCTTTGTCCCTGGCGTCATCCCCGTCTCCGTTCAAGAGTTGGCCGCAGTATAGCAGAAACGGGACGAGGAAGGGGGCTCCGAAGGAGCACCCCCATCCAATCAACGGCCTTTATCCCAGGAATCCAAAAAATCGACTTTATTTCCAGATGAAAAACAGATTTAAGGAACCTGATGCTTGGATTTCGGGATGGTGTCATTCCGGGAACGGGTTCCTCGAAACGGGAGGCGAAATGAAAAAGGCGGTTGTTGCTCTTGCGTTCGTGCTGGCGCACTTCTTCTCGCGGCTCTGCGCCGCATCGGAGGGCCTGGACGTCCCCGAGGCGCTCGAGCGGAAGGTCCCGCTTGACGGGCTCACGGGGCTGAGCCGCTTCTTTGCCTCGACGTACAATGACAACCTGACCCTGTACGCCGTGATCTGCACGGTCATCATGGCAATCGTGGGAATTGTCATCGCTTATGGCACTGACGTGATCCTCAAGGCGATGGGCATGGAGGTTCACAAGATCGAGCACAAAGAGTAACCCGGGCGAAGACGAGGTGACACATGGAAACCGGCGGCGGCATGTTTGACATCTTCCTCCCCATCGCGGGCATACACTTCAACGCGCTCATCCTTTTGGCGATCGGCTTCGCCGTGGGCGTTCTGGGCGGGTTCTTCGGCGTCGGGGGCGCGTGGGTGGTGACTCCCGCGCTCAATATCTTCGGCTTCAACATGGCCTACGCCATCGGGACGGACCTGGCGCACATCTTCGGCAAGTCCATCGTCGCGACAAAAAAACACGGCAAGATGGGCAACGTCGACGTCAAGATGGGGCTCGTGTCGATCCTCGGTTCCGTCCTGGGGGTCGAGGTCGGGGCGCGCACGGTCATGTGGCTCACAGCCAAAGGGGAGCACGTCGTCGGTCCGGTGGTGCGCTACTCGTACATGGTCATGCTCTTCGGGCTCGGCTTCTACATGCTCTACGACTACCTCACCAAGGACAAGCGCGCCGCCGCGAAGGCCGCCGCGGCCGCGACGATGCCCCCCGGCCAGGTTCCCGAGAAAAAATACTGGAACATCCCCCCGATGTTGAGCTTCCCCACCTCGGGCGTCCGGATATCCTTCTGGACGATCATGGGCGTGTTCTTCCTCACCGGCTGGCTTTCGGGGTTCCTCGGCGTGGGCGGAGGTTTCATCCGCATGCCCGCGCTCATCTACCTCGTCGGGTGCCCCACCGCGATCGCGGTCGGCACCGACCTCTTCAGCGTCGTCTTCACGGGGGCATGGGGCTGCTTCACGTATGCCGCGAAGGGCCGCGTCGAGATCGTCGCGGCGCTCATCATGCTCGTCGGGGCGTCGGTCGGCGCGCAGATTGGCGTCACGGCGGTCAAGTACATCCACGGCTACGGCATCAGACTCCTCTTCGCCATCATGGTGCTCCTCGCGGGGGCGTCCGTGGCGCTCAAGCAGTTCGACGTCGGCAAGGCGGCCGCCTACCTCGTCATGTGCTCTGCCCTCGCAATGTGCCTCGTGATCATGGTACAGATGGCGCGGGGGTTCATGAAGGAGCGGGCCGAAAAGGCCGCCGGCCCGGGGGCGTCCGCTCACAAGTGATCGGTTTCCTCCATGGGATTCTGGAAGCACCTCTTCGGCGGTGACCGCGCCGCGCGTCTCGCGGCCCTCCGGCAGATCCAGGCCAGGTTCGCCGTCTTTCATGAACTGCTCGACCGCCAGAACCAGGTGCTCAAGCTGATCTCGGACCTCGAGCAGCAGTCGCAGGGCGGCTCTCTTGATGACGTGGCGTCGGCCCGCGAAAAACTCGCCGAGATCCAGATCGGCACGAGCGCCATCATCGAAAAGATGATCGATCTCGGCGGCGACCCGTACGTTCCGCTCCGAACGCGCTTCGAGGCGATCAGGGCCGAGATCGAGGGCGCCGCGTCCGTGCACGCCCCGGTGACGCGGGACGAGTTTGTCGTCCCTTTCGACCGGCTGGGGAGCGAGCGTGCGCACTCGGTCGGTTCGAAGAACGCGAACCTCGGCGAGATGAAATCCAGGCTCAAGCTCCCGGTCCCCGACGGCTTCGCCATCTCGGCGTGGGCGTACCGGCACTTCGTCGAGGCGAACCGCCTGGATGCGCGGATCACGAAACTGCTTTCGGGGATCAAGATCCGCGACTACGCCGATCTTGACGTCGTGAGCGAAGAGATCAGGGAACTCATTTTGCGCTGCCGCGTGCCTGACGACCTGACAGAGGCGATCCTGGGATCGTTTGACGACCTGTCATCCCGCGGAGGGGGCGAACGGGTTGCGCTCAGGTCCAGCGCGATCGGTGAAGACACCGCCTACACGTTCGCCGGCCAGTATGTGACCTTCCTGGGGGTGCACCGGGACGAGCTCCTTGATCGGTATCGCGAAGTGCTTGCGAGCAAATTCACGCCGGCGTCCATCTACTATTTTTTGAGCCACTCTCTCGTCGAATCGGACCTTGCAATGGGCGTCGGGTGCATGGCGCTCGTGGACGCGGCGGCAAGCGGCGTGATGTACTCGCGCGACCCGCTCGACCCCGAGGGCCCCACCGTGCTGGTCAACTCGATCCTGGGGCTAGGGAGCTATCTGGTCGAGGGCAGGTTGACGCCCGACGTGTTTCGCATCTCCCGCGAGGACGGCTCACTCGTTTCTTCGTCCATCGCAAAAAAAACCGTTAAGCTCGCGCTCACGGAGGGCATGCGGACGGCCGAGACGCCCGTGCCGGCCGAAGAGCAGTCCCGTCCTTCGGTCACCGCCGAACAACTCCGGCTGCTCGCCGAGGCCGCCCGCAGGCTCGAGGAGCACTTTGGCGGTCCGCAAGACGTCGAGTGGGCGGCCGACCGCCGGGGGTGCCTTTTCCTTCTTCAGACGCGCCCCCTTCGCGTGATGCCATCCCGGAAGGTATCAACCGCTCCCGCGTCTCTTCGCGCGAGCCTCCTGCTCGGGGGCGGAACGACGATTTTCCCGGGCGGGGGCGGCGGACCGGTTGTCCGGGTCGACACGACCGCGGACTTGAAGCGGGTCCCGGCCGGGGCGGTCCTGTTCGCGCGACACCCCGCCCCCGGCCTGATCCGGGCGCTCGACAGGGTGAGCGCGCTCGTCACGGAAGTGGGCGGGGTCGCGAGCCACATGGCGACGCTTGCGCGCGAGGCGCGGGTCCCGTCGGTTACCGGGCTCGGCGGGGTGATGGAGATTCAGGAGGGGACGATCGTGACCGTCGACGCGACGGAGGGCACGATCTATGCCGGACTTCAACAGACACTGATCGACACCCGCCGCGATGAAACAGGAGAGCGCGGCGACCCCGCGGCGCTGGGCGCCCTCCGGAAAGTGCTGGCCGGGGTGGCGCACCTAAACCTCGTCAACCCGGGCGACCCGGGTTTTCTGGCCGAGAACTGCCGCACGATCCACGACATCACACGGTTCATCCACCAGAAGGCCATGGAGGAGATGTTCTGCGCGGCCAAGAGCACGGCGCACAAGGACCGCATCGGCCGGCGCCTGAAGACCTCCATTCCGCTCGTCGTCAACGTCATCCACCTCGAGACCGGCCCGTCCGAGAAGGACGCGACCGACTGGATTTCCGAGGACGAGATCGAATCGATTCCCATGCGGGCGCTCTGGAGCGGCGTCCGCGAAGAGGGCTGGCCCGAACGCCCGGTTCCGCCGGACATAAGGGGGTTTCTGGCCGTGATGGGAACCAACATCCAGCGCGGCAACGAGCCGGAGTTTTCCGAAAACAGCTACGCGTTTCTGAGCCGCGAATACATGCTCCTAAACCTCCGCATGGGATACCACTTCGCCACGATAGAGGCGTTCGTCACGGCAGAGCCGAGCAAAAACTACATCCGGATTCAGTACAAGGAGGGCGGGGCGCCGCTGGACCGCCGTGTCAGGCGCATAAACCTCATCATCGAGCTGCTCTCGCTCATGGGTTTTGAAAGCTCAAGCCGCGGCGATTTCCTGGACGCGGTCGTCCAGTATCAGAACGAGGCCGCAATGACGCGGCTCCTGAACCTCATAGGCCGGATCAACATCATCACAAAACAGCTCGACATGGCGCTCGCAAGCGACGCCGTCGCCCGCTGGTACACCGACGACTTCATCAAGAAGCTGGGGCTGAAAAAACCGGGGGCGTGACCGGCGTCCGGACATGAGGATCTCGGGTCCGATGGCGCGGGATTCCGCGCGGCGCGTGCCGCGGCGGCATTCGGGATGGTGTCGATGTACTTTACGAGGCGAGTTTCTCGAAACATCCTTTGTCAACGGCGCCCAACCCGACTCCCGGCGGCGCATCGGGCATCGGGCAATCGGCGCCTTGTCCGCGGGTCGCCAACCGGTTATCATGGGTGTGGAGAAAGTACGATGAAGCCGTGAGCGCGCGCCAGATTCACTCGATGATATTCGACGGCATCCAAACCGAAACGTCCCTCGCCCGTTCGATCATCTTCGAGGTGACCGCCCGCTGTAACGAGCGGTGCTCGCATTGTTACAACGTTTGGCGGCTCGACGACTCGTACCCGAAGGGAGAGTTGGACACGGCTGGGGCTGAAAGGCTCCTCGACAAGATCATTTCCGAAGCGCGACCGCTCAACATCTCGTTTACCGGCGGGGAGCCCCTGCTCCGGCCAGATATTGTCCGGCTTGCGGCGTTCGTCGTGGCGCGGAAGGTCGACGCCAACGTGCTCACGAACGGGTCTCTGCTTTCGGAGGACCTCGCAAAAGACCTGATCGAAACAGGCGTGTCGCTCTTTGAAATCCCGATCCTCGCCCTTCGGGAAACGCACAACTCCATGACGGGGCTCGACGCGTTCGATAGGACCATCGAGGCCATCGCCAACGTGAAGCTCCACCGCGGGCGGGTCGTGACGGTCTTCGTGAACACAAAAAAGAACCTTGGCGAAATCGGCGAGATGCTGAAACTCTCGTTTGCGCTCGGGGCCGACGGGGTCATGGTGAACCGGTTCAACCCGGGCGGCGAGGGGGCGCGTCACATCGAAGAGCTTCTGCCGTCGATCGACGAGCTCTACGCGGCATTCGACACGGTCGAGCGCCTCGCCAGCGAATACAAGCTGCCCATTTCGACTCCGATCCCCATGCCGCCGTGCATCTTCGACGCCTCGCGCTACAAGCGCCTGAAGTTCCACTCGTGCGCCGCGGGGACCGACAACGCCTATTTTGCGGTAGACCCGCTCGGCAACGTCCGGATGTGCAACCACACGTCGCTAATCCTGGGAAACGCGCTCGACGAACCGTTCGGGAGGATCGTTTCGAAAGAGCGGACGGCCGAATTCGAGAGTGCCGCGCCGCCGGGCTGTGACGGGTGTGCGCACCGGGCGACGTGTCAGGGCGGCTGCAAGGCCTCGGCGCAGGTGTGTTTCGGTTCGCTCCGCGACCCCGAGCCGTTCCTTCGCGCGTGTCCGGATTGGCCCCGGAGGGGCCGCCGTGAGTAGTCGGGGCTGAAACCCCGGGCCTGTCGAGGGGCGGAACCCCCGGATCGGTTTCGCGGTTCTCGGTTTCCGATTCGGCAAGACCCGCTGCCGGTCCAGCCCGCATCGGTCAACTGCCGCTTGTCCGCGGGTGGGCAACCGGTTATCATGGGTGTGGAGGGATTCCATGAAAGCCCCGTTCTTCACCCTATGCCTCGCGGCCGCGGCAGTTGCGCAAAACGGACCGGCACCGGCGACAGGCGGCTGGAAAGCCGTGGCGGTCGACCACCACTTCACCTGCGCGGTAACGAAGGACGAAAGGCTCTACTGCTGGGGCGACAACGAGTTTGGCCAGCTCGGCAACGGCACGACGACGTCGAGCGCCGTTCCGGTGGAGGTCAAGGACGGTCCGTGGAAGAACGTCTTTGCAGCTTGGCGGACGTCCTTCGGGCTCAAGGATGACGGCTCGCTTTGGGGTTGGGGGGCTTTCCTGGGGCAAGATGTTTCCCAAAGATCGGCCCTGACTCCCGAGCGTCTTGGGGAGTCGAGCGACTGGGAAAGCATCTCGATGTTGCGCGCCCGGGTCTGCGGGCTGAAAAAGGATGGGACGATATGGTGGGAGGGAGAGCACGGCGGCCAAATAGGCGGCGACGCGGACTGGGTGCAGTTTTCGACAGGCGCCGATCACATGTGCATGGTGAAACGCGACAGCTCTCTTTGGTGTCATCAGGAGGCGGGGGGCCCGTATCGTGAAGGCGTCAGACCCATAAGGAAACCCCGTCCCGAGCGGATCGGCATGGACAACGACTGGCGATTCGTGCTTGCCGGTGATCGCAACACGTGCGCCGTAAAGACGGACGGGACCCGTTGGTGCTGGGGCGCGAACCCGTGGCACATCGGGATGGAACCGCCGCCCAGAGAGATCGTCCCCGAGCCTGTGCGGGCGGACAGGCACTCCGACTGGCGGCAACTTACGCGTTCCTGCGGAATGAAAGCTGACGGGACCGTCTGGTGCTGGGCGGAATTTGGTAACGACCACGCGGAGTTTCCCGCGACGCCGGTAGGCAACGACTCCGATTGGTCAACGCTTGATTCGTCCGTAAAAACCCCTCCGAGAATGTATGGTCGTGATCATATGTGATCATACGTTGCCTTATGCGATTTATCACGCAGGGGGATCGACAAATCTACGTGGGATGAATACTCTTCCAGCATGTACAAACCAAC
>JACRCP010000149.1 GCA_016218965.1 Deltaproteobacteria bacterium | reverse complement strand
TGGCGTCGGCACGGCGGGGTTTCCGCGGTGTGCGGCAAACGGTCTCGTGACGCGGGCGTTCTTCTATTACGAAGTCCGAACCCCCCGCGACGGCCGAGAGGAGGTCGAAGAGTTTTGCCGCCGAAGGAACGGATGACCCCTGTTCGTACCGGGCGTACGAGTTGACGGACGTCGATCCGAGCCTCCGCGCGGCCTCGGCAAGCGACACACGTTCACGTTGCCGAAGCCGCCGCAGCAGAAAAGAAATGAGCGTCGCCTGGTCATCGGAGCCGACCTCGAAACGTCCGGCATCTCCGGGGAAAACCGACAACTTGAACCCCTTCTTGTTGACGAGCGATTCCACCGCGTCCGCGATCATCTCGATCGCCTCCTGCCGCGTGTGGCCCTGTGAGGCCACGCCCAAAAGGGGCACCTCGACCGCCCAGAACTTCCCGACCTTGAGCGTGCGTCCCGCGAATCTCATGGTCTCCCTCCCTTCGCTTCTTTCACTATGGCCTTGGCGGTGTATTCGTTGATCTCGTCATGCCGCGGAACGGCGACTTCGTTCTCGCCGTCGGTCCAGACGTCATGTTTTCCTCCGTGCCGGAGAAACCTCCAACCGAGGTCGCAAAGCTTCCTTTCGAGTTCCCTCCGCCTCACGAACATATCCTACACATATTTGTGTAACAGGTCAAATCAAACCGCGCGGCGTGGCCGGCCGCTTTGGGGGCACGTCGGCGTTCACGATCAGCCCTTCCTCGCCAGCGCGGCGGCGGTGCGCAGCCACTTACGGATGGCGGCACGCGGGAGGCCATCGAGGGAGGTGAGCTTCAGGCGGCGGCCGTTGCCGCTTGCGCTGGCACGACGGCCGCAGCCGTTGCCACATCCCGAGGACCTTCGGGTCAGCCGTCAGCGCCGAGGCGAGGTCGAGCGGGATCTTGATGCCGCCCTTGGTCTTCATCGGGACCTCCTTCGCGAGAAGTTGGAGTCGACAAAACCCTTTCGTCGGGATTTCGGGGCGCGTCCAACTCCACCCGGCGTTCGCCCCTGAGCGTCTAGCGGAGCGGCTTCCAGTTCGCCTGGCGGCTGTAAGGGACGGGGGGCGGCTCCACTGCGACGATGTATTCGGCGCGGCGGTTTCGGACCTCGTCGGTTTCGTCGGGGGTGGGGATTCTCAAGGCGTCCTCGCCGAAGCCGTCGTAGAGGATCGGCACGCGGATGCCGTGGCGGCGGAAGAACTCGCTTATGGCGCGGGCGCGGTTCAGAGAGAGGGTGCGGTTGGTCTCGGACGCGCCCACCGAGTCGGTGTGGCCGGCGACGTAGAGCTTGATCTCGGCGAAGCGGCCGTATTTTTCCACAGCCTCCTGGATTAGCGTGACCGAGGAGGTGAGCTTGGGCTCCTCTTTGGCCTCGATCTTGAAGCTTCCGGTCGGAAAGTTGATCTCCTCGTGCGGGATTAGGATGTGCCAGGGAAAGAGCTCCACACTTTGGAAAAAGTTGTCGGTGTCCCACACCTTGACCTTGATGCGCATCACCGTGCCGTCGTCCTGGCGCCACTGGACCTTGAGCGGCGTGCCCGGTGCCGCCCCGTCAAACGGGACGGTGGTCGTGCCGATCTCCTCGCCACGATCGCTTGTGACCTCGACATCCACCTTGCTCGTCTTGCGCGTGCTTGACAGTTCCAGCTCACGCTTCTCCAAGGAGAACTTGGACTCGTTTAACGAGAGCTTTGCAGGAACGACCACCTCGGCGACGAAACTCACCTCGATGCTCTCCTCGCCCCTGTCGCTTTTGACTTCGAGCGTACCGGTGAACTTGTACTCGCGGCCCTCGGGGAGGTCGAGGGGGATCTTTTTGGAGGTCCCGGCCGCCATGGGGCCGGTGCGCGTGCCGATGGTCTTGCCGTCATCGCGTGAGAGCTTCACCAGCACATCGGCGCAGTCCTCTACCGCGTGAAGGACCACGGTCGGCCGGTCCTTGCCGCCCGCAAGGACCTTTGGGAGGACTTCAGGTTCGATCGACCCCGCGACGGCGGCCGCGGGCACTAGCAGGGCGGCGGCCGCAAGAATGGCGGTGCGCATGGTGCTCCTTCCGGTTGCTACTGCCCGACCTTCTTGAGCTCGTCGAAGCCGGGCAGGCTCGACAGATCGGGCACGACGACGATATCGATTCTGCGGTTTGAAGCCTTCCCCTCGGGGGAATCGTTGGGCTTGGCCGGCTTGAACTCGCCGAAGCTCGCCGCGCTGATCCTGTCGGCGGGCATCCCCGCATCGACCATGGCCTTGACGACCGTCAGCGCCCTTGCGGCGGCCAGCTCCCAGTTGGACGGGTACTGCGCGGTCTTCATCGGAACGTTGTCGGTGTGTCCCTCGACCTGGAACTTGCGCCCTGGGATGTCCGAGAGGATCTTGCCCACCTCACCGATCGCCCCTTTCCCGTCCGCCGATAGCTTGGCCGAGCCCGAGCCGAACAGGACGTCCGAGGCGAGCGCGACGACCATCCGGCCGTCCACAATCTTCACCTGGAGCTTGCCGGCGTCGATGAGGGCCTTGAACCGGTCGAGGAGGGCCTTGAACTCGTTTAACCGGGCGTCTGCCTCCGCCTTTCGCTTCGAAAGCTCGGCGAGCGCCGTCTTCATCTCATCTATGGAGGCCTGAAGCCGGCTCTTGTCCTTGAGCATTGTCGATTTGTCGCTCTCGAGGGCTTCCTTCTGCCTGGTAACCGAGTCGAGTTTGGCGTTCAGGGCGACGATCCTGGCGCCGAGGTCCCTGGAAGTCTTTTCAAGGCTCGCCTGACAGGCGGCATTGTCCGCCCGGCACCTCTCGAGATCGGCCTTGACCGCATCGTGGTCCCTTTGCAGGGCTTCGTGGGTGCCCTTGGTGACGCACCCGGAGATCAGAACAGCGACAATCACGCACAGGTGTTTCATGACTTCTCCTCCTGTTTGTCCGTTCATCTGTTTCCCAAAATCGCCGTCACCGAGTGCGGCGGCAAGGAACAGCGCGAGAGGTCCGGTGCGCACCACGCGCGATCCGAGCGGGGGCCGGTCGTGCCGGTCGGTTTTCCTGGGGCGTCCTCCTCGACCGACCACGCCTTGTTGAACGCGGCCCGGGGCGTGCCGCCGGCGAACTGAAGCGATATCTCCGCGCGTTTTTCCTGGTCGCGGTTTGTGACGATGAGGGTGACCGCGCCGTACTCGGGCTCAAACGCCGCGTGCATGAGCAGGCGCGGGTCGGAAGGGGCCGAGTGGACGTACTCGCCGAAAAAGAACAACGCGAAAAGTTGGAGAGAGACGCGCACGGCCTTCCGGACGCGCCGGCCCGTCGAGTGCTCGTAGAGCAAGAAACCGAAGTCGCCCGCCTGCGGGGTCGGTGTCAGGAGGTCGCCGCTCTCTATCGTCCAGAATGCGCCAAGACCTGTGCCGGCCGCGGCCATCTGGCCCATCACCTCGGCGGCCCACAGGGCCTCGGGGAACTTCCCCATGATTGCCATGCGGCCCTCGGCATCCATGTTCCACTCGCCCACCGAAAGTTTCACATCCGTTCCCGAAAACGGCGCCATCTGCGCCAAGGCCCGCGCCGCGAACGATTCCGCCGGCGAGCCGTCCCAGAGCATGCCCATCCCGCGTGCAGAGTCCAGAACGTCGTCCTCGGTCCCCCATGAACGGTCGGCGCCCGCCCCCGTGAACGGGTAGTAGCTCGCGTCAAAGAAGTCCACGGTGCCCGGGAAAGCCTTTTCGAGCGCGGCGATATCGTCGGCGAACCCCGATGCGATGATTCGTATTTCCTCGCCGCCGCTCGTTCTGCGCATGAGATCCGCGTGCTGGCGCACCAACTCGGCGTACGCCGGTCCGTCGATGAACGCCGCGTCGCCGTCGGGCGCGCAAGGCCGCCACTCCAAAAACGGCTTGCCGAAGTGGCAGCGCGTGCCGGCGTTTCTCGGAAGTCTCCCTTCGGGGTCGTCGCCAATCTGAAAGAGCGTCACGCCGTACGGCCTGCGCCTGCCCAGATCGGCGCGCGCCTTTCCCATGCCCTGCGTCGTGTCCGGCGAGTTGAGAAACGAAACCAGGCGCGCCGCTTTTGGCGGGTCGGAAAGTTGCGCGGAGATGACGACAACCGGCTCCGTCCCCGCATCCTCGCACATCTCAAGAAACTCCATGATACCCATCTGCGGCGGCCAGGGGAACCGGCCGTCACCCGCCCGGAACATCAGGCCGCGGTAGAAGTCCGCCTCCCAGTCGAAAGACTCGGCCCCCGTGCCGCCCCACTTGAGTATGGGAAGGCCCGTGTACGAGACCCAGCGCTTGACCTCGTCGTCGGCGTTCAGTCCCAGGCCGCCCGCCTCGGCCGCGGCGCCGAAGATGCCCGGGTTGATGGAAACCGGCGGTCCTCCGCCGGGGCCGATGGAAACGTCGACGGCAACTGCCGCCTCGTAGGCCGGCTCGACGCCGATTTCCCCTGCCGGCGCGCCGCTGGGATAAAACTCTGCGCCGAACTCCGGCCGCTCGATCTCCGAGCAGGCGGTGGCAAGGGCGACGGCAGCAAGGTGGAGTGCACGGTTCATGCCGGGGGGAACGTAACAAATCGAAACGGAGTGTGCAAACCGAACGCCGAAGTTACACAGTTCGAAAAGCTCCTGGCATCGTGGTATAGTGCAAATGGAGCGGCGCGGGCGGCCGCTCTGCGTAGCGCTTAGGCGCGGAGCAGAGAGGAAAGTCCGGGCTCCGCAGGGCAGGGTGCAGGCTAACGGCCTGTCGGGGCAACCCGAAGGAAAGTGCCACAGAAACACACCGCCGGGCATGCCCGGCAAGGGTGAAATGGTGCGGTAAGAGCGCACCGCGTCCCCGGCGACGGGGACGGCAGGGCAAACCCCACCCGGAGCAAGGCCGAATAGGCCCCCCATCCCCGAAAGGGGAACCGCCGGCCCGGCGTGCAGGGGGCGGGTATGGCTGCTTGAGCCCGCGGGCGACCGCAGGCCCAGAGGAATGGCCGCCTCCCCGGGTGCGAAGCGCCCGGGGCACAGAACCCGGCTTACAGCGCCGTCTTTTCCACGAAAAAAGCCGGCACGCGCGAAAAGCGGTGCCGGCCATTTCGTCCATTTGTCGGAACGACTACTTCTTGTCGCCCTTCTTCTCGTCTTTCTTTTCTTCCTTTTTCTCCTCGGGCTCTTTGGCCTTCTCCGGTTCTTTGGGCTTGGCCGCGGGTTTTTCGGGCTCCTTCACGGGCACTTCGCCGCCGAGTTGTCTGTAGGCGCTTTCGATGAAGTCGCCGGCCCAGACGACGATCTGGTGGTTCGGGTTCATCGCCTTGATCTTCTGGTACTCGGCATACTTGTTGGCGATCCCGCGCTGGAGAAGGTAGATGTGGACCTGCGAGCGAACGAACTTCGCGTCGCGTTCCAACGCTTTCCTGAAGAAGTCTATCGCCTTCTGGGGGTCGTCCTCGCGGTACGCGGCGGCGACGCCCTTGAGGAACATCAGGCCGTTGCTGTTTGGATTGGTTTCCTCGACCTTCTTGAGCATCTCGAAGAAGCTCGGCCAGTCCTGGCGCAGGCGGTGGAAGTCGGCGGCCACGCGGTAGCCGTGGTAGTCGTTGGGGTTTTTGTCGATGACCGCGCGGGCCATCCTGGCGCCCTTGGAAAGATGCTCGTTTGCGAGGATCGACAGCGCTTCGGAGGTGGCCGTGGCCTGGCCCACGGCCTTGCGGAGGTCCGCAAGATAGACCTTGCCCTTTTCGTCGAGCTCCTCGGCCGCCTCCTTCGCCTCGAGCGCCCGCATCGCGGTTCGCAGATTGGCGGTGGTGTCGGCAAGAATGTCAGCGAGTATCACCTGCGCCTCGCCCCAGGCGAGTTCGATCTGCGCCCGAAGCGTGACCGCCTTCGGGTCACTCTGGCGGCCGGCGAAGACGACGCCGTGCGCGAACAGGTCCAACTGGTCGGTCCGGAGGATCTCCAGCACGTCGTCAAGCGATTTGGGGTCGCGCAGGGGGTTGCCCCCGGTCTTTCGCGCCTGCTTGGCCTCAAACGACGCGACGATGTCCCGCGCCTCGTCAAAGGTCATCTCCTTGGCCTGGACCACCGGCTCCTCGGTCTCGGCCGTAGCGCACCCCGCGACCGAAAGCGCTAGGAAAACGAACATGAGCTTGTACCGATTCATATGGCCTCCTCCGGGAACTCGGGATTGAGAGCGTTCGCCCCTTGACGGGCATGTCCATTTACTAGATTGCGGCCGCCGAAGTCAAATCCTGCTGGAGTGCTGACCCTCCTGAGTTGTTACTGTCCCTTCCTCTGGATCACGTCTTTTGACTGCTGGCGGCGCTGCTGGTCGCGCTCCCAGGCGCTCTCGATGAGCTCGCCGGCCCACACGACGATCTGATGGTTCGGGTTGAGGGCTTTCAGGGCCTTGTACTCGGTGTAGGTGTCCTTGATGCCGCTCTGGAGCAGGACTATCTGGACCTGCGCGCGGGTGAACTTCGGGTCGTTCACGAGCGCCTTCCTGTAGAACTCGTTTGCCTCGGCGGCGTCGCCTTCGCGGTTGGCGGCGGAAACGCCCTTGAGGAAGATCAGACCGTTGCTCTGGGGGTTGGTCTCCTCGATCTTCTTGACCATCTCGTCGAAGTTGGGCCAGTCCTGGCGCAGGCGGTAGAAGTCGGCTGCCAGGCGGTACCCGTGGTAGTCCGACGGGCTCTTCTCGATGACGGCCTTCGCGAGCTTTGCGCCTTCGGCGACGTGCTCGGTCGCGAGGCGCGCGAGCGCATCTGACACGATTTTCGCCTGTCCGGCCTCCTTGCGCAGCTTGTCGAGTTTGGCGCGGTCGGCGTCGCCCAACGCCCCCGCGGCGTCTTTGGCCTCGAGCGATCTGAGCGTCGTTCCAAGGTATTTGTACGTCTGTGAGAAGATCTCGGCCAAAATCATCTGCGCCTCGCCCCAGGCGAGCTCGATCTGGGCGCGGAGGGTGAGGGCCTTGGCGTCATCCTGCTTTGTCGCGAACGCCACGCCCGGGCCGAAAAGGTCGAGCTGGTCGAGTTTGAGGATCTCGAGCACATCGTCGAGGGACTTGGGCGCCTTGAGAAGGTTGCCGGCGGTCAGTTCGGACTGTTTGGCCTCGAACGAGGCCACGACCTGCCTCGCCTCGTCAAGCGAAAGGCCAATCGGCTTGACCTGCGGCCCTTCAAAATCGACCGTCGCGCACGCGAAAACCAGGAAGACGGCCGGCACGAGAACAAGACGCTTCATGAAAGCCTCCTTGGGGGTTGGTCATCAACGAATCGGCCCCAGTTATCCCTCAAACCAGCCGGAAGTCAAGTGCGCTTGCCTTGCCGCGGGTTCTTGGGTACGCTCGGCGCCGTGAGAGTAAGAATCACCCTTCCGCAGAGCGAGACGGGCACGGTCTTGTCCGTCGAGCCCGGGATCACCTATCTCATCGGCCGGAAGCCGGACCCTCTCAGGCTGTCACTGGAGAAAACCGGCGCCCCCCGCGGGAACCAGGTCAAGCCGGTTGCCATTGAAGCCGCCGGGGTTTCGCGCAACCACGTCCTGCTCTGGCTCGACGCCGGCAGCGTCGTGGTGCACGACCTTGGAAGCCGAAACGGGAGCAGGCTCAGGGTGCCCCGGGATGGCGGGGCCAGGGTCGAAGGCGCCGCCGAGATTGTGCTCGATCTCGCCCCGGTTGCCGGCGCGCAGGCGCCGTTCGAAAAGATCCCCGACGCCGAATGGTCGGCGGGCGTGCCGTTTGCGGTCGCGGTGAAGCACAGCATCGAAGCCTGGCTCCAAAAACAGGGGATGGAAAAGGCGGTGCGGATCGAGTCGGTCTCGGACGGCGCCAGGATGACCGATGAAAGGACGCTGCGGCTGGCCGATGGCAAAACGCTGCTCGCGGGCTGCGACGCCACGGAGTGGGCGCACTGGACCGCGGCATGGGACGTCATCAGGACGTTCGTCCATGATCAAAACGCCCGCTTCGCACAGGAACAGGGGCACGGCGAGGTTTTCGTCTGCGCGTCACCGGCTTTTCGGCGGGCGCACGAGGCGGTCTGCCGCGCCGCCGAACGCGGGCTTCCGCTCGTGCTCCTGGGACCGACAGGGTCGGGGAAGGACGTGCTTGCGCGGTGCTACCACAACCACTCGGCGTGGCGGGACAAGCAGTTCATCGCGCTCTTCTGCGGGCCGACCCCGGACGAGCAGCAGCTCTCGGTCGAGATTTTTGGCGCGCGCAAGGGCAGCTACACGTCGCTTGCCGAGGATCGCGTCGGCGCGGTCGAGAGCGCCGACGGCGGGACGCTGTTCATAGACGAGATCGGCGACGTGCCACCCGGCGTCCAACTCATGCTTTTGCGTTTCCTCGACTCGGGCGAGTACCGGAGACTCGGCGACCGGTGGGAGGCCGGAAGACATGCCGGCGTTCACCTCGTCTGCGCCACGCTCAAGGACCTGCCCGCCGAGGTGCGGCGCGGCGCGTTTCGGGAAGACCTCTGGAACCGGATCAACGTCGTCGTGGTCCGTGTCCCGCCGCTCAAGGATCGCAAAGACGACGTGATCGAGTTCCTCCGGCAGCGTCGGCTCGACAACGGAGTAGCGTTGGTCGAGGCGTTGGGTCCCGGGTGTCTCGAGATCGTGCTCGCGCACGACTGGCCCGGTAACTTCAGGGATCTCAACAAATTCCGGCTGCGCCTCCCGCAAGACGCCGCGGCGGGCACGGTGTCCCGGTCGGTCTGTCGCGAGGCGCTCGCCGGCGCTTCTCCGGTTGAGCCGCGCCCCGCGCCGATGACCGGACACTCCGCGGCGATCGACTGGCAGACAATCACGGAGCGCGCCTCGCAGGCCTTTGTCGGGACGCTTGCGGACGCCGCTCCGGTCGCGTGGAAGTCGCTCGCGGACTATTCGGAAAAATACCTCAAGCCGCTGGTAGTCGCCCATGCCTGCGGAGTGCTCGATGACGAGGCCTCGACGCCCGAAGTCATGAACTCTCTCAACTTCTCCGATGTCGCCCGGCGGCTGGGAATGGCCGATGGCCAGCGGGCGAAAAAATACCTTCAGGACTACTTCGCGATCTATCGAAGACCTTAGCCGGCCTCCGGTCGCGATCTCCGATCGCGATCGGAATCCGGGCCGGCACCTCGCCGGTCTTGGACGAACCCCTTGAAAACAGCCGGTCTTTTCCGGGGCACGACGGTTGCTCTTTGCCTCTGCGGCACCAACGCAGGAGGCAGGCATGAGCAACATGATCTCGACCGGAATCGGGCCGCAACTCAAGACGGCGTGGGCGCTCACGAAACCATATTTCTGTTCCGAAGAACGGTGGCGGGCGCGCGCGCTTCTTGGCGGGATCATTTCTGTCAACGTCGTTCAGATCGTGCTCAACATCCGGTTCAACGCGCAACTCGGGCGCTGGCTGAACGCCGTCCAGGACCTGAACTCTGAGGCGTTCTTCAGCGATCTCTTCTCGATCATGCTCGTCATCATGGCGTTCGTCGTTTCGTTCATCGTCGAGTTCGGATTGACGCAGGACCTCATCATACGGTGGCGGCGCTGGCTCACCGAGCGGTGCTTCGACCTGTGGCTGGGCGGACAGACGTACTACCGCATGCAGGTAAACCCCAACGGCACCGACAACCCGGATCAGCGCATCTCCGAAGACGTCGAGCGTTTCGTGCGGCACGCTCTCAACCTGACTGTTACGTTCTTCTTCTCGGTGGTCAACCTCGCGTCGTTCATCGTCATCCTTTGGAAACTGTCCGGAACGTTCAAAGTGCCGCTCCCTTGGGGTGAGGTGTTCTACATCCCGGGCTACATGGTCTGGGGCGCGCTGCTGTACGCCGGCGTCGGAACCTGGCTTTCGCATCGCGTCGGCCACAAACTCGTCGCGCTCGACTTCGACCAGCAGCGCTACGAGGCCGATTTCCGTTTCAGTCTCGTCCGCCTGCGCGAGAACGCCGAGTCGATCGCGCTCTACCGGGGTGAGGAGGCCGAGCGAAGGGAGTTCGGCCGCCGGTTCAAAGAAGTCATCGGCAACTTCACCGACATCGTGCGGCGCAAGCAGAAGCTCCGGGCCGTGACTTCGTTCTACGACCAGTTCGCGTTTCCTTTCCCGTACCTGTTGGCCGCTCCGCAGTACTTCGCCCGCGCCATCAAGTACGGGGGCCTCATGGAAACCGTCCGGGCATTCTCGCAGGTGCGCGGCGAGCTCTCGACTATCATTCACCAGTATACGACCATCGCCGACTGGCGGGCAGTGGTGAACCGGCTCGCCGGGTTCGCGGCCGAAACAAAGGAGGTCGGCGAGCGCCGGCCGTTGTCCGGAAATGCTGCACCCAGGAAGGCCTGTCTGCCGGTCACGGGTATCGCCGCGACGGCAAGGATCGGCTGCGATGAAAAGCGTGATGGCACAGCTCGGCAGGGCATAGAAATCGAAAAGGCTCCCAACGGGCGGCTCCACGTCGCGGACCTTGAGGTCGCGCTGCCCGGCGGCAAGCCGCTTTTCTCGGGGTTCCGCCTGGACGTGATGCCCGGCGAGCGGGTCCTGATCAGCGGCCCGTCCGGCGCGGGAAAGAGCACGCTCTTTCGCGCGATCGCGGGGATCTGGCCGTACGGCCGCGGCGCCGTGGTCCGGCCGGTCGAAGGCTCGATGTTTCTTCCGCAAAAGCCGTACATGCCGCTCGGCACGCTGCGCGAGGCGATCCTTTACCCGTACGGCGCAGACGGGCGCGGCGATGCCGAGATCGTGCGGGTCATGCGGCAGGTGGGCCTCGACAAATTCACCGGCCGCCTCGACGAGACGCGTCAGTGGTCGCATGAACTGTCTCTGGGCGAGCAGCAACGCGTGGCGTTCGCGCGCGTTCTCCTGCGGCGGCCGAACCTTGTGTTCCTCGACGAGGCCACTTCGGCGCTGGATGAGCCGAGAGAGGCTGCCCTGTACGGGCTCCTGCGCGAGACCCTGCCTGGTGCGTCGGTGGTCAGCATCGGCCACCGGCGGAGTCTTGCGGCCCTGCATGACCGGCGCATAGTGCTGAACCATGTCAGCGAGAAGTTGTGCGCGTGAGAGAGTTCTTTGCGTGGAGCCTTCAACCGGCGGAGAGGAGGACACAGATGAGACGCGATGAAGGAAAACCAAACGGCGCGACGAAGGCGGACGGCATCGGACGGCGGACGGCCAAGGGTCTTGCGCTGGTTGCCGCCGGCGCGAGCGTCGTCGTGGCCGCGGCGTGCGCCGGCAACCTTGGGGCGGAGTGCGGCAGGGACGCCGATTGCCGAAGCGACCTCGTGTGCTTCGAGCACAGGTGCATGCCGGAGTCGGTGAAGACCGCGGCCAAAGAGAAGGCATCGGCGCTCGCGTACGCCAACAGGGTGAGGGAGTTTCTCGCGTCCAAGTTCGGATGGTCAACGGACGACGCGGCCAAACGCCTTTGCGTCGCGGGCGAGACGGTCATCATCATCAAGGACCGGTCAAACGGCATGGTTTTCTGTCTTCTTCCGGACGGCGACGGCTTTGAAGTCGTGGACTTCCGCCGGCCGCTCGGCGATGACGATCTCCCGTGCGGGGGCAAAGTACAGGACCTTGTGCTGGGCGACATCATCAACGTGTGCCTGAACTGACGGGCCAAAGCAAAAAGGAGGACGCGCCATGAAAAGCACAGAAAACAAAAGAGCAACCGAGGACTGCGGCCACGTGGACGACGTGGAGGACAACACATTCGAAACGGTGGCAACCGCAATCGCAGTGACCGTCGCCCTGCTGGTGTGCGCGCTCACCTCGGCCGACGCGTGCGCCGCGGAAGGCGGCGCCTCGGCGGCTCCAGCGCCCAAATGCCTGGAGGTGAGACCGTCGAACGGCACGAGGGAATTCTTCTGTCCGCCCGAACCGATCACCGGAAAGGTGGGGCTTCCCGGGACGTTCGTCATCCCGCGGCAGAAGGTCGAGATCCCCGGGCATGACCTCGACGAGCGCCACGCGCCAAAGATAGTGGAAGCCGCCAAGAAAGAGCCGCTGTGACCGCCACTTGCACATTCCGCTTTCGACAATAACGGCGGTGTGGTATGGTCGCGCCGAAGGAACTTCAGAACGTGTCGGAGACGCCAGCATGGTTTTCCCACGCACTATTTCCGCGCCGGTCCTCGCCTGTGTCCGGCACCTGTCCTACTTCTTCATGGCCCTGTTCGTTCCGGTTTTTGCCGGGTGCATTTCGCCGAGCTCGATGGGCACCGAGGGCGGAGCGTGCTTTGAGGGAGGCAGGTGCCTCGAAGGTCTGACCTGCTCTGCGGCCGGGATGTGCGAAAATCTGGCGCCGCTGGCCGATGGCGGGACCGATGCCGGTACGGCAGACAGCGGCACGACATCCGACACAGGACAAGATGCAGGAACCGACGCAGGGATCGACGTAGGCGCTGACGCCGGCACGGATACCGGCACTGACGTTGGAACGGACGCTAGCGTTGATGCCGGCGATGCGGGTGTCGGGCCGGTCATCACATCGATTGACGGCGAGGGGACACAAGCGGCAATCGCCGATCCCGGTGGCGTTGTATCCGGCCTCCCCGGCCGCACCGATGCCGCTCACCGATTCCAGAAGAAATGGATCGTGATGGGTGAGAGACTCGACACGGTGGACAGTGCGAAGCTCGATAAGAGCGGCGGCGGTGCGGTCTTCACCGCGGCCGATGGACTTGCAATGGAATCAGGAGGTACTGGCATGAATAGGAATCTGTTGCTCCCGGCGGCGCTTGTAACCGGCGCGTTCGCGCTCACGCTTTCGGCCCCCGCGGGATCCGCGAGCGCCGACGTGTACGTCCTGCAGGGCGAGCCTCCGTCGAGTGTCGCCGAGGGACCCGGGGCCAACTGTCAATACGGCGGCCTGAAGTTCACATCGGGATCGGCCGTCTCCTGCGTGTGCAATGGAGCGCCCGGGACGAGAGGCGACACCGGAACCGCGGGTGTTTCAGTGACACTCGCCTCAGAGGCGCCCGGGACCAACTGCGCCGCCGGCGGCTTGAAGGTGACTTCGGCGACGGGCGACGAGTACGTGTGCAACGGGGCACAGGGGTCACAGGGCATCCAGGGCATCCAAGGAATTCAAGGCATCCAGGGACCCAAGGGCGACACGGGTTTGCAAGGCGGCGACGGGATCTCGGTGGCCGGAGTCGTCGAATCCCCTGGAGGGAATTGCACCTACGGCGGGGTGAAGTACACATCGGGCTCGGGGACGAACTACGTTTGCAACGGTGAGCGAGGGGTGCAGGGCACCAGCAACTGCCGGCTCGACTATACAGGAAACACGCTCTCGATTTTCGGCTCCGATGGCAACCCACTGTCTTCCAGCAACCCGTGCATCGTGAAGGTCACCGACGCGAAAACGCTTTCGTTCACCTCGCCTGTTACCACCACCTTCGGCGCTTCTTCCGATACTGTCGACAACGTCTTCGGGATCACGGCTGGTGTCGCATGGCCGTACGCCATGCCGATGTTCCTCCATGTCTGCGACGGCTCAAGCGGCGGCTACTTCGCCTTCAGCCGCAATCCCGCGCGCACCTCGTCTGGTGCTGCAGCCACGGACATATGCCAGAAGCGAGACACCGACTGTGATGACCAAGGCGACATGTTCATCATGGCCACCGGCCTCACGCTCGCGAACGAAGTCAACCGCCCGTGCGTAACCGTGGGCTCCTTCGAAGCCACGATGGACGCCTCGAACCGGTGGTTGGTCGAAACTCTCGTCGCCGGGCGGGATGGGTTCGGGAAGTTCCAAGAGGCGGTGAAGTTTACAATGCCTCTAGGACAGAATGGCGCCGAGACGGGGAAATACTTCTCTGTTGTTGATGGCAGCACGGCGCTCACATTTGCCCCATCGAACGCTATCAAATACTCCATTAGCATGGATGGCGTTGTGGACATCTATTTCCAGTTTGAGAATCAAAACACAAATGGTGCTGATGGATCACCATTGCGGATCCATTTGCCATACAAAGAGGGAAACATGGGCGTTAGTGAATATGGAGTTGGATCAGGGACCGGACAAGTCGCAGGTACATCGGTGGACTTTGTTTGGTTCATCGCCGCAACAGATTTGGTCATACAGGGAAGGTTCACTGCCACAGAAAGTGGATTGCTATGGGATAACTCGTTTAGTGACACCGGTGACTATGTCACCGGTTCAGCTAAATATCCGGCATTTTTGAGGAGGTCCTTTACATGACGAAGATTCTGTTTTCCGCCTTCGTCCTCGCGCTCTTCGCGGGCGCGCCCGAGTTTGCGAATGCCGCCGAGAAAAAGCCCGAGAAGGCCCCGGCTGCAAAGAAGGCGGAGCCGGCCAAAGCTCCACCGGAGCCCGCCAAGGCGCCGGAGAAGAAGCCGCCCGAGAAGAAACCTGACGCCAAGAAAGCGGCGGCGCTGCCGACGCTCATCGTGTTCAACATTGAAATCGAGAAGGGCATCGAGCCCGGCGTCGCAAAGCTTTTGACCGAGCTGGTCATCGACCAGACCACGCAGCTCAAGCGGCACGTCGTCATCGGGCAGAAGGACCTCGACAAGATGATGGCGTGGGAGCAGAACAAGCAGCTCCAGGGCTGCACCGACACGAGCTGCCTCATCCAGATCGCCGGGGCGATGGGGGCGAGCTTCTACGTCGAGGGCTCCGTCGGGGCGCTGGGCGACGAGTACGTTGTGACGCTCAAGCTCATGGATACCGAGAAGGTCGTCGTCATCGAGCGCGGCACGCAGCGGGTATCAAAGAGCGAGAAGGTCCTGGCCGACACGATTGATCGGCTGGTCAAGACGCTGTTCCACATCCCGACCGTCACTGCCGACGTAGGGGCGGCCCGAGCGCAGCGAGGTCCGCCCGGGGTCTTGCACGCCGCCCAGCCAGCCGTCGATTACACCCTCTGGCGCAACGTCACGCTCATCAGCGGCGGCGCCGTCGCTGCGATCGGCGCCGTTTTCACGGTCATGGCCGTGAACGCGAATTCGGACTACGAGTCCTCCGCCGGCAAGACCACACACGACGATCTCGACAGCAAGCTGGGCACATACAACGCCCTTGCCGTCACTGGCTACGGTTTGGGCGGGGCGTTGATCGCAACCGGAGCGACGCTCTGGATACTCGCGGAGACCGGCAACCCGAGTGTAGGGTCGGTCCGAGCGACCCCGAATAGGGGCGGTGGAACCGAGCGAGGCCCGACCGTGCGCGTATTGATTCCCTACGTGACGCCGTCGGGCGAACTCGGATTCGGGATTGGCGGCGTGTGGTGATCGTGCATGTTGGGGACGAACGCGGATTCGGGCACGGTCGGACCTCGCGTTGCTCGGGCCGACCCTACATCAAACATCGGGTACGTGGTGATGCGTGTAGGGACGCCAGTAGGGTCGGTCGGAGCGCCCCCGAATAGGGGCGGTAGAACCGAGCGACGCCCGACCGTCCCCGGTCCGACCGTGTCCGGACCGCCTGTACCCGTCCACGATGGGGAACCAATGGTTGATCTCCCGCAACGCAAACGGCATCACCTCCCCCGGGAATGTTACCAGGGAAACGATGCGTTCTTTCTGACCATCTGCTCCGCGGGCAAGGAACCGGTTCTCACGAATCCGGTTGTGCTCGATCTATTGAGTTCTACACTCCGCGGACAAACGGCCGAACGCGGCGGTCCGGTGCACGCGTACGTGATAATGCCCGACCACGTGCACATTCTGTTGAGCGGCGTTCTTGACGTCATCGAATGGGTGCGGTGGTTCAAGGCAGGTGTCTCGTTGAGGGTCGGGAAGAAAGGATTTCACGCGCCACTCTGGCAGAAAAGTTTCTACGACGAGGGCATCCGGAAACCGGAGAAAGTTCAGGAGGTCTTGAGGTACATGTCCGAAAACCCCGTGGAGGCGGGTTTGGTGGAAAAACCGTGGGATTGGGCGCACAAATACGGATGCTGAGCGAAGGAGCGCGCGGGCGGGCGTCGCTGCGAACACACGGGCGGGCGTCGCTGCAACTGCACGGGCGGGCGTCGCTACGCTCCGACCGCCCCTACCGCCGACCCTACAAAGTCGCATTGGCCAGGCCCGGTTGTGATACGATCCGTGGCGTTGAACTGGAAAACGTGAAGGATTGTCCGTGCCCGACGAGCCCCGTGAAATAGCGACGATTCCCGTCAAGGGGATGGAAGAAGCTGCGCTGAAAACCGCAGATCTGCCGGCGGGACACTTGGCGCCGCAGGCGGATCGGGCCCGCGCGCGGTCCATTCTGGACCGCCTCCCCGGCCTGAGGTTCCACGCTGCGGCATTCACGGTCCTTGGACTTCTGCTTCTGGGTGTGTGGATCTCCATTGGCGACCTGTTCGGCCAAAGCCCCTCTGCGGCATACGCCGCACTCGCCGGGCGCGAACCGATCCGGGCAGGTCTCCCGGATTCCCGCGCCGTCGATTCGGTCGTGAAACGCCTGCCCGACAAGCATTGGGCGTCTCCGGCGAACGTATCGCGGCTCATCGAACACGGTTTGAGGGGCGACGCCGCGGCCCGAATTGTCGCTCCCGAGCTCGACGACGTCTACGAACAGGCCAAGCGCGAGATATTGTTCGGAAAGATGCCGGCGCCCGGGCGCGCCGCGTACTGGCACGCGATTGCGCTCGAGGCGCATGAGCGAATCAAGGACCTGCGGGCCGCAAGACAGGAGATCGACCGGCGACGAACCGACAAGGAACAACTGCGCGGATTGTCAAGCGACGTGGCCGAGGCGTTGGAACAGGCGGCTCTGAAAAAAAGCCGGGCGCTCTCCGAGATCGAAGCGCGACTCGGCGCTCTCGAAGATATCCGCGATCTGTTGAGCAGGGAGGCGCGCGACACCGCCGCACGGCGCGATGCAACCGACAAGAGCGACGTTTTCAGCGGCATCAGCGCGGCGTTCTCGGTCACGTACCAAAACGTCGACTTCTCGGGGTGTCTGGAGAGCGCCCCGCCGTTGGCGTACGTAGAGATCACCGTCAACAACAAGGGCGCCGTCACGGTGAAACCAGACAAGGCACAAACCCCTTTCGGGATGTGCGTTCAGTGGCTCCTCAGGCACAAGCTGCATTTGAGCGGCCTTGTGTACGTTTTTGAAGAGTCCCACAACGCGTACTTAAACATCGACAAAAAAGGAAAGGCGTATCTTTCGCGGACGAGTTCCTCCACAACCGCCGCGGGCGGCTGCGAGACACGGCAGATTCAAAAGACGGCGACGATGGTCGCGGCGCTCGCCAAAGTGGATGAAGACGAACGTGATGCAATTCGGGACGAGATCGAGGCGCTCGAGGCGAGGATTGACGAAATGCGCGGCGAGTCGCAAAACCGAATCAGCGCCGAAGAGGTCGTGGAAGGCGTCGTGGACGCGTTAGTCGGCACACTCACGCGTCTGATGAGACAGTTCCTTGCCAACGCCGTTTTGGACACCGGAAACATCCAGACTCTCGGGAAGATCCAGGAGCTTGCGCGCCTGGAGCCGGCGGACGCAACCCCTCTTGAACCGTTGCTTCGCGCCCGTGTTCGACTGGTCCAAGCGGGTCGAGCCTGCGTGCTTCTGTTTCTCGTCGGCTTCTTTCTTGAGGCGATACTGCTTGGCCGCGGGGCGGCGCGCGAGGCGGCGCACTGGCGGCGCCTCCAGCGGACGTTTCAAACACCGTTGGATTTCGGGACGATTCTCTCGATGCTGCGCGACGAGGCGGGCGGCCGTTCGCGATTTGACGAGGCAATCATGTATGCCACGGTGAGCGGGCGGGCCGACCTCCTCCTGCTCATCGAGACATTCCATGAGATCCACGCGGCCGACCAGGTGGAACCCCCGCAACTCGATTCCCTGCTCAATCTCCCCAAGGACGTTGTGGCGCTCTGTGCCGATCTGAACACGGCCATGCCCGTTTTCTCGTTTCTGCGTCAGGCGCTCGGCGTGCGGTCGATGTCGAGGGTGGCCGGCATTTCGGGCGAGATCGACAGGCTCAAGAATGATCCGGGCTACCGCACTTTCGGAGAGAGGTGGTTCCCGTATCTTGACGCGCTCCTTGCGAACCTCTCGGCGACCGCCGACAACGTCGCCAAGCACCAGCGAACCGCAAACGCCGCGACGGGGGCGGCATTCCTCAACGCGGCAGCCGGCTCGCTCAACGAAACCGCCGAGGCCGTGCACCGCACCACTATCGGGTTCGAGCGGCGGGCGTTTCTGCGGGTCATCGCCGGCTGGAACGGCGTGATTCAGCGCGCGCTGGAGGATTTGCAGGGTATCGCGCAGCTCGAGGCCAGCTTCCCGGCGCTCACCCTGCCCTTTGCCCGGACCGTCGTCCTCGAGGTCGAGGTCCACAACCACGGGCAGGGGTTCGCCGAGTCGATCACGTGCGCTTTGGTGAGCGACGAGCTCCAGCCCGACGAGGCACAGGCCCCGCTAGGCGCCCTGCTCCCGGGCTCGACGGTGAAGATGCACTTTCGTCTCCACCCGCCGGGTATCGGAAGTTACGCGGTCGCCGTGAGCCTGACTTTTGACGACATCCGGCGAAAGCGTGAGACCGTCGAGTTTGTCGAGACTCTCACGGTTCGTGAAGGACCGGAGCGGCCGTTCGTTCGGATGCCGCGCAACCCGTACATCGTCGGCGCCCCGGTGCGCGACCGGAGCATGTTCTTCGGGCGTGAGGCGGTGCTCGACCAGCTCGTCGAGGCGCTGGACGCGGGCGCGCAGACAAACGCGATCATCATCTACGGCCAGCGGCGCATGGGCAAAACTTCGCTCTTGTACCAGCTCCAGGGACGCCTCGACCCCGCGAGATTCACTGCGGTCCTCATGGACGCCCAGGGAATGCAGCCGCCGACTACCGATCGTTTCTACCATCTGATGCTCTCGTGCGCCGCCTCCGCGGCCATCGAGCGGGGCGTCGCGTTCAAGCTGCCGGACCTTTCCGAATTTGCGGCGCACCCGGACGAGGCGTTCGAGCGCCACTTCCGGAAGCTGAAACAGGCGGCGGAAGCGGCTGGTTGGGGCAACCGGCGAATCGTCCTCATGATAGACGAGTTCGAGTATCTCCAGTCGCTCATCCGGTCGGGGACCGTGGGCGCGGGGGTCCTCGCGTACGTGCGGCACCTCGTCCAACACGAGCCGGCGCTGGCATTCGTGTTTGCCGGCTCGCACGCCATCGAAGAGCTCGCCGCGCAGTACTGGTCCGATCTGTACGGCCTGGGGGTGCATTTCCGCATAGGCTTCCTGTCCGAGGCCGAGACCCGCGAGCTGCTCATGCGCCCCACCAAAGACTGGTTCGATTTCGACAACGCCTCACTCGACCGCGTCTACGATCTCACGCGCGGGCAGCCGTTTCTCACGCAGGCGCTCGCTTCCCGCGTCGTGTCGTTCCGAAACCGCCAGGCCCTCACCAGGGTCACCAGGGACCACATCGACCAGGTCTCAAAGGATTTCCTGGCCCGGGGGCCCGCGGAGGTCCGCACGTATTGGGAGGAATCCCCTCAGCTCCAGCGCATGTGTCTTGCGGGCGTCGCCGCGCTGGTCCGCCAGCGGGGACGGTGCGCCTACGGCGACCTGCGCCAGCTTCTCGGCGAATACCGCATCTCGACCGGGGAGCTTCCGGCCGCCCTCGAAACCCTGACGCGACGGGAGTTGCTGCTGAGCGACGAGCAACAGGGGTTGAGCATCTCGATGGCGATCCTTTCGGAGTGGATTCACCGGAACCAGAGCCTCGAACGGCTCGTCGGATAGCGCGCGAGGAGGAGATTGATGACCGGCAGCAACCCCTTTTCCGCCGCGGCCCTGGATCCCGAGACGCCATGCCGCGGGCGAGGTTTTCTTTTGGATGAAATCGGCAGCTCGTTGCAGGGCGCTTCGCCGTCGTGTTTCGAGATCATTGGCGAGACAAAGACCGGCAAGACCTCGCTTCTAAACCACCTCCTGGGCCGATCATTCACGGTCGACTATTCGCTGGACCACGCGCGCTACGTCCCGGTCTACATCGACCTGACGGGCTACGTTGGAGTGAGCGCCCGGGCGTTTTGGACCCAGCTCCTTGGCAAACTGCGCACCGAGATCGAGGCCCGTAGCGGCGCCGTGCCCGTCGCCTTTCCGGCGCAGGACGAGACCGACTTTTTCAGGATCACCGCCGTTTTCCGGGACCTGCGACGCCTCGGCTTCACGGTTCTGCTGGTTTTCGACGAGTTTCAGGTGCTTGTGCACAACCGCGACCTCGACGTGCAGTTTTTCATCTCCCTTCGGAACCTCAATCAGGTCGAGCAGGTCCGCTATATCGTGGCGAGCCGTGAATCGATGCTGGACCTGCTCTCCCACGCCGAAGGCGGAAGGACGCTCGAATTCTCGGAGTTCCACAACATCTTCCGCGAGGAGTTTCTTGAGCCCCTCTCGGACGCCGACGCCCGGGAGGTCGTAGGGGCTTTCCTTTCAGAATCGGACGTCATGTTTGACGAACGGGAGGTCGGCGCCGTCGTCTCGCTGGCGGCCGGATTTCCCCACTTCCTGAACCTCGCGGGGCGGGAGCTCTTTGACGCGCACCGCCGCCGCGCAGGCGATCCGCTGGCGGCGATGGCACAGCGTTTCGAACGCGGGGCCCAAACGACGCTCCGCCATTACTGGATGCACGCCGGCGACGAGGCGCGGCAGGTGCTCACCGCAGTCGCGGTAGTGCGGGAGAAGGACGGCGACCGCTGGTTCTACGCAAGGATGTTGGGCGACGAGCTCAGCCGCGAGGCATTTGATCCGCGCGCCTTGGACCACCTGACCCTGGCCGGGTTTCTCAAACGCGACGCGGCTGGCGTTCTTGACATCTCGCCGCCGGTCTACCGCAAGTTCGTGCTCCAGGAGGCTGCCTCGGAGGCGCAAAAGATGGCCCGCGGGATGGGAAAAGACAGCTCAAGCTCGTACCACATTTGGCTCTCGCAGTTCGTCCGGAGCAGCGGCGCGCGGCCCCAACCGCTCCCCGCGGCGGCCGGTCCTTCGAGCGCGTCGGAGCAGACGCTCTCGCTTGTCCCCCCGGACAGCGAGATCCGCGAGAAATCGCGCGGGCGCTACGACCCGGTGGCGCGGCTGGGCGAAGGGAGCTTCGGCGTCGTGTTCCGGGCAAGGGACCGGCAGTTGGACCTCGATGTCGCCATAAAGGTCATCCACCACGAGCACCGCCGGAACCAGGAGCTCATGGCCCGGTTCCGCCGCGAGGCCAAGGTCATGCGGACGCTGACGAGCTGCGCGGAGATCGTGAAGCTCTGGGACGTGGCCGACGACATGAGCTACCTCGTGATGGAGCTCGTGGAGGGCCGGACGCTTCGCGAGGTTATCAAGGAGAAGGGAAGGATCGCCCACGCCCAGGCGCTCGGAATCGCCCTCAAAGTCCTGCGCGCGCTGGAGGCCGCCCACGCCATTGGCGTCGTGCACCGCGACCTGGCCCCGAACAACATCTTCGTGCTCTCCGACGGCTCGATCAAGGTGATCGACTTCGGCCTCGCCGCGTGGGACGCGTCGATCAAGACGCAGAGCGGGCAGATCCTCGGAAACCTCGCGTACATGTCGTCCGAACAGTACTTCGGCTGGTCGCGCATAGACCCCCGCTCGGACCTCTTTTCGCTCGGCATCATCATTTACGAAATGTTGACGGGCGAACGGCCGCGCAGGCTCGACGGCGCGATTCCCCTTGACGAGAAGAAGGTCCGGGACGTTCTGGTCCCGTCGCTCCCGCCGGCTTCAGTCGACGAAATCGTCGGGATCCTCCGGGCGGCGGTCGCCAAAGATCCGGATCAGCGAATTCCGTCCGCGACGGTGATGCGCGCTAAACTGGAGGTCGTTTCGTAGCACGCAGCCCGGCGACGAAAACCCCAATATCGGGGATGCACCCGAGCCGGATGTTTGAGTTGACAGGGGTTTTTAAATGGGTATAGTACCGCCCCGTAACGGGAGACTATCAAACCAAGGAGGAGCAGAATGAAGAAGCTTGCGGTTCTCGCAGTGGTGTTGTTCGCGATCGCGGCGCTTGTGGCGTGCGCCCCGGCCAAGAGGGTCCCCTACACTATGGCGGACATCTCCCCGAAACTCGCCGACCTTTCCAAGAACCCGGCGACCGATTTCACGACCATCGCCAAGCTCAGCTATCCGTCCACCGAGATCGCCTCGGTTGACGAGTTCCTCAAGAAGGCCAACAAGATCCCGGCCACCATCATGGTCGCCAAGGAGATGATCAAGAAGTTCAAGGCCGATCTCGCCGGCGTTGCCGCGGTCCCGGACTTCAAGCTCGCGGTCGAGGATCTCAAGAAGAACAAGGACAAGATGACCGGCAAGGCCGATCAGCTCAAGGGCATGCTCGAAACCGTCAAGGGCGTCGCCGAGCTCCTGCTCAGCCTCAAGGATCAAGGCACGGCGCTCATCGGCGAAGGCCAGGGCCTCGTCACGAAAGTTCCGGCCGATCTCGCCAAGGACCCCAAGAACATCACGAAGGCCGGCTCGGTCGGCACTGCGCTCAAGGACACTGTCACAGCCCTGCAGGCGGGTGTCGCCGAGATCCCCGAGCTTGCCAAGGAGATCGCGGGCATCGTCGAGGTGGTGGCGGGTCTCTTCTAGTCACACGTGTCGAACTTTCGAACGGCCGCCTCGTGTCACTGGGGCGGCCTTTTTTTTCGTTCACCCCTACGTTGCACTTTCTATCATTTGCCCGGAAGGACATCGAACGTGACCTCGGGGCTCCGCTTCCCGTTCACGCGAACGTCCCGAGGCTCCGCCCGAGGTTGTTTCCCATTTCCGCCCCGCACGCTCCGCACCAACGTCCCCAAAGGTTCAGCCAAAGTTCCGGCCTCGATCACCGACACGCGACTATGAGGTCTTGCGCGATTTCGATGAGTGTTTGTTTGAACGACTCCTTGCAGATGCTGTCCGACAGGTACTTGGTCATCCCCTCGGCGACCTCGTGGTACCGCTTGCCCGCGCAGGCGACGCCGTTGGGGCTCGAGCAGTTCTCGGGCTCCCCGGCGCTCGATCCGCTCTGCGCCGCCCCGATGACGACAGCCATGTTCACGTCGTTGGGGTCCTTCTTGAGCCCTTTGAAGAAGTCTATGAAGTCCTGCGTGGGCGTGAGATAGGCGTACTTGCTGTTCGTGTTGGTCGTCGGCGCATCAAAACGGCAGTTGCAGTACTGCTGGTTCCCGAACCCGTTCACCTTGCTGCACCCCATCCCCGACACCGGCGCGTTCTCGC
>JACRCP010000147.1 GCA_016218965.1 Deltaproteobacteria bacterium | reverse complement strand
GGTCGAGGAGGGGATTCGGACCGAGAGGCACGCGTCGGTCACATTCAGGATGAGAGAGACAGTGAGTGAAAAGAATCCGGACCCGTACACCACGCTGTTCGGCGGCGGGGTCGTGTGGCTGGACGATGGCGTGAAGGCGTCCGTAATAGGGTTCGGGGAGGACATCTACGGCGACAGGGTGGTGGTGCTCGCAATCGAGGGCCATCCGGACCCGGAGACGGGAGAACTTGGAATTACGGAAGTACTGACGGCGTATCATGACTGGAGCGTGTGGCGAGACTATCGGCTGGTTCGGGACGCCGAGGGTATGGTCGAGCTTCTGGTGGACGACGATCCTGCGCCGGTGGTGTCTTTCCCGTACGCCTCTCTCAACATGGAGTCGCTCGGCGGCCCCTTCATCATGTTCGGCAACCTCATCGAAGGCCAGAACGCCCGTGTGCTCTTTGAGTTCGACCAGTTCGACTACAGCGTCGGGATGCCAAATACCGGCGGGTGCACGAGCGCAGACGGCAAGATGCGCATCCTGTCGTTGCTGAACATGAACAGGGCGTTCGACCCCCGATTCGAATCCAACCAGATCGCGGCCAAAGTGGACGTCAGATCGATTCAGGGGTTGGGCGGGAGTGGTCAAGGGCACACTTTTTTCCTGCGTTTCGAGAGGATCATCCTGGATGCCAACGGGCACGTCATCCGGATCGTCCGGGACGAAGTCCAAATCGGGACGGCGGATTTTGGAAAGCGTTCGCCATATCTTCTGTTGCAGGGCGTCAGTCTGTGGGACGGCGAGACGGCGACGGGCGACTTTGCGCCGGACGGGACCTACAGCTACGTGCTCAACGTGTCTATCGTGAGGAAGGACAAGAAGCTGGGCGAAAAAGTGTTGAACACCGTCTCCGCCGCGGGATTCATCAACGTCTTTTCGGACGCGACGCCCTCACCGTACGTGAAGGACATCCTCGTTACCAGATTCGGCGAATTCTACGACACCGTTGCGCCGAGGACGCCGGTCAGCTACAGGCTCAGAGGATGCTCGACTGGAAGCGACCCCATTCTTGACGTTCTATACAACCCCTGGCCGGGTGTTGGATACCAAAACTTCGCCACGAATGACGATCGCAACATCTGCGGCTGTGGCGGAGATTGGGCGAGCGATTCGTCGCACACTTGTAGCTGCAACGTTGGCGCAATGGTGACAATTACCCCGGCATTGTCTGGAGGGACGGGCGGCAACGTGAGAGGCATAGTACGGGCAAAGAGAACGACCGCCGCAGGCACATGCAGGCTTGAGCGCCTCGTCGGACAGGGGGACTGGCAGTACATGGCGCCGGGGCGGGTGCGGTTTGGAGGGTATCGTGCCGACTGGGGTTGGCATCAAGGCGACGAGATTCAAACGCTTTTGAAGGACCCGGGCGAGGATACAATGCTCGTGCTGGCCGAAGCAACAACCTTCAACATGTTCTACAACGGGGCAGGTCCGGCGTACGACGAGAACGGTGGCGTCGGGGCGGCCTCTATGATCCGCGCGAACGCCAGTCGGGCAAAGGGGTTCGTGTTTGCCGGCCAGAAGGCGTGGGCAGTCGAGGGGAAAATCGATCTTGGCAAGAACGACCGTTGGAACGATGCCGACGGGGACGGTTTGGGCGCCTCGCTTGAAGCGGCCCTTGGGACCTGCGACGACGCAGCCGCGGTGACGCAAGCGGGCTACGACTGTTCAAGGGCTTTCAACACTCAGGATACCGACGGCGACGGCCTCAGCGACTACGTCGAGACGTTTGGTTGCGACAGAGTCTGCGAACATGCGGACTACACGGAAAACGGTTGTTTCAACCACTTTGGCGTTTGCCCGGGCGGGACGCTTCAAAAGGTCGACTACGCGCAGCTCTTGCCGCAATGGGGCGCCAACCCGTTGAGAAAAGACGTGTTCATTGAGATCGACAGGGTCAACAATCGGTGGGGAGCAGTCACACCCGGCCCAACAACCATTGCGACGTTGCACGAGAAATTCAATGAGTCCAGTTGGGCGAATGCCAACCCCGACGGGAGCGCGGCGTTGAACCTGCACTTCGACGTCGATTTCGACCCGTACTACTACTGTGGAGTCCCCGGGCTATGCGGTGACTTCGGTGGTGTCACACAGTTTCCGGAAAATGACTACCATCCAATAGAATGCTGGGTGTGGTGCGTGTACCGCGCCGGTGGGCGTCGTCCGTGCGGCGACACGCCGTTGTGCAAGTACAACGTTGACTGGTTCCCTCCAATCCGGAGAGGTCTGTTTCTTTTCGGGCTGGTCCAACCCGCGGACCACGGATGGGAAGGAGGCGTCAACTACGGCGAGGGGTTCGCGGTCAATTCAGGTCAGGACGCTGAGGTGCTCGTCCACGAGATCGGGCACGCGTTCGGTCTGGAACACTACGGCGGCGCACAGGCTGGCGCGCACAACTGCAAGCCGCACTATACAAGCGTGATGAACTACTTTTATGAACAGGACTTCGGCGGCGACCCAACCGCGGTCCATTTCTCGGACGGTCGGTATCAGGCAGTTCTCAACCCCGTTTCGCTGTGCGAATCCGACGGTCTCGGAGGCGTCGATGTCGGATTCCTCGCCCGCAGCCACACCTTTTTCACCGTCCAAGACGGCGGCGTTGACTGGAACCGGGACGGCGTGATCAACGATTGCAGCGACCCGGTCCAGGCGTGCGTCCATTGCCCGCCGACAGGGACCGCCTGGGGATCCGCTTTGCAGCACAGATTCAGCCCTTTCGAGTTCGGCGCGACCTCAGATTCGACGCCGGCCGCAGCATCGTTTGGCGGCGACCTCTTCGTTTTCTACAAACAACCCACGGGGTACGCCTACAAGGAATTCGACGGCTTCGAAGGGTGCCGGGACGGTGCTGCCTGTGACAAGTGGTCGCCGGCTGCACATTTGACGATGCAGCACTCGCCGTCGTCCGCACCGTCTTTGGCCGATTTCGTACCGGCCGGCGGCCAGGAAGGTCTCTTCCTCCTTTACCGATCCGCCGACAACGTCGGCGGCAACAACCTGTGGCTCAAGGCGATGAGTGCGGACGGCCAATGGGCGGACGAAGAGATTCCGGTCGGCGTTCTGGCCAACCCGACGTACGACCCGGCGTTGGTCAACTACAGAGGCGACCTTTTGGTGATGTTCCACGACAGCGGGGGCGGTCTGTGGCAGAAACAGATGTCGCCGGAAGGGGTGTGGGACGAAGCCATCCCGGCGGCGAACGGATCCGGCCAGCAGATGGTGAGCTGCAACTCGCCCGCTCTGGCTGTCAAACCGCTGGTCAAGATCACGTCTTTCGTCCCTTTCAAAGCGATCGATTTGAGCATCGTGCATCTCGTCGCCGCCGGATGTACCGGAGAAGGTTGCGAGCCTTTCGATACATACTACTACGACGACACCACCAGCCGATGGCAAGAGGGCGTCAGGTTCACGCCCGACGAGACGCATACCGACGTGCGCTCAAACACGCACTGCGTTTCGGGAACCGGCAAAGTGGGATTCGCGTGGCAGCCCGGCGGCGGTTTGGTCACGGGGGGGAGGTTCTACCTGCTGTACAGGGGAGAAACGAACCAACCGCAGTACGACTTCATGATCAACGAGCAGCAGAGCTGGTATTGGGGCATGAACGACTCGGTGTTCGGACCCGAGGGCTACCTCGCCGGGACAGGTGCGGACATCCGCTTTCACGTGGGGAACGGGCTCTTCGGCATCGTAGGCGTGTACGCGTTGGCGACAAGGGACCCGTGGATTGTATTCGTTCCGTACGCCAGCGGGATCTACGACTACGAGCTTCGCGACTGGAATGACTGGGATACGATGTCCAAAGGTATCTGCGCCTCGATCGTCAAGCCGGCCCTTGGCGACGGTGTTTCGTTCGGCTACTGCGGGCCGGGCCTGGGGCCCATCATAGTCCCGCCGCCATGACACGGACCTTTGGGCATGCCGGGATAGGTCATCCATGCGGTTTCTGAGAGACGCTGCGGTTTTGGCGATGGTCGCCGGGTTGTTGGCGGCCGCAGTGTCGGGATGCCCTGGCGACGCGTCGGTTTATTACGAGGGTGCCGGACCGGAGGGGTCTTGGTCCGGTGTTTACGACGCGCGGCACCCGTCCCCGGATACGGGCGGCGAGACTCCTTCAGTTGACGAGGGCGCGGACGGACCGGCGGACTTCGGCCCGGCTCCGGACGCCGGCGACGCAGGCTCAGCCGCCGACGCACCAGACGTTTTGGATTCGGATAGCATGGCGCCGCTCGACGGTGGCGCCGAGGATGGCGGCGACGGCGACGGCGACGCGGGGAACGTTTTGGGACCGGATGAAGGCGACGGATCGAATGAAGACGCGGGCGACGGCGGGACGCCGGATTCGCGCATTTGCCTCCCTGACGACGTTGCCTACGTGCCGCCCGACGCGGGCGCCGCGTTCGACTGCAATGACCACGAGCCGGAACCCCAGGACTGGTGCGCGGTCTCGGACGATCCCCGGGACGCCTCGGCGCCGGCGCAAGAGGACACCAATGTACCGGCGTGGGAGTACTGCCCGGACGGCTGGGTCGAGGGCTATGCGGTGGGTGACAACGCAGTGTACGTCACGGTCGATCCGTACAGCACTTTCGAGGGGCGTTTTGTCACGCTCGACAAGAACGGCAACGTGACCGGGGAACAGAAGTACTACTCGTGGCACTTGTCACCGCCGGCCATCGGTCCGAACGGCGAGGTGTACCTGCTTGACAGACATGGATGGTTGGTCACGTGGCCGTTTGATGAGGCGGGTGTCCCGGTGTTCGACGGAATGGACCGGGAGTGCCGCGGACTGCCTTGGGCGCCTGCCGTCGCGGCCGACGGTACCGTGTACGTGTCCTCCAGCTGCTTCAAGCCAGATGACGAGCACGTGCGAGGTGTTGCCGCGGTGAAGGACGGCACGGTGGTTTGGAGGCGAAACGACCTGGACGTCGACGGGCGCCTATCGATAGGCCATGACGGCACGGTGTACGTCAGCACCCCTGATGGCAAGATTTTCGCCCTTGGCGATGGCGGAAACACGAAATGGGTTTACACGTTCCCAGAGTGCCGGGCCTCCGCATTCGAGATCGCAGTCGGAAAGGACAACGGGATTGTGACAACGATTGGCAATGTGGTGCTTTCGCTCGACGCCGAGGGCCACAAACGATGGGAGGTCGGGTTTGATGAAGGAGATCTGGGACCGCCAGTTCTGGACGAAGACGACAACGTTGTTCTGATTTCGCGAGGGACTCGCATCTTCGCCGCTCGGATCTACGTGATCGCCAAGTGCGGGGCGATCAAGAAGGCAGCGGCCATCGAGCGCTTTGAGATATACCCTGGGGGGCGTGTCGTTTTGGCCTCTGACGCCTCAATACTGCTTGCGGGAACAAACGACAAGTGGCAAGGTGAGATCATGCGGCTGAATAGAGATCTCGAGCCGATTGCGGTGGAAAAACCGCCCATCCCGACCACTGGAATTCAGGACGTGGCTATGTTGGGACTGGCCGGTTGCGGCGACGCGTATTTTGTAGGATTCAACGAACTCCAAGGCAAACGATGTCTGTATCGCACGCCGTTTGGCAACATCGGATTGGCAAAATCGTCGTGGCCGATGTGGCGGGCCAACGTCCGGAATACCGGAAGCGCAAATTGAAGGCAATCACGCGACTCATCGCCAGGTCGCCCGCCTTGCGCTCTTTTTGGGAAAAACCTGACAAAAACTGGCGGGCGGGCCGGCCGGGGCGTAAAATGCCACCGGCGGCATGACCCTTGCCGTCGGCCGTCGTCGTCAGTTGTCGGTTGGCGGTCGCCGGTCGTCAATCGTCAGTCGTTGGCTGGGGTTCAAATGGACCGCGAGCAGGCCGTACAGATTCGCGTCGGGTTTTTCGTGGTGCTGGTGTTCGCCATTTTTGTGGTCACCATCTTCGTTCTGGGCCGCGAAAAGAACCTGTTCAAGCCCCAGGTGAAACTCCACGCCCGGTTCACAAGCATCGCCGGCCTCAAACCCTCGGCCCCCGTGCGGCTGGCGGGGGTGGACATAGGGGTCGTGAGCGCCATTGAGCTTCCGGAGAAGGCCGAGGAAAAGAAGATCAGGGTCACGCTCAGGATAAACGCCGACGTCCTCGAACGCATCCGCGCCGACTCGCTCGCCGCCATCGACTCGCAGGGGCTTTTGGGCGACAAGCTCGTCAACATCACCATCGGCTCGATGCAGGAGCCGCGGCTCAAGGACGGGAGCGAGATCAAGACCGCCGACCCCACGGATTTCAACGAGGCGCTCCAGACGGGGCGCGAGGTCCTGGACAACATCCGGATGATAAGCCGCGATCTCAAATCGGCGGTCGCGACGTACTCGACTCCCGAATTCCAGGAGGACGTCAAGACCATCGTCCACTCGATGGCCGACGTGACCCGCGGAGTCGTCGAGGGACCCGGCGTCGCCCACGAGATCATCTACAATCCCCAGATGGCCGAGGAGACCCGGGCGTTTACCACGAGCCTGGTCGAGGCGACAAGACGGCTCAACCGTTCCATCGAGCAGGCCGAGGCCGTGCTCCAGGCCATCCAGCACGGCCAGGGGACGCTCCACGGCCTGATCTACGAGAGAGACGGCAAGCGGATTTTGGACAATGTCGCGCGCGCGAGCGACGAGATCGCCGGCCTGATAAGCGCCGTCAAGAACCAGAAGGGGCCGCTCAACGCCCTCATCTTCCCCCAGGAGGGCGGCCGCACGTTCGTGGACGACCTGAACACGGCATCGCGCGACCTCAAGGAAATGGTCGCCTTTGTCAAAAAGGGCGAAGGGACGGTGGGCGGGCTCATAGAGGACCCGACCGTCTACGAGGACTTGAAGTCGATACTCGGCGCGCTCAAGAGAAACGAGCTCCTAAAATCCCTGGTCCGGTACTCGATTTCGAAGGGCGACGAAAAACCCTCCGCGCCCCCCAAGGAAATGCGCGAGTGACCGGCGATGGTCTTGGAGTGCGGCAGCTTGACACCGCCTTGAACGCGCTATGCCAAACCGCCGATCGTTTTGTTGAGGTCCGAGCGGAACCACCGAACGGCCTCAAGGAGATCGTCGGTCCAATCGTCGTTGGGACGTACGGGCACCGGCTGAAACTTGTTCATCAAGTCCGCATGACCGGCCTGTGGCAACAACCACCTTGCAACCGTGTACAAAAAGCGGTCCCACGCGCCTGTAGACGGCTGGAATGAGACAGCGAGGATGTCGAACTCGTCGAACCGGTACGGCCGCGTGTCTTCGCCCCGGGCGCCCTTGCCGCTTCGGGTTCGCTGTGTTTCGACGGCGTACATGTCCGTCCGGAACCTTCTGGCGGCCTCGGACGCCATCATGGGCTTGTGCGCCTTCAACCTTTGCATCTTGACCTGAATTCGGACCGGGCCGGTTGTGTCGCGAATCGTGCAGTCGTAGGGTTGGTTCCCGGATGGGGGCACGAACTCCCAACCATCCAGGTTTCTCACCACGTTGTAGAAGAATGACGATTCGGCGATGATGCCGCGAATTCCGCGCAACGTCAGGTCGCTCGCCTGACTGATGGCATCAAGAATGACCTCGGCCTTGACGTTGAGGTCTGTCTCGATCTTGTGAATGGGGAACTCCTGCCGGAGCCTCAGGAACACTTCCCGCCGTTCTTCAGGAGTACAGGAATCGAGAAGCCGGTGGATCTCAACGAGTTGCGGACTTGTCACCGCGTCGTCCTTTCGGCCGTCCGGGAGACCCGGGTTTGAAGGTGAGCACGTCCGACCGGTTCACCAGCGTTCTTCCGGCGACAACCAGCGAACGCACCCGCCCGGCTTGAACAAGCTTGCTGATGGCCTGCCGACTCACATCACGTAGCCGCGCCGCCTCGGCCTGCGAGATCCAGTCGCCCAAAGTCTTTTCGATGTTCTTGGTTGACATTGTCAACCTATTATTGTATGTTGCGCGGCATCAGGTTCGGCGCTACGCTATCATAGGCTTGAGGACGATAAAAGAGGGATGTCGATGCCCGTTCAGAAGCGCCTTCCGCTGGTGAGTCATCCGCACCCGACGGCGGTTTTGGAAGGCATTGAGCCCTTTTACACCACCGAGCACGGCGCGGCGTACCTTGGAGACTCGAGGGAAGTGCTCAAGAGCGTCCCGGACCGGTCTATCAACCTCGTCGTCACGTCTCCACCCTATGCCCTTCACTTCAAGAAAGAGTACGGGAACGTCTCGAAGACCGACTACATCCGTTGGTTCATGGACTTCGCCGTCGAGATCAAGCGGGTTCTCACCGACGACGGCAGTTTCGTGCTCAACATCGGCGGCAGCTACGAGAAGGGCGCGCCGGTGCGCTCGATATACCACTACAAGTTGCTGGTCGCGCTGGTAGAAGACCTTGATTTCACACTGGCGCAGGAGTGCTTCTGGTACAACCCGGCCAAGATGCCGGTGCCCGCCGAGTGGGTCACGGTCAGGAGAATCCGGATCAGGGACTCCACCGAGTTCGTGTGGTGGTTCTCCAAAACCCCGTGGCCAAAGGCGAACAACCGAAACGTCCTGAAGCCCTACAGCAAGGACCAGATCCGCTTGAACAGGCGCGGCGTCAAAGAAACCGTGCGCCCGTCCGGCCATCTCATCCGCACTTCTTTCGAACAGGTCTCAAACGGCGGCTCGATTCCCCCCAACGTCTTCGAGGACGAGAGCGCGCCCGAGGATTTCATGAAGTTTGGCAACAACGCCTCGAACGACGAGTTCACCAAGCGGTGCAAACAGGCCGGCATCGGCATCCACCCCGCGAGGTTCCCCGCGGCGATTCCCGAGTTCTTCATCAAGTTCCTGACCGACGAAACCGACCTGGTCCTCGACCCCTTCGCCGGCTCGAACACCACCGGGGCGGCGGCCGAGAGGCTTGAGCGGGGGTGGATAGCCATTGAGTCCCTCGAACCCTACCTTGAAGCGAGCAAGCTGCGGTTCGAGGATTCGACACCGGCCGCCAAAGTCGGACTCCGATAGGCGCGAGCCCGTCGCGCGCGGGAAAACCTTTCTACAACCGCCGCTCGTCATCGCGGCGCGCGATCACATTCTATGTGGCATGAGCGCCACTCCGTCGATTCCGGCGGGGTGGAGGTGCCGATGCACACTTCGGGGGGGGCGTTGCGGTCAAGACGGGCGCAGGCGGCGCCAGAAGGAGAGGACGTTTTCGCAGTAGCGTTCGGGCGAAAACGTCTGGGCGCGGGCGCGGGCGGCGGCACCCAGGCGGCGGGCGAAAGGAAGGTTTCCAAGCAGATCGCGGAGGGATTCGGCTATCGATTCGGGGCTTTGCGGGTCCACCACACGCCCGGTTTCGCCGACCAACTCGGGGGGCGCGCCTTCGTTTCCAACGACGACCGGAACGGCGCACGCCATGGCCTCCAGCACGCCGCGGCATGCGCCGTCGTTTCCTTCGCGCAACCAGACCGCAACATCGAGCGCCCGGTACGCCTCGACGAGCTCCGCGCCGGCTCGGTAGCCGCCGAAGACGACGCCGTCGGGCGCAAGGGCGCGGAGGCGGCGTTCGTCCTCGCCGCGGCCGACGATGACCAGCCTTGCGCCCGGAACCCCCACGAGTTTCCACGCCTCAAGGAGCCTGTCGTGGAGTCGCTCGGGCTTCATGCGTGCGACGATCCCCGCAAGCGGGACGTCCCCGCCCACGCCCCACTCGCGCCTGAGTGCCGGGGAGCGGCCGGACGTGAACTTCCCGGCGTCCACAAAACCGGGGATGGCGAAGACCCGGTCCTCCTCCATGCCGCGCTCGAGCAGGATGCGGCGGTAGCTCTCGGCATGCACGACGATCCCCGCCGAGAGCCGGTAGAGCCTCCGCCTGTACGTTCCTATCTCGACGTCCCGCCGCCTGTGGGCGGTGCGAAAAACGGGCACGCCGGTCCCGCGCGCCGCCCAGACGGCCATGTGGTGGTCATGCGAAAAAGACGCGTGCAGGAGGTCGGTTTCTCCGCGCCTGATGATGGCCCGCAGAACGCGCACGTCCCTGATCGCCCGGCCGGGCCACACTGCGCGCGACATTGAAAGGTCGGGGATCCACGGCACACCTGCCGCCTCGAGCCGCTCCTTGACATCGCCTGCCTTCACCGTGTCCGCCGCGATCCGGGCCTCGATTCCGCGGGCGCGGAGCAGGCGCGCGAGCGCAATCTGGCCCTCGGCCGGCCCGGTGACGGAGGACGACGCCACCAGAAGAAGCGGCGCGCGGGGCGGCTCTGGCGCGGAGGCGCTCAACGCAGGGAGTCCTTTTTGGAGTCCGGGTAGCGCGACAGCTCCCACAGCCGGGCGTACCGCGCAAACGCCTCGTACGCGCGGCCGAAAGCGAGAATCGCCCCAGGCACGCCGTCGAGAAACCCCAGGCGGAAAAAGTAGGCGCGGATGAATCGCCAGGCCGGGTGGATTGCGACATCGAGCGCCGTCGCGCGGCGGCCGCGCGCATGCCGGGCGCGCGCCCAGTCCTCGGCGTACCGAAGGGACTTGCACGCGAGGTGCGAAAGCGACCTCCACGCAAGGTGGATGATCGGAGACTTGAGCCCGCCCACCGGCCCGTCTAAAACGACCTTTTCGTGCACCGGGCGCTCGGGGTCAAAGCGACACAGTTCGCGGCAGAAGAGCCGCAAGTGCCGCTCGGGGCCGGCGTCGCCGAAACGGAGGCGCACATCGCGCCAGAAGTTCAGCGTGGGCACCCTGAAGGCGGCAGGCGGCCCGCCCCGGACGATGACCTCGCGCACTTCGCGCGCGAGCTCGGGCGTGGCGCGCTCGTCCGCGTCGAGCCAGATGATCCACTCGCCCCGGGCCTGCGCCCGCGCGAACTCGTGCTGGCTTGCGAAGTCGTCAAACGGCCGCTCGATGACGCGGGCGCCCGCCTCCGCCGCCACCTCGCGCGTCCGGTCGCGCGATCCACCGTCGACGACCAGCACCTCGTCGCAGAACGCGAGCGAGCGGATGCACTCCGGGAGGCGTTCCTCCTCGTCCTGCGCTATCACGGTCGCCGAGAGCTTCGGCTTTTCCCCTGGGCCGTCGGGCACTCCATTCCTCCGTCGGGCCGCGATTGTCCAATACCCGAAAGAAGATGTCAAAAACGCCGCTACTGCAGTGACATTCGGAGTACGTTCGTAGCCGACACCCAGAGTCCCACCCCGGCGCGTCCTGGAGCCCCGGCTCGCCCCGAACCTGGGCCAGAAGCGAAAAAAAACCGGCGGAGCATGCGCGAGCCGGGGTGGAAGGGCGTGCCGCGGTGGGGCGTTCACGCATGTACTCCAAATCCCAGCTACTGCACAACCGGGTCGCGTACGTGCGGCTCCAAGCCCAGAGTGGTGAAACGCCGGCGCTCACGCCAGACACAACGTTTCAGCCCGCCGTCTTGAAGTCCACCGGACGGACATAGCGGGGTTCGAGGGCGGCGGCGTTGTCGGTTTCTCCGCGCTCGAATCTCCGGGCCGCGATCGACGCGACGTTTGCCGCCGAGGGGAAATGCAGGCTTTCGTCGGAAGGAATGTGCATGAAAGGACGGCCAGGCACGAGACACGAGGCATGAGGCATGAGGGCCGGCCGGCGGCCGGCTGATGGCTGATGGCTCGTGGCTGATGGCTGTGCGACAAATGCGTCGCCCACGCAGATCACCTCGGCGCCGAGCCTTTCCAACTCCTCGAGGAGCGCCTCGGGACGGGTCATCTGTTCGGACATAAACGGTGCCAACGCAACACCGTCGAGCCGGTAGACGGCGGCGAAGACGTCGCCACGGCGGGCGTCGATGGCGGCACACACATTGCGGGCATGAAGCGTGAGGCGTGAGGCATGAGATACGGAATTAACCGTTCTGGCCTCACGCCTCGTGCCTCCCGCCTCCTGCCTCATCGCGTTCATCGCAAGCGCAAGAAGCGACGAGACGCCGAGAAGGGGTTTTCCGGTCGCGTGGTGCAGGCCCTTCATGGCGGCGAGGCCCACGCGAAGGCCCGTGAACGAGCCGGGTCCGACCCCCGCGGCAAGCAAATCCACTTCGCCAAGCGACAGATGCGCCCCGTCGAGCAGGCGCGTGACCGAGTACAACAGGCTTTCGCTGTGGCCGGGGAGCGAGGTGAGCGTGGCGGTCTCAAGCGGGATCCCGTCTTGCACAAGCGCCGCCGACCCCACCGACGACGACGTGTCGATGGCAAGCCAGATCAACGGAAGAACCCCATGATGCTGTCCCAGTACCGCTCGATGTCATTCTTGAATACGAGCACGAACATCGACGCGAGGAACGCGACTCCCACGTACGAGGTGAACATGCGCACGCGGCGCGAGAGCGGCCGGCGCGCGATCGCCTCGACCGCGGCCAGCATGAGGTGGCCCCCGTCGAGGATGGGGATGGGCAGGAGGTTGAAGATGCCGAGGTTGATCGAGATGAGCCCCATGAACCAGAAATACGACATCGCCCCCTTTTTGGCGACCGTCCCCGCCATGTCGAATATCATTATCGGCCCGCCCACGGTCTTGAGCGAGAGCTTGCCCGTCACCAGCTTGAAGACCGCGAGGTACGTGACCCGGATGATCTCGCCCGCGGTTTCGAAGGCGCGAATGATACCCTGCGAGATCGAGAACGGCCGCCGGACGGTCTCGCCTTCGGTGAAATCGGAGTCGTTGGCGGCGCCGAGGTCGTAGTAGACGTACTCCTGCTTGAACTCGTCACGTTCGGTCCTTTTGAGCATCTTGAGCGAGGCCGAAAACGTCGAAGCGCCCCGGCCGAAGACGATCTCGAAGGTCTTGTCCGGATTCCTGCGGAACATCTCGCCCAGCACGTGCCAGTACCCCACAGACCGGCCGTCCACCGAGATCACCTTGTCGCCGGGTTTCACCCCCGCGGTGTCCGCGGGACTCCCCGGCTCGATGTCGCGGACGTAGACCTGCGCGGTATCAAGGCCGGCGCCCAAAACCGTCCCGGGCGACTTGACGACCAGTGTGAGCTCGGAGGTCTTCGCGGTGCTCCGGTCCTTCCTGCCCCTCTTGCCCGTCTTGACCGTCGTCTCATCCCGGCGCTCCACCTGGAGCGTGACGGATCCGGAACCGGCGGCCTCGAACGCCTCGCGGAACTCTATCCAGTCCTTTGCCTTTGTCCCGTTGACGGCGCGGATCGCGTCCCATGACAATATCCCCGCTTCCGCGGCGGGCGTTTCGGGGCCCGTCACCACCACTCGGGCATCGTACACGCTCGAAACCACGCCGATCTTGCCGACAGTGACCTCGTCGCCCAGCCTGTCGACCTCGCGCACCGCCTCCGCGGTGACGTTCAGCGGTATTCGCTGCCCGTGCCTCGAAACGACCACGGGGAACGTCCGTCCCGGCCGCTCGCTTATCGTCTCGAGGAGGTCCGACCAGTACTCGACCTTTTTGCCGTCAATTTCGACCACGCGGTCCCCGGCCATCATCCCGGCGGTTTCGGCGGGCATTCCCGCGATGATCATGCCGACGCGGGAGGAAAGCTCGTGCCCGGGGAGCGAAAAGACAACCCAGAAAATGAGGACCGGGAACACGAGGTTCATGACCGGCCCGGCCGCAAAGGCGATGGAGCGCGCCCACAGGGGTTTGTCACCCACCGCGCGCCCGCGGTCCTCGACTGCGACCTCGTCGTCGTCGTGCTCGCCCAGCGGGCGGACGTATCCGCCTATGGGAACCCAACCGATCTGGTACGAGGTCTCGCCTATCTGCCTCTTGAAAAGGACCGGGTCGAACCCGAGCGAGAACTTCAGGACCTTGACTCCTATGGCCTTGAACGCAAAAAAGTGCCCCAGCTCATGCACGAAGATGAGCAGACCCAGCATCACAATGGCCGCGACAACCGTCAGCACGCCAGAATCCCTCCTACTTCACCTTCCCGCCGTTTATTGCGTCTTTGGGGAACTCGGCGAGCACCAGGTCGCCGGAGGCCAAGAGCATCCCCTTGGATTCGATGCCCATGAGCTTCGCGGGTTTCAGGTTCGCCACGACGACGATCTTTTTCCCGACGAGCTGCTCGGGCGCGTAGACCTCGCCGATGCCGGCGACGATCTGGCGGCGCTCGCCGCAGTCTATCTGCATGCGGATGAGCTTTTTTGACTTGGGCACGCGCTCGGCCTCGAGAACCTCGGCGACTCGAAGGTCAAGCCTTGCAAAGTCGTCATATGTGATCTCGGCGGCAAAGGGCGGAGGTTCGATCTCTCCCGTCGCGCGGGCGGATTCCGCACTCGCGTTTTGAGCGAGTGCTCCAGCCGCCCCTACCCGGACAACCGCGGCGCCGGGGCCAGTTGAGGGCGGCACGTACGCGAACATCGCGTCGATCTGCTCCTTTTCGACCTTTTTGGCGAGCATGTCCGCGGCGGCGATCTTCCTGTTCTGGTAGTCGAAGTTCGCGTCGGCCCACGCAAGCGGCCCAAGCCCGAGCTGGCGCTCGAGGCTTTGCGCGGCCTTCGGGAGAACGGGTTTGAGCATCACGCCAAGGACCTTGCACGCCGCGACGCACCACGAGATGACCTTTTGCGCCGCGTCGCGGTCCTTTTTTACGAGCGCCCACGGGGCGGAGTCCTGGAAGTACTTGTTGGCGACCGCGCAGGCGGCGTTGATCCGTTGGATCGCCTTCCGGAACTCGCGCCCGGCGTAGAGGTTCCGGACCTCCGAGGCGGCGGCGGCGAACTCGGCCGACGGGCCGCCGTCGGCGGGGGTGGTCACAGTCCCTTCAAACTGTTTTGAGCAGAACGAGAGCGTCCGGTATGTGAAGTTGCTGATGTTGCCCACGAGCTCGGCGTTGATGCGGTTTGAAAAATCCTGCATGTTGAGGTCGAGGTCGTCGGGGCGCGACGAGAGGTTCGCGGCGTAGTAGTACCGCAGGTACTGCGGGTCGAGCGCCGACAGGTACTGCCGCGCCGTGATGAACGTCCCGCGGCTCTTGCTCATCTTCTCGCCGTTGACGGTGAGCATCCCGTGCACGAAAAGATGGTCCGGGGCCTTGAACCCGGCGCCGATGAGCATGGCAGGCCAGAAGAGGGCGTGGAAGTAGATGATGTCCTTGCCGACGAAGTGGATCATCTCGGAACCGTCACCGTGCAGGTAGTCCTCGACCTCCCGCCCGGTCTGCTGACACAGTTTGTCAAGGCTCGCAAAGTAGCCGATCGGGGCGTCGAGCCAGACGTAAAAGTACAGGTCGTCCTCGCCGGGAATCTTAAAGCCGAAATACGGACCGTTGCGCGAGATGCACCAGTCCTTGAGGCCGTCCTTGATCCACACGTTGACGTAGTTCCTGATCTCGTCCTGAAGCGACCCCTCTTTGGCCGTCCACGCCGAAAGTTCTCCCGCGAAGTCCGAGAGCCTAAAGAAGTAGTGATCCGCCTCCCGGACCTCGGGCGCACCGCGGCAGATGACGCAGTACGGGTCCTTGAGGTCGGTCGGGGCGTAGGTAGTATCGCACTTCTCGCAGACGTCGCCGTACTGGTCGGGGGCGCCGCACTTGGGGCAGTTCCCCTTGACGTATCTGTCCGGCAGGAACCGCTTGTCGGTCGGGCACCAGGTGAGCGGAGTGGTCTTGCGGATGATGTGTCCCTTTTCCTTGAGGCGCGAGAAGACGAGTTCGGAGTACCTGCGGTTCTCATCGGAGTTGGTCGAGTAGTAGATGTCGAACCCCACGTCGAAGGCGTCGAAATCCTCCTTGTGCTCCCTGGCGTAGTACGCGACCAGCTCTTCGGGGGCGATACCGCGCGATCGGGCGTTGAGCTCGATGGGGGTCCCGTGCGTGTCGTCGGCGCAGACGTAGACGACATCGTCGCCCAGCATCCGCCTGAAACGGCAGTAGATGTCGGTCTGGATGTACTCGACAAGGTGGCCGATGTGTATGCTCCCGTTGGCGTACGGGAGGGCGCTCGTCACAAACACTTTCTTCATGGCCGGCTCCTTCGCCCGGGACCGCCGGGGCGACCCTCTATACCACACAGGCCGCGTGTTTGGGAGTGTGGGGTGCCGCTCGCGGGCCGCGACGGCGTCCGTCGTCCGCCATGGTTTGGAACCGCCCCGACCATGCGCCGCTGTCGGGCTAAGAGCCTTGCCCTTCCTCTTTCTCGACCGATGCCGGAGGCGGGTCCTCGCGGGCGGGCTCGGGCGGTTTCGGATCGGGGACCGGATCTGGCGCAGTCCGATCCTGCGGCTGGGGCGAAGACGCCGGGGGTGCGGAACTTGAAGACGCGGGCGCCGGAGCGGACTGAGGTGGTTGCGCCTGCTGTCCGTCTTCGGGCCGCGGGCCCTGATTCGCGCCGGGCCGTTGCTGCTGGGGCTGGCCTTGAAGCCGGTTATCCTGCGGCCGGTCGCGCCTGTCGCGGTTGTCGCGGTTGTCGCGGCGGTCGCCCCGGTCGTGACGCGGCCCGCCGGGGCCCCGGGGGCCGCGGGGCCCCCTGCGATCGTGGTCGCGATCCCCCTGCGGGCGCACGAGGTCCTTGTTGAGCTCTCGGATCTCCTCGACGGTGAAGACCTCGACATCGTCTCCTATGAGCGTGCGGACCTTGTGGTTCTTGATGTCCACGCTCATGATCCTGCCCTCGCCTTTTGGTGTCTGCACGCGCTTGCCAATCTTGGGGATCTGGCCCCAGATGGCTTCGTAGGTGGACTGCTCGTAGGTCAGGCAGCACATGAGCCGGCCGCAGAGGCCGGAAACCTTCTGCGGGTTGAGCGCCAGGTTCTGGTCTTTGGCCATGCGGATGGAAACCGGTTCGAACGATTTAAGGTATGCGGCACAGCACAGCTCGCGCCCGCACGGCCCTATCCCGCCTGTCATCTTGGATTCGTCGCGTACGCCAATCTGGCGCATCTCGATGCGCGTGTGGAACTGCGTGGCGAGGTCCTTGACCAGCGCGCGGAAGTCCACCCGGCCCTCGGCGGTGAAGTAGAATATCGCCTTGCCGCCCGAGAGGATGAACTCGACGTCGGCGAGCTTCATCGGGAGCCTGCGTTCGTTGATCCGCTGGAGGCAGTACAGGTACGCCTCCTCCTCCTTGCGCCGGTTGCGATCGAGGATCGAGAGGTCCTCGACGTCGGCCTTCCGTATGACGCGCTTGACCTCCGGGGGCACGGTATCGCGCTCGCGCGGGCCGTAGACGACCTGCCCGAGCACTATCCCCTTCTCGGTCTCGACGACGACCCAATCGCCGCGCGCCAGGGGAACCTCCCCGCGCGTGTATTCGAAGACCCTGCTGGTCTTTCGAAGCCTGATTCCAACGACCGATTCCATTCGCACCCTTCCTCGGACCCAAAGGTATAAGGGATTTGGCCGCAAAGCAACCATCTCGGTTTTCTGCCACAGAGTGCACGGAGTTCACCGAGGTGAGACTTCTCGAACTCCTGGATTCCGGAGAGTATCGGTTTCCTCTGTGACCTCTGTGTTCTCTGTGGCAAAACAGCCCGGTTGCGGCCCTGCCGGTCTGTGTTCTCGGCGGTTTGTCTCTGCATGCCCCGCTGTCACGCCGTGCGTGCGGCGGCGCGCATCTTCATGAACAGGGACTCGAGCGTCACCTGCGGGCCCACGTGAAGGTCTAGCGCGCGCCGCGCCTCGTCGAGGTACTCGAAATTGCGAAGGACGTCTCCCGCCGCCGCGCCCGCCATCACCCTCGACCACCCGTCGGCCCAGGCCCCGACCGCCGTATCGCGGTAGTACACCCCCAGGAGGTCGAACAGCACCAGGAGGCGCCGCACGGTGTCGGCCCGGTCCTTCCCTTTTCCAAGCTCCTCGGCAAGCTCAAGCGCATCCGTCGCGTCCTGCCCCGGCACGCCCGCGACGCGGGCGACTGCCTCGATCACCCAATCGGTCATCTCTCCCTTCTCGATCGCCAGCGCCCGCCCGATGCTCCCGTCCGAAACGTGCGCCAGCAGGGATGCGCGGTCGGCGGTCATCCCGTGGGCGTCCGCGAGCACCCGCGCGACCAGCGGTTCGGGGAGCGCCGAAAACCGCACCCTCCGGCACCGCGAGGGGATGGTCGCCGGCAGCCTGGAGGGGGCCGACGACGTCAGCACGATGAGCGTGTCGCCCATGGGCTCCTCGAGCGTCTTGAGCAGCGCGTTGGCGGCGTGCGGATTCATCTGGTCGGCGTCGACGATGATGGCGATCTTGAAACGCCCCTCCGTCGATTTGCGCAACAGATGGTACTCCAGGTCGCGCAACTTCCCGACCTTGATGGTCCTCCGGGCGCCGGCCCCTTTCGCGTCGTCGTCCCCGCCTTCGGCATCGCCGGATTCCCCGCCGCCCAGGAGGTGCCCGGCGAGGCCGGCCTCCTCCGCGCGTTCGTCGCCGGCCACTATATGAAGGTCGGGGTGGTTCCCCGAGGCCATCTTGATGCACGACGGGCACGAGCCGCACGCCTCAGCAAAAGTTGCGCCCGGCGCGGCGCCTGCAAAAAGCCCGCCGCCCATCGGGCCGTTGTCGCAGTTGACGGCCGCGGCAAGCGCGAAGGCGGTCGTGCGTTTCCCCACGCCGCGCGGCCCGACGAAAAGCCACGCGTGGTGGAGCCTGCCCGCGGCGATCGCGGCCCGCAGGCTTTCTATCACCTTGTCCTGACCCTGGATTTGAGAAAGCTTCATGCCATTCCGTAGCGCCTGAGCGCGTTTTCCAGAATCGCGCCGACGAGCCCGGTGTGTGTCATCCCGGCGGCCTCGGCGATGAACACCAGATCGGAGTATCCCGGCGAGAGGCCCGGCAGGGGATTCACCTCGATGAGGTGCGGCTTGCCGACGGCGTCAAGGCGCATGTCGATCCTCGCGACATCACGGCACATCAGGTGCCGGAACGCCTTGCCGCAGAGGTCCTGTATCTCGGCCGCGAGCGGAGGCTCCATCGACGCGGGGATGTGGTAGCGCACGAACTTCTTCCAGTCCTGCTTGATCCGGTAGTTGTACGTCGGGTGCGGGACGCCCTTTTCGAGAAACTCTATCTCCATTGTCGGGAGGAACTTGAGGGCCTTGCCGTTCCCGAGGATCCCGACCGTGAACTCGCGCCCGGGGAGGAACTCCTCGACGAGCGCCGGCTGGCGGTACTGCTCGTTGATCGATCGCACCTGCCGCCAGAGCGCGGCCATGTCGTCGACGACCGAATCGTCGGTGATCCCCTTGGACGACCCCTCGGCGTTGGGCTTGACCATCAGCGGGAACAGCATCCCGGCGCCGATCTTGTCGGACCCGTTTCGCACGAGCTTGTAGTTGGGCGTGTTGACGCCGGCAAACCGGACGATCTTCTTGGTGAGCGCCTTGTCGAGCGTCAGCATCATTGTCGCCGAGTCCGACCCGGTGAACGGGATGCCCAAAAACTCGAGAAGCGCCGGGACGTGCGCCTCGCGATTCCGGCCGATCGTCCCCTCGGCCATGTTGAAGACTATGTCGACCTGCCCCGGGTCGACGGTCTTTGCAAGGTCCGGCACCGCTTCCAGCATGAGCACCCTGTGCCCCAACGACTCGAGCGCCTTCCTGATCGCGTCGATGGTTTCCGGCGAGTCGTACTCGGCGTCCTCGTCGCCGCCCTTGCGTTTGACGTTGTAGGCGAGTCCCACTCTCATCGGTTTCATGGATCGCGTCCCCGTGTTGGAAGTTGGCCGCGCGGGTCAGGCCCCCGTGCCCCGCAGAACCTCGGCCGCCATCTCCGGCGGCGTCGGATTGACGTAAAAACCGGTCCCCCACTCGAACCCCTTGACCCTTGTGAGCCGGGGTATGATCTCGAAGTGCCAGTGGAAATCGTCGGCGATAGTCGTCCAGTACCCGGGCCTGGGGACCAGGTTCGGCGCGGTGTGCAGCACGAAGTTGTAGGCGGGGTAGTTGAGCGCGGTCTCAAGGCGCGCGAGCACCATCTTCATCGCGCGCGCAAGGTCGTGGAGCACGTCCTTGCCGGCGGCGGTGTAGTCGTGCGAGTGCATCGTCGGGAGGACCCACGTCTCGAAAGGGAAACGCGACGCGTACGGGCAGAACGCCACCACGCTGCCGGTCTGGACCACCACGCGCTTCGCAAAAGCCGTCTCCTCCTTGGCGATGTCGCACCACACGCAGCGTTCGCGGACGTTGAAGTTGAAGTAGCGGCGCCCCCCCTCGAGCTCCTGCCGCACCGTGCGTGGAGTAATCGGGGTCGCGATGATCTGCGAGTGCGAGTGCGAGATGGTCGCCCCGGCGGCAAACCCCTTGTTCTTGAAGACCAGAACGTACCGGAACCGCTCGTCCTTTTGGAGGTCGACTATCCGGTCGCGGTACGCCCAGAAGACCGACTCGAGCCGGTCGTCGGGGAGCTCGTGGAATTCCCGCCCGTGCTCAGGCGTTTCGATGAGCACTTCGTGCGCCCCCACGCCGCGGGTAATGTCGTACATCCCCGCCGCCGACCGCTCGACATCACCCTCGATGCGCAGGATCGGGTGCTTGTCGGGAACGACCCGGACCTGCCAACCCGGCCGGTTGGGTTCCGCCCCGCCGTCGCGATACGAGAGCACCTCGGGCGGCGTCCGGGACTCGTTGCCCGCGCAGAAGGGGCACTCGGCGGCGCCTTCCGAGAGCTTCCGCTCGTCGCGTTCGAACAACTCGGGGAGCCGCGGCCTGTTGGTGTCGACTATGACCCAGCGGCCCAGGATCGGGTCGCGTCGTATCTCGTTGTATTCAAGCGGACTCAGCCGGTCACCTCACGGCGCCCAAGGTAACACGCGTCCCGCGGCCGGTCAACACGACGTGCGGGCGTGGGTGCATCCCCGCAACTGGGGTGACGCGAAGGCCGGGGCGACGCCTGCCCGACGCACGTTCTGCCTGTCCGGCGCGCGCGACGGTTTTTCCGGGGGATCGTTGCGCGGACTTCTCCCCCGGACCCCCTGCGGGCGTACCGGTGGACGGGCCGGTCAAGAGGAACCGCCGCGCCCGGTCTTCGGCGGAAGCGTTTTCTGAGGTACGACGCCGGCGAGGGACTCGAACTCGGGGTCCTTGTGCACGAGAGTCGCTCCAAGCCGCTCCGCGGTCGCCGCGATCCAGGCGTCGGCTACAGACAGTTTGTGCCGCGCCTTGATCCGCGCCGCGGCGAGTCCCAGCGGTTCATCGCTTTCGACGACTTGCAGGGGAAGCTGCTTGAGTTGAAGGACTCCCAGGCGGGCGGCCGCCTCGCCCTGCTCCTGCTCCAGAATGTAGGCCAGCTCCATGATCGACATGAAGCTGATGAAGACGGCTTCCTTCCTGCCGTGCTGTCGAAGCAAGGCTTCGACTTCCGACGCACCCGGCTCGTCGTCCTTGAGGGCTAGCAACGCCGAAGTGTCGAGGACGAAGGTTTCAGCGCCGCGCGGCATCTTCCCGCCGCCTCGCCAGCAGGGATTTCGTCAGCCCGCCCGGGGACGATCCTCGGAACGCGGCAATCGGGTCCTTGTCAACGGGAACGATGTAGATCACCTTCCCGTCGTCCGCCCACTCCAACTTCTGACGGGCTTTGAGCTTGAAGCGCTTGCGGATGCGGGCCGGGATCGCCGTCTGTCCCCGCTCGCTGAGAGTCGTAATCATGAATTCAGTCTATCCGCGGCTCCGGGGTGTGTCAAGCAATTCGACAAAAACGCATGCAATACCCCTCCGACAGCATGTGCTCGAAGGGCAGACCTCACAAACGTCCTTGCCGCGGTCCGGCCTCCGTGGGCCAGTCCGAGAACAATCATTCCGAGAGCAAGCAGGCGCCTCATGGCGAGTCCCCTTCGATGTTGGACATGTTGGTCACTCGACCTTCAGCCAGAACGGCGCGGGGTTGCCGCCGGACTTGACGTAGGCGGCGTAGGCCTTGAGCCAGGCGGTATTGAGATCCTCTACCGTGCGGCGCTCGCGCTCGACTGCGCGCCGGGCCTCGTCGAAGGCCTTGCGCGCCTCGTCGGTTCGCCGGCGGATGGTCTCGAGGTCGTAGATCGCCATGTCGTGCTGTGTGGCGATCTCGGCCGTGACCTGGCTGAATTTCTGCCGCGCGAGCGCAAGCTCGGCCCCCGCAAGCATGAGTCTGGACCCGGCAAGCGCCGAGTTCGCGCGACCGAGCTTCGAAAACGCTTCGAGCGCTTCGAGCGCCCTTGCGTCGCCCGAGAACGACCCGGCGCTTCGCCCTAGCTGGGCCTCGCGGCCCCTCGCCCGCGAAAGCTCGGCCGCCGCGGCGTCGCGCCACGCCCGCGTCATCGCCACGGCGTCCTCCGAATCGGCCAGAAAGCGCCGGGCGTTCTGCGAAAGCGCCGGGTCCGAAAGCGATATGGGTTTCACCTTGACCGACGGCCCGCACGCCGCTGCGGCGGCGCAGAGGAGAGTGAGAAGTGAGAAGCGAAGGTGCGAAGCGCGAGGCGCGAGGCGCGAGGCGGGAGATCGGAAATCACACGCCACGGATCGCCGATCGCTGATCGCTACCCGCTTTCTCATTGCACGCTCCTGAACATGAACGGGAACGAGATGACCACGCTCCCGCCCTCGGGTTTCGGGAAACGCATCTTCCTGATGATGCCCAGAATGCACTCCGACACCTTGGGGCTTCCCATTGTGCTCGACTTCTCCGCCGCCTTCGACACCCTGCCCCCGGGGTCCACGGTCCACTCGAAGGTCACCTTCCCCGAAAGCCCGGGCGACCCTATGAGCGCCCGCTCGTAACACGCCTGGATCTGGTGCTGGTGCTCATTGATGGCCCGAATGACCTGCTCCTTGTCGAGGCTCCCCACGACCTTGGCGAGCGCCTTCACGCCCGAGACCGACCCCCTGACCTTCCCGCCGCTGCCGCCGCCCCCCACCTTCCCCACACCCCTGGTGACCGTCTCCCCGCCGATGGTCCCGATGTCCCCGCCGCCCCCGCCGCCCAGGCCCCCGAGGCCCGACAGCCCGCCCGGGACGGTGAAGCTCCCGAAAACCCCCATGAGCGAGTTCGACGAGTTCCCGCGGACCGCGTCGAGGTTCAACGCCTCCCGAAACGCCTTTCCCGCCCCGGGCGCGGGGCCTGCGAGCGAGGCAATGAGGTCGCCGACCTTCCCCGTCGTCTTCTTGGGCTGGACCCATTTCGGAACCGCCACCGTGGATCCGTGCGCCGCGACTGCGGCCTCCTTGACCTTGGGTGTTTTGTCGATCTTCTCCTCTTTGGCGGCGGCCGGCTGCTCCTTTTTCTTCTCGACTGTTTTCACGGCCGACACCAAAAACTTCACGTGACGCTTCACCACCGGGCTCTCGTGCGTGACCGCCTCGGCCTTGATGTAAAGGATGGCAAAGGCCATCAACGCCGCCAGAAGCACTGCCGACACGCCCAGCCAGGTCGTGAACGCCCCGTCGAGCGACCGCAGGACGCCCTGCCGGATGAACCGTTTGGGCGGCGCCAGCGCCAGCTCGACCGAAAAATCGCCGCGGGAAACGGCGCAACGCCTGCCCTCCGAAATCGTCTGCGCCGCGCCGCCACCCGGGGAGTCCCACTCCGGGGGGACCAAAAGGACCCAGCCCCGGTCGGTCTTCTCGACAAGCGTGATTGGGGCGCCCGCCACGCACTCCTCCGGCACGGCAATGTCGCATCCCGGCGCCGACCCGACCGTCAGCCGAGCGCGGCCGCCGTCGGTCGTGCACTCCGAGATGATTCCGCCCTTCCACCGGATCAGAGCGCTTACAACAGGCGCGCCGCCGGCGCCCTTTGCCGACGGCATCGGTTTGCGCACGGTCTGCTCGGAGTCGTCGCCCGGAGTCGTGAACCTTTCCGCGGCGGGAGCGGGCTCGGGCTCCACGAGCGTCGCCGGCACCGGCTGCTCGGCGGGTTCACCGGCCGGGGGCCCGAGCGGCAGAGATCCGCCACGTGCCTCGTCGAACGGCTCATCCACCTCGGCCAACAGGCGCCCGCCGCCGGGAGCACCCACAACCTCAGGTTCGGCCGCACGCGCGGGCGCCGCCTTGGCCACGGGTTGAGCGGGGCGCGTTTCCGGCACTGGGGAGGGGATCGGCGCGGGGGGCGGGGTCGGCGCCGCCGGTCGTGCCGCGGGCGGCGGCACGGGGGCCGTTGTCTCGCGGAACGTCGCCATCCCGCTCCTTTGGCCGCCCGCTTCCGGGGCGGGCCTGCGTCCCTTGAACAGGAACGCAATCTCTTCTTGCACACGCGCCTCGTCCCCCGCCGCCTCGGCGCGGCGGAGGCGCTGCCAGCTCTTCCACGCCTCGGGAAGGAGCGCCGACACGTAGCCGGCCAGGTTGTCGGGCGAGGCGTCGCGCGCGTTCTCTGCAAGGTACGCCTCGAGGGCACGGTGCATCTCGTCGGTGCCCGAATACCGGTCTTCGGGGCGTTTGGAGAGCGCTTTGAGCGCCACCTGGTCGATCTCGCGCGAGGCCAGTCGCTGGACGGACGACGGCGCCGGCGCGGGCTCGACGCACGCTGCGTTCACGATGGCCTTCGGGTCCGCCCGGTCGTGCAGCCGCCGCCCGGTGACAAGCTCCCAGAGGACCGTCCCGAGCGCGAATATGTCGGACCGGTGCGTCGGGTCGAGGCCGCGCCACTGCTCGGGGGCGAAGTACAGACAACGTGATTTCGGGACGGGCACCTCGCCGCGCTTCGTGAATTTCAAGGCGCGCGTCAGCCCGAAGTCCGTGAGCACGACACCGCCGTCCATGGTGACGAAGATGTTGGTGGGGTTCGGCGCGCCGTGGACGACCTCGAGTGGCAGTCCGAACGAGTCCTTGGCGCCGAATGCGTGGTGCAGCGCGGCCGCCGCGCTCGACACGATCAGCACGGCGTATTTGAGCGCCACGCTCTGGATGCCGAGCTCGCCGATGAGGTGGATGACGTTTGCGAGGTTCACGCCCCGGACGAACTCGCGGACAACAAAGGTGTCGTCACCGGAGCGGCAAAGGTCCACGACCCGCGCAATCGAGGGGTGGTCGAGCTGGGAGGCGAACTTGGCCTGCGAAAGATACTCGCGCGCCACGCTGGCGTTGGGGGAGAGCTTCGCCGAAAGCCTTTTTGCGACCACGAGCGGGGCCGACGGAGCGCCCGTTTCGGGGCGCGCGAGCCACACCTCGGAAAACGAGCTCGCCGATAGCTGCGAGAGAAACCTGTACTTCCCGATTACCAAATCTATTTCCTGGGTTTCCGGTAGTCCGCCCCCAGCTCGGGCTCGACAATATCGTCAAGGTAGCTTCGCCTGAGCTTGAAAAGCGGCGGCAGAGGCCGCGGGGCGCGATCGAACAGGAAGATGGCGCCGGACTTGGCGAGCTGCCCCTGTATGAGCCTCGCGTCGAACTCCAGCCTGTTCGAGCGCTGGAGCATCGGGCCGCCCTCGGGCCCCTGCGCCGCGGGCTCGGCCTTTTCGGCTTGGGCGGGCGTCTTGTCCCCCGCCTTGACGCCTTCGGGCCTGGCCTTCGCCTTCTCGTCGGCGGGCTCCTTTTTGGGCTGCGGCTTTGCGGCCTTGGATTTCACTTTCCTTGCCTTGGCCAGCAACACTGCGTTGTCCGAGCGGCCTTCCGCGCCCACACGTTCTTCAGCCCGGGCGTCCGCCGCCCATCCGACCACAAGCGCGCAAGACAGCAGCAAAACGAAACCACGCTTCATAGGCATCTCCTTCCGGCTCACGGCACGCCGCCCGCGCCCTGCGCCGCGATCTCGGGCCTGACGAACTCTTCGTCCCCGACGTCAAGCACCGCGCCGGCGGGCTCGCGCAGGTCGGGCTCCACGTAGCGCACGGTGATGTGCGCCATCCGAAACGGTCCCGGCGCGTCGAGCCGTCCCTCGGGCGCCTCGGCGAAATAGATGATGATGTTGTTCAACCCCTCCATGCCGCCGGGCCCCGCCGCAGTGGTGAGCAACTTTATGTTGCGCACCGTGAACTCAAGGCAGTGCTTCTGCCTGAATACGATACGCACCTGTTCGGCGATGTCAACAGGCGGCAGCGCCCCGGCCGTCACCGACACCGAGATCCAGCGCCCGCCGTCCCCCTGTGCGGGTGCGTAAGACGAGGACCCGAGCCTGAACGTGCCCCCCGACAGCACCGGCACCGCCGGCCCGGGCGCGGGGTCGCCGGCATCCTGCCAGGCCATCGTGCCGGCGGCCGCCGCAAAGCGCAGGATTCCGATTCCGGGCGTCGTCTCGGCGCTCACCGTGCTCACCACCGCGCCGCCGAGCTGCGCAAGGCGCGACGCCGTGGCGGTATCGACGAGTCCCTTGTCCGAGATCTCGTAGCGGTATTCGAACCCCGACACGGCGCCGGCGTTCGACGAGCGCGGGTCGGTGTGGTTGCGCACCTCGTAGCCGTTGGACGTCCCATCACCGTCGGTGTCCAGTGCCGCGTCGGGGTGGAGGTAGTCGGTCGCGAGCGAGACCTCGAGCCGGTCGGGGATCCCGTCGCCGTCGGTATCGGGAAGCGACGGGTCGGTCCCCAGCAGCACCTCGTCGCAGTCGGAAAGCCCGTCGAGATCTGTGTCGGCCGCCGGGTTCGCGAGCGACACGCAGGCCGGCGGCAGGGCGGCAACGAGCGGGTCGGACCCGGTCAGCGCCTCGACGAAGTCCGACGCGCCGTCGTGATCGGTGTCCGCATCCGTTGGCGACGTCCCGAAACGCGTCTCCTCGACGTCGCTCAGCCCATCCGCGTCCGAGTCCGGCGCCGGGCCGCCGGCGGAGGGTTTCACGTTGACGTTCGAGACCACGATCTGCTTGGCGCGAAGGACGGTCCGCAGGTCCAGAAGGTCAAGCGACGCCGGCGAGAGTCCCGCGATGTTGTCGGCCCTCCCGTAGACCCCCTTGCCCGAAAACGCCAGCCGGCGCATCCCGGCCTCGACCTCGGCGTTCAAGTCCGGGTCGGTTTCGGCGGCCAGGTGCAGGACGTGCAGTTTGAACCCCCCCGCGCCGCCCGCCATGAGAGCGCCCTCGAAATCCGCGGTCTCCGCCGCCTGGATCTCGGATTGGCAGTCCGGGGACGGCAAGGGGTCCTGCTCAAGGCACTCGGTTTCGCCGGGCTCGCAGCAGTCGGTCGCGACCGCGAGCGGCGAGTGCTGTCCGGCGTTCACGAGGATGACCACGTACTGCGTGAGCACCGCAAGCCCCCGGGGGAGCGAGGCGAGGTCCCCCTCGCACAGCGCACGGGCCGAGCGAAGCCCCTCGCGGTAGTCGCGGCATACGCCCTCCTGCGCGCACGGCTGGGCAATCGAGAGCATGTTGAGCGCCCCCAGGAGCTCGCCGTGGTTGCGCGTGAAGTTTCCCGCAAGCGGCGCGAGTTTTTGCGCACGGCCGTGGTAGCCGACCACGGCGATCGCCACCTCGGGCGAGTTGAGCGCCGACTGGACGAACGCCCCGAGAAGTTTGACGCGGTCGCCTGCGGGATCGAAGGCCGAGAACAGCGGCCCCTGCGCCTGATCGACTGCGAGCACCACGCGGACCGGAAACCGCGCGTCGGCGGGGTCCTCGGTGCAGACCTCGCCCGCAAGCGCAAGCCGGTCAGCCTCGGCGGGCCCTCGCGTCGTGTGATAGAGCCTGGAGTCGGAACACGAGAGCAAAAGACAGAGTGCGGCACAGGCTTTGCGAAGCCCCGACTCCCGCAACCCGATGCCAAAGGCCGTCTCCATTCCGTCGCTTCCCGCGCCTCTTCTATCTGCCCGTGAGCGGAACCTCTTCGCACCAACCTGCATCGCCGGCGCCGCCCGCGTCGCCAGCATCGACCGCGCCCGCGTCGCCTTTTGACCCGGAATCGCCGTTCACGCCGCCGTCCGCGGCCGGGCCGGAGCCGCAGAAGCCCTCGTCGGTGGCGGCGGGCACCTCGATGCACTCGCCCTTCACGCACGCCTGCCCGTCGGCGCACGTGATCCCGAGGCACGCCTCGGTGAGGCCCAAGAACACCTTCTTTTGCGCGCCGGTGTCGGGCGCCGCCCGCGCCGCGATGACCGAGACCCCTTTGCGCAGGCCCTGGACCTCTATGGCCGCCCGGCCCCCCGCCGAGCGAAACGTCCGGACCACCGGAATCTCCTGGACGACCTCTCCGTCGGGGCACTTCAGGAGATCGATGATCCCGTCCGAGATCACGGCCGACTTTTCGTCTTTCACGGTGAGCCGGAGCGTGTCGACCTGTGCCGGCACAAGGACATCGCCGCAGACCTCGACCGCGACGTCAAAAGACGACTCCGGGCACGCGACGACGGTCCACGCGGCGGTCACAACCGCGAACGCCCGGACCACCCGGGCGCTGGTCATTGAACCACGCTTTTCCCTTGAAGTGCTGCCCACTGCAACTTCGATCGTAAGGTCCGGACGACACCCGTGTCAACAAAGAAAGACGCCTCGCCGGGCGCACATCGTCGATGGAAAAAAGTTGGGGGGCAAGTGGTTGTTTGCACTTGAATCGCGTCGGAATATGTCACAAGATGTCTGGGTCGAACCGACCCTGCTCTGTCGAGGTGAGCCATGCGGATTGCCATCGTTTCCGTCGTGTATGCAGCAGCGGCACTCGTGGGGGCTTGTTCGGGCGGTGGAGGGGGAGAGGACGGGGGGCCGGGGTCGGATGTCCCGGCGGGGGCCGACTCGGGCGATGTCGCCGACGTCGCCTCGGGGACCGGGGACGGCTCGACCGGAGAAGACACCGGGACGCCCGATGCGGGAAACACATTCCCGCCCGAAGAACAGACGGCATTCCACGAGAAGGGCCTCATCATCCCGCAGAACTCCCTCCCGTGCACAAAGGTCTCGACCGGCGAGACCATCACCGAGTGCAACCACCACGGCTCGACCATAGCCGAACTCCCCGACGGGACCATCGGAGTCGTCTGGTTCCACGGCGAATACGAAAAGTCGCTGGACTCCAGAAATGTCTGGTCGCGCCTTGCGCCGGGGGCAAAAGAGTGGACCGCCCCGGAGGTCGTCTACGACGACCCGGGCCGCTCGGAGGGGAACGCGGCCATATGGGTCGGGCCCGACGGGACGCTGTACGTCTATTTCGTGACCATCTTTGGCGACCCGCCGGTGTGGGACGAGTCGAAGATCAGAATGACGAAATCGACGGACGGGGGCAGGACGTGGGCCGAGCCGGTGTTCCTGCGCGAGGAATACTGCTGGATGGCGCGCATGCGGCCGCTCAGGCTCGACGCCGGGCGGCTCATCCTGCCGCTGTACAACGAGTGCCTCGCCATCCCCGTCTTCATGTACGCGGACGCCGAGGACGGCCCGTGGGTCGAACAGGAATGGGGCGACTACCTCGCCGACTACCTGGCCGAGCACGTGACGCAGATTCAGCCCGCGCTGATCCAGCGTTCAAACGGCGACGTGGTTGCGTACACGCGCGACGGATCCGAGCGGCGCCGCGTCGGCATCATGGTGAGCCGGAACAACGGACGGAACTGGACGAAAAGCATCGCCACAGGACTCCCCAACAGCGGGACCTCGATAGACGCCGTCCGCCTGCTCGACGGGCACGTCATGGTGGTCTACAACAACAGCCCCACCGACCGTTTCCCGCTTGCGGTGGCGCTCTCCACCGACGAGGGCGAGACGTTTGCCTACAACCGCCACATCAACGCCGAATGCGAGAGTCCCGGCGCGTGCAGCTACGCGTACCCGTCGATTGCACAGAGTACGATAGACGGGGCGATCTGGGTGAGCTACACGCACAACCGCGAGACCATAGGGTGGGTGCACTTCAACGAGAAGTGGATCATGGAAAGCACGGATCCGATCAACATCGGGGAGTAATACCCATGCGTATTTTTTTCGCACCGATCCCGTTCATCGCCGCGGTTTTCGTCTTGTCGCCCGCCCATGCGGCCGAGGTCGTCGCCGATGCGAAGTTGACCGCGGTCACGGTCTATCCCGATCAGGCGATGGTCACGCGCACTGCGAAACTCAAGCTCGAGCCGGGCGCGCACACTGTTTTGATGCGCGACATCGTGACCGAGATCGACGAGCGGACGCTGCGCGTCGAGGCCGAGGGGACTGCACAGATGAGGCTTTTCGGCGCGCAGGTCAAACGCCGGCACGTGGAGGAGGTCCCGGCCGCGAGGGAGGCCGAACTCAAAAAGGAGATCCGCGCGCTCGAGGACAAGGTGAGGGCGCAAAACGACCGCAAGGCCGCGCTCGCCGAGGAAAAGCGGTTCTTTTCGGCGCTCGTAAACTTCTCGGGCGTCGAGGTCCCCCGCGAGATCCAGACGAAGATGCCCGCGGTCAAAGACCTTGATGAGCTTCACCGGTTCATCGCGGCAAAGCTCCGCGAAAATGCCGCGGCGGTCATGGAGGCCGATCTTGCGGCAAGGGACCTTGGCACCAAGCTCGATGTCCTTCGCAAGGAGCTCGCGCAAGTCGGCGGGCACGCAAAGAAACTTCTCACATCCATAGAGATCGAAATCGAGGTCAAGAGGGCCGGAGGCGCGACGGTGTCGGCGTCGTATACGGTCCGGGGCGCGTCGTGGTCGCCTGTCTACGACGCGCGCGCCGACCTCGAAAAAGGGAAGGTCGAGCTCGTGTCGTACGGTGTGGTGCGCCAGAGCACCGGCGAGGAGTGGACCGATGTCGAGATGACGCTCTCGACGGCAAGGCCTTCAATCGGCGGGCGGATGCCGCGGGTCGAGCCGTGGGTGTTGCGGCCGTACGTCCCCCCGCGGCCAATATCCGAGTCGCGGGCCAGGGGCGGGCGGGGGGGAATGCCGGCGCCGGCATCCGTGCCGATGCAGACCATGGCGTTTTCAAAAGAAGAGGCCGACATCGCCGCGGCGCCGCCGCCCGAGCCCGAGGCCGCATCGGTCGCGTACAGCGCCGCCGAGGAGAAGGGCGTCGCGGTGCTCTATCGGCTTCCCCGGAAGATGACCGTCAAATCCGACGGGACCGACCACAAGGCGCCCGTCTCGTCGCAGGAGCTTTCGGCGGTCTTCGAGTATTCGGCCTGGCCGCGCGCGAGCACGCACGCGTATCTGGGCTCGCGCGTGCGCAACCGCGACGACCTGCGCCTCATGGCGGGGCCGATGAATGTGTTCTACGAGGGCGGGTTCGTCGGCCAAAGCGGTCTTGACGGGATCGGGCCGGGCGAGGAGTTCGAAGTCCACCTGGGCGTCGACGACAACGTGAAGGTCGAGCGGAAGCTTGTCGAAAAGAAGATCGAGGACAACGACGGCATCTTCAGCTCGTCCAAGAAGGCGCTGTACCGGTACCGGATCACCGCCGAGAACTACAAGACGAAAAAGATCACCGTGAACCTCTACGAGTCGATGCCGGTGGCCGAGCACGAAAAGATCGACATTGGCATCAGCAAGGTGAACCCCGAGCCCAAAAAGAAGGACTGGGACAACCGCAAGGGCGTGTGGAAATGGGAGATCGATCTCAACCCGCGCGAGAAGAAGGAGATCGTCTACCAGTTCACCGTAGAGCACCCGAGGAACATGACCGTCGAGGGGCTGTGAGCGCGCGGGATTCGTGTGTCGGGGATCAGCATGCGATTCGGCGTTGCGGAGGCAGGGTAATGGCGCTGGACGCCGGCAGGCGGGCGCGGCTCAAGGCGTTTTTGCTCGACGCCGCTTTGGCGGCGGCGATTCTGGCGATCTCGCTTCTGCACTACGTGACCGCCCCGGAGGCATCGCAGTTCCACGACATCTACCGGCGCCTCTACTACATACCCATCATCCTCGCGGCGTTCGCCCACGGGACGCGCGGGGGGGTGGCGGCGTCGCTTCTGGTCACGCTCCTTTACATCCCGCACGCTTTCTTCGCAGGCGGCCACGGCGGGATGCACCACGACCCCGCCTCGGGGGCCCAGAAGGCGCTCGAGATCGTCCTGTACAACACGGTCGGCCTCCTCACGGGCCTTCTGGTTGACCGCGAGCGGGCCGAACGCGACCTGCATCTCCTGACGGCACACAAACTTGCCGAGGCCCTGCAGGAGATGGCTCGGCTCGAGGCCGAGCTGATCCGGCAGGAACGCCTGCTTCTTCTGGGCCAAATGGCCTCGGGCCTGGCGCACGAAATTCGCAATCCGCTCGGGTCCATCAAGGGCGCGGCCGAGATCGTCCTTTCGGGGATGGACCCGGCCGACCGCCGCCGCGAGTTCGCGGAGATCCTCGTCAAGGAATCGGCCCGGCTCGAGGCGTTCCTGAACACGTTTCTCGAATACGCCGGGCCGAGGCCATACAGGATGGATACGACCGATCTCGGGGCGATCGCGTCGGAGTGCGGCGCCCTCCTCCGGGCCGAGGCCGGATCCCCGGCGGTGAGCGTGTCGGTCGAAGTCGAGAAAGACCTTCCCGAGGTCGAGGCCGACACCGAACGCCTCCGGCAGGTGTTCCAGAACATCATGCAGAACGCCGCCCAGGCGATGAAGGACGGAGGGACGCTGTCGGTGCGTGTCCGCGCAGCGGGCGGGGACGTGAAGGTCGAGTTTGCCGACACCGGGCCCGGGATCCCCGCCGAGTCACTGCGGCATGTGTTTGAGCCCTTCTACTCGACCAAAGATGGCGGCACCGGGCTGGGGCTTGCCATCGCCCGCAGGATCGTCGAAGACCACGGCGGCCGTATCGAGGCGTCAAACCGGCCCGAGGGCGGGGCGAAGATCGCCATCACGGTCCCCAGGGGCCAGTGATCGGCGGGCTTGCCCCGCCACCGTCGCGTGCGACGGAATCGTCTCGCGAGGCGTTTGCTTCCCCTTGACCCTTTGGCGGCGATGACCTACTGTTCAAGAGCGATGAACGCCCTGTTCGAAACTGCGAAAGAGGTCTGCGAGTTCATGGTGGCGCGCCGGTGG
>JACRCP010000145.1 GCA_016218965.1 Deltaproteobacteria bacterium | reverse complement strand
TTCGGGGAACGGAGGACCTGAACGAGCTTACAGACGCTTTGATTCGGGGAACGGAGGACCTGAACGAGCTTACAGGCGCTTCGATTCGGGGGACGAAGGACCTGAACGAGCTTACAGGCGCTCCGATCCGGGGGACGAAGGACCTGTAGGCTCGTACAGTCGCTCCGATTCGGGGGACGAAGTACCTGTAGGACCGATCACGCCGCCGGGGCCGTCGAACCCCGGCCGCTGATCCCCATGAGCTTCAACCGACGCTTGAGCGTCGCCAACCCTATCCCCAACTCCTTCGCCGTGTTCGCGCGGTGACCGTCGTGCTTGTTCAAAACCTCGAGCGTGTGCCGCTCACCGACGTCATCGAGGGTCCCCTTCGGCTCGTACACCGCCGTGTGCTCCTTTAGTTCCTTCTCGGTCACCAGCGCAAGCTGCAGATCGTCGGGGCCGATGGCCGCCGGTGCCAGGTAGCCGGGGGCTTTCGGACTGTTTGAGGTAGAACATCCGTGACATGCCGGTATCGGAGTTGGTGATGATCAGCGCGGCCATGGGGCCTCCGTGGTGGGGGTTTCGCATGGGATACCAGAGGAGACGGAGAGAGGCAAAAATTCTGCAACATTTCTGCAGGGGGCCGATTCCGTCCCGATCATGGCGGATTCCGCCGGGACCGGCCGTGTGACCGCTCCCGCTGGTCGTAATCCTCCTCTGAAGATGGCCGTCCCGCCCCGTGGCACCGCGGGTGCATGGTCGGCGCGCCATGTCTCTGTCCACCACGGTCGCTCCCGCCGCCGGCCAGTCGCTACTGCCGCCGATCGCTTTCGAGCGAAACCCCGGCGCGGCCATGTCGCCGTTGCGCGGTTCGTACAAGCGCCACGAACCCGAGAAAACCGCGCTGTACGGCGTTGTCGCCGGCCATCTCGAGACGTTTCTCGACACGGCGCGACAACAGAGCAGTACGGGTACCGGCTGCCCGCCGTTCATCGAACGGGAGCTCCGCAAGTATCTCGGCTGCGGCATCCTCGCGAACGGTTTTGCCCGCCTGAGGTGCCCGTCGTGCGGCTTCGAGCGGCTGGTGGCCTTTTCGTGCAAGGGAAGAATCTGCCCGTCGTGCTGGGCACGCCGTATGGGCGACACCGCCGCGCACCTCGTCGACCGCGTCCTGCCGGTGGCGCAGTACCGCCAGTGGGTGTTGACGTTCCCGTGGGAGTTGCGGCTCACGCTCGCCATGAACCGGGGCCTTCTCTCCGAAATGCTCCGCGTGTACTTGAATACGCTGTTCAAGTGGCAGAGAAAGCGGGGGCGTGCGCTGGCGATCCGCGGCGAGACCGGGGCGGTGACGTTCATTCAGCGGTTCGGAGGGGCGCTGAATACCAACCCGCACTTCCACACCATCGTCCCCGACGGGCTCTTCGTGCGGTCTACTGCCGCCCCAGTGGGGCCGGGCGCCGACGGGCCGCTGTCGTTTGTCCAGCTCCCGGCGCCGACTGACGACGACGTGGCCGCGCTCGCGGGGACGCTCGCCTCCCGGCTTGGCGCCATCGCCGCGAGGTACTGCCTCGATCGAGAGGGCATCCGCCCCGACAACGACGACGCGATCTCGATGATCCGTGCCGCCGCGTACGAGGCGCAGAAAGTGCCGCTGACCGGCGAGCACGCCGCAGGGTCGGCCACACAGGGCAAGAAGCCGCTCTGCGTAAAGCACGAGGGCTTCACTCTGCACGCCGCTCGTACCGTGGCGGCACACGACCGCGAAGGTCTCGAAAAATTGTGCAGATACGGATTACGGGCACCGTTCGCACTCGACCGCTTCTCGGTCGACCCTGACGGGATGATTCGCTACCGCTTGACGAGGCCGTGGCCGACACCTGCAGGGAAGTCCGAGCTTCTGTTCGAGCCGCAGGCGTTGCTTCGCCGCCTCGCGGCTTTGCTCCCGGGGCCGTATCTCAATTTGACGAGGTATCACGGTGCGTTCGCAAACCGCTCACGCTTCCGCCCCATGCTCCCGACGCCGCCCAAGCATGGAGAGCCGTCCGCACAATGTCACCCCCGCGAAGGCGGGGGTCCATCCGAACCCGCCGCCGTGGATCCCCGCCTTCGCGGGAATGACGGCCTCCGACCCCGGCGTCTCGGGTGGGCGCAACTTCTCCGCCGCGTGCTTAATATAGACGTACTGACCTGCGCCAGGTGCGCGGTGCCGATGACCGTGATCGCGTTCCTCTCCGACCCCACGGTGCTCACCCGGATTCTCGACCATCTCGCGTTGCCGAGCACCCAGCCTCTCCCGGCGGAGTCGGCGCTCACCTCGATAGAGGACGTTTTCATCGACGCCCCGGCCTACGATGGAATCGATGTAGAGTGGGAGCCCTCACCTGAGCCCTTGGAAACGGGTCCACCCGACGCCCGCGACCCTCCATGATTTCCAGTTGATCAGTCACCCGCCCACCCGATCTCCGGCATGACCGGTGCCGCCGAGAGCGGCACCGGTCTGCCGATCTCCCTCTGAAAACCGCCCCAAGACACCGAATTTGCCAGCCTCGGGCGTCTGCGGTATGCTCTAATAAGAAACTCGATCTACGCGGCCTCCTTGATCTCGACGGCGTACCCGAGAGCGCCGAGGCGCTTGACGAGTCGGCGGGCGGCCTTGACGCGGTCGGTACGGTCGAAGTAGTCGGTGCCAAGGTCGCGGTAGTCGACATCGTCGCGGAGCATGTAGTAGACGGCGGTTAGCATCGAAGCGGCAACGGCCATGATTGCTTTCTTCGGACCGCGTCGGGTCTTTAAACGAAGGAACTGGGCGTGCAGGTAACCGCTCTTCGAGCGCGCAGCGGACCACGCGGCCTGGGTGAGCGTCGCCTTGAGCCACGGTGCCCCTTGGCGTAGACGGGTCGAGCGGCGCTTGCCGGCACTCTCGTCGTTGCGCGGACAGAGCCCTGCCCACGATATCAGGTGGCCTGCCGTCGGGAAGCGGCTCATGTCGATGCCGATCTCCGAGACGATCACCTGAGCGGTCACGTCGCTGATGCCCGGCATCGTCATCAGGCGGGCGGCCTTTTCGCGAAAGGGTTCGAGGGTCGGACCCACCTCCGCGTCGATGGTCTCGATCGACTTCTCAAGCGCCTCAATCTGGCACAGGTGAAGTTGCAGCATGAAACGATGGTGCTTGCGCACGCAGCCACGGAGCGCCTCGAGGAGCGTGCTCCGGTCCGCGCGCAGCCGGCCCGTGGTGACCTCCAGGAGCTTCTCCGGACGGCTTTCTCCGTCGATGAGCGCCTTGAGAATCGCGCGACCGCTCGTTCCCACCACGTCGCTGACAACCGACGCAATCTTGACGTTGGCGTCTTCGAGCGTCTTCTGGATGCGCTGTACGTGTTGCGCGCGTTCACGCACGAACTGCTTGCGCGTGCGCATGAGCGTCCGCATCTCCTGGATCGCCGTTGGAGGAACGAAGCTCGATCGGATCAGCCCGTGCGCGAGCAGGTCGGCGATCCACGTCGCGTCGTTGACGTCGGTCTTGCGGCCCGGCACGTTCTTGATGTGCATCGCGTTCGCGAGCACCAGTTCGAACGACGCCTCAAGCACATGCCAGACCGGCTTCCAATAGACGCCGGTCGCTTCCATCGCGACATGTGTCACGCCGTGCTCTCCGAGCCAGTCGGAGAGCGCCAGCAGCGCCTTCGTCGTCGTTCCGAAGGTCTCGACGACGCGCCGTGCCGTCGGACCTTCTTGGATGCGCACGCTGGCCACCACCGTGTCCTTATGCACGTCGAGTCCGGCACAGTGCGGATGCAGAACTTCCATCTGAGCCTCCTTGCTGCGATACCGGCGTGGAGCCCACGTTATGGAAATCTAATAGTCGCGCTCCGGGGCATCGCTGCCCGTGGCGCAAGATGGGGTGCTCGCGGGGCTCCGTGTCCAACTCTGTTACGGGCTTTGCGCACCAAAGAAAAACCGACCTCTGTGCCAGCATCGCACCCCGAGCTTACCACGTTTCATCCGACGCGGGTCGGGCGCAGCCCGGTGCGGAACTCTGTT
>JACRCP010000142.1 GCA_016218965.1 Deltaproteobacteria bacterium | reverse complement strand
GTTGGTTTGTACATGCTGGAAGAGTATTCATCCCACGTAGATTTGTCGATCCCCCTGCGTGATAAATCGCATAAGGCAACGTATGATCACATATGATCACGACCATACATTCTCGGAGGGGTTTTTACGGACGAATCAATGATTGCGCCTTGTCGGTCGAAGAAACTTTTGCTTTTGAGCAGAGCCGCCAATTGTTCCGCATACTGACGCGCCCCGAGGAGGCCGAGAGCGGTTGCAGCGCGGCCACGGCGAAGGATCGGGATGTCATATTCACCCTCCTCCCTTGCACCGTCCTTCTTGACTGGCTTGCGTAGTTGTTCAGCCAGTGTGGGCGCATAACTTGAGTCTCCGATAACTCCCAAGAGGATTGCGGCAGCCGCACTGGCGGCTTCTTCGTCGGAATCGAGAAAGCGCACAAGCCCTCGTTTGAATGCTTTGGTGCCGCCGGATTGCAGCATTGCGGCAGGGTTGTCGTCTTCCAACGCTTTCCCAAAGGGTGCAACAAAAGCCGGAAATCTACGAGCTTCGTCCGCTGACCTAAAAACGTGGGCGGCGGTCATCATCTCTATTTCCAAAAAACGTTTGTGCTCAGCAAAGCGAGTCTTGATGCGGGCTAGTTCTTGTTTTTCTTCAGCCCCGACTTGTTCCGACGGGAACATGCCTGCGTCACGCGGGCTGGCACGAGTGGCAGCAGCCGTTGCAACTACGAGCATAATGCCAACGGCAACTACTGACACACCAAGAGCCGCTTTACGCAGTACCTTCCAAAGACCGGCCAAGGTGCCAGAAACGAAATCCGCCCAAAGCTGATGGCTATTAGCTGATGGCTCGTGTTTCATGACTGCCCTCTCTCGAAACCGCCAATTCGACTAGACTTGCCCGATAACCCCCGCAGGAACCAGTCTCGCAGAACCAAGTCCCGGACCCCATGCCACCTCTGCTGCCGTCTGGCGCTGTCAGAATAACCCAATCGCCACAAAACCGTCAACCAGCGGTTTTCGCTTTTCGCTTTCGCTTTGTCCGTTCCGATGACTGCGCCGGTGCGCGGGATGTCGGCGATGTTGACGATGTGCGGAGGACATCGAGTCCGCGGAGCCGATCCAGGGAGTATCCGATCTGCATCACCAAAACCCTTGAATCACACCCATCGCCTTTTGGATTTCACCGGAGCTTTTCCGCGAAGAACTGCCAGATTTCGTCCATCCCCGTCACGTATCCGTAGAGCGCCTGGAGCACGGAGGTTTCCGAGGTCGAGAAGTCGTTGATGAGATCGTGCCAGGGGTACAACGACGGGGCGGTCTCACAGTGGTACGGCTCGCCCTCGCCGGACGAGTGCCAGTTGACCTGGTGGTCGCTCACGTACGCCTTGACGCGCGGGTCCAGGCGCACCACGAGGTTCCCGGAACTCGATCCGCCCGAATGTCCGATGAGCCCGATGCGATCCGGGTCCACATCCGGCAGGCAACGCATCAGCGACACGCCGAGCATCGTCTCGTACGCCCGGAGCGCGATCAGGTTGAAACCATCGAGGAGCAGCGCCCGCGTGACCGCGTGCTCATGCTCGTCAATGTTCATCGCGCGCATCGTCCGCATCAGGACGGCATACCCTCGGCCCGGGTACTCGCTTCCGTGGTACGTATCGCGGTACGCCGCCGCGTCGTCACCGTGGCCGTGAATGGCGACGATCCCCGGAAACGCCCTTCCCCTTTTTGGTTTCAGCAACAGGCCCTTGAATGTTCCGACGTAAGGGTCTTCGAAAAGGAGCGATGTTTCGCGGTACTCCTCCGTCTCGGCATTCGCCACGACCTTGACGCCGAACGGCCGGCCCTCCAGGCCCTCCACGAGGAAACGCATGTTGAGTTTGTCGAGGATGGCGTCGCGGAGCGCGTCCGGGGCCACCGCGTCGTGCAGCACCTCGACGCTGCCGGCCTCGATGTCGCTCAACCGCTTGTCGATCTCAACCGCGGTCACCGGTTTCCGCCACTGCGCCGCCTTTCCCCGGAAGGCGAGGTAGTCCGCCGTGCAACTCCCGGTCTCGGTGCATGCCCAGTCCGCGCCCGGTTCTTCGGAAGTCGAAACACCCCGGCACCACGCCGGGCCGGCGTCCGGCGACCCGGCGTCGGTCAGCCCGGCGTCGACGAGGCCGCCGTCGAAAGGAAACGAGACGTCAGCCGACGAAACCGCATCGCCGCAGGAGGATGCCACGAGAATCACGAAAAACGTCCGTTGGACATCGGCCAAGAGGTCGATTCGCTCGGCACGTCGATTTGCCTTTCGTGCCTTTCGTGTCATTTCGTGGCTGCTTGTCCCGGCCCTCACTCCCCGGCGCTCGCCGCGCAACGGAACCCGATGGAGCTGTTTGCCCCTTTCGGGTCGTACCCGTGCCGGTTCGATGCGCGGAGGTCCTGCGTCGAGATCGTGGACCACCCGCCTCCGCGCACCGTGCGAACGCTTCCGGTGGCCGGTCCCTTCGGATCGGTGTCCGGGGAGTTTTGGTAGTAGGACGCGTCGAACCAGTCCGCCGCCCACTCCCAGACGTTTCCAATCATGTCCTGCACGCCCGAAGGACTCGCCCCGCCGGGCCTGCTGCCGATGGGGAGGGTGCCCTGCGTCCCGCAGCCGAGTTCCTCGGGCCCCGACCCCGGCTCATGGATCACGGCAAGCTCGCAAGACACCTTGGGCGAGTTCCCCCACGGGTACTTGTAGCCGGCGCTTCCGCGCGCGGCGAATTCCCATTCGGCCTCGGTCGGCAGGCGCTTCCCGACCCACTCGCAATACGCGCGCGCCTGGTGCCAGTCGACGCAGACGACCGGGCGCATCGGCTCGCGGAACGAGTCTTCAAGGATCCCGGGCACAAAAGCGGTGCCCGAGAGCACTATGCAGTCCCCGTCGTCCAACCTGTGAGCACAGACTTTCGCATCGATGCACTTCGCGAACTCCCCCATCGTCACTTCGTACTTGTCGATGCGGTACGGCGAGAGCGTCACCTTGTGGTACGGGTCCTCCGAATAGTCGCACTCGGTGTCGACCGTCTTGAAGCAGCCCTGCCAGAACTCCCCTCCCTCCATCTCGACCATCTCGCCCGGCGTGCATCCCGGCAGGCACCCCTGCCCGGCGTCCTGCCCGGCCGCGTCCGCCGCCGCCGACCCGTCTTCACTCCCCGTTCCCCCGTCCGGAACCTCGCCTTCCGCGACATCTCTGCCCACGCAGCCCGCGAGAAGCAGCACCGCCAACGTCACCGCTGCACAAAGCGATCTTCTGTCCATGCGACTCCCCTCGCGACCCGGCTGGCCCGATTCTACCACAGCTTCCCTTGAAATGATCGGCAGGGTGTAATATCTACGCACCATGTCAGACTTCTTCACAATCAGGTGGAGCGACTCAAGCGTCGCAATGATCGACCAACGCCTGCTTCCGCACCGCGAGGCGTACCGCAGGTACAAGTCGTGCGAGGGCGTGGCCGGGGCGATTCGTTCGATGGTGATTCGCGGCGCGCCCGCCATCGGGATCGCGGCGGGTTTCGGCATGGCGCTCGAGGCGCGCTCGATCCGCACGCGGGACGCCGGCGAGTTCGTGGACCGCATGAGGGCGGCGGGCGACATGCTGGTGGCGACGCGGCCCACGGCCATCAACCTTGCGTGGGCGGTGCGGAGGGTGATGGCGCTCGTCGAAAAACACGCGCCCAGTGGCGTCGATGCCGCAAGACGACTCGTCCTGCGCGAGGCGCGCAGAATCATGCGCGAGGACGAGGTCGCGAACCGCCGGATGGGCCGGCGCGGTGCGCTGCTGTTTTCGAAAGGCTCAAGCGTGCTGACGCACTGCAACGCGGGCGCTTTGGCGGTCGGTGCGTACGGCACGGCGATTGGCGTCATCCGCGCGGCGCACGAGGCGGGCAGGATAAAATGCGTCTTCGTGGACGAAACCCGGCCGTATCTTCAGGGGGCAAGGCTCACGGCGTGGGAGCTCAAGAAACTGGGCATCCCGCACTTCCTGATAACCGACAGTATGGCCGGACATTTCATGCAGCGAGGCGAGGTCGACGCAGTCATGACGGGCGCCGACCGGATAGCGGCCAACGGCGACACGGCAAACAAGATCGGCACGTACTCGGTGGCGGTGCTCGCCAAAGAGAACCGGGTCCCGTTTTTCGTTGCCGCCCCGGCCTCGACCTTTGACCTTTCGGTCCCGAGCGGAGAGAGTATCCCCGTCGAGGAACGCGACCCCGACGAGGTCTGCTGCGCGGGCGGCCGCCGGATCGCCCCGCATGGTACGCCCGCGCGCTATCCTGCATTTGACGTGACTCCGGCCAGGTACATCGCGGGGATCATCACCGAATTCGGCGTCCTGCGCCCGCCGTTCGGAGTGTCGATTGCGAGGGTGATTCCGCGTCAGCGCTGACAACCTTGAAGATGGGCGGACAGAACGCGCCCGCTTCTCACGTCTCACCGATCACCGGCGACCGGCCACCGGCCACTGATCACCTGTTCCCGCCGCGGTCCCGGTTGCCGCCCCGGAAACCCCCGCCGCGGCCCCCGCGCTGCCCGTCCCGGCGGTCTCCGCCCCTGCCCCCTTGCGCCCGATTGAAAGGCCTGCCCTGAGTCGAGTCGAAGGGCCTGCCTTGTGCCGAATCCGAGCGCATGCCGCCGTACTGGTGATCGCTCCCGCCCCGCCGGTCGCGGCCGCGCCCGCCGCGCTCGTCGCGCCGACCGTAGCCCCGCTCTTCCTTTGGCGGAAAATCGCCGACCTTCACCGGCCAGAAGGCCGCGGCCTTGAGCTCGGCGATGAGTTCGGTCTCGCTTGCGACGTCTTTCTTGAAGAGCGTCGCGGCCGCGCCGATCTGCTCGATGGTCTGTTTGGCATCGCTCCCGCCGCAGCAAGGAAGCTGCATCGAGAACGCCGCCTCGGCCGCAAGGTCGTTGGTCATCTTCCCACGCGCCGCGTTCTCGGATTCGATGGCAGCGAGGCCCTTGAGCGAAAAGATCCCGTCTCCCATGTTGTGTTCGTGCTCGCGGCAGTACGGGTGGGCGGCTACTACCGCTCCTCCGATCTTGTTGATGTGTTCGATGACGTCCTCGGGTTTGGGAGGCTCGGAACCCGATTCCCACGGGAGGGACGAGAGGGAACGGTAGTCCGGAGCGAACGCCACGAGGTGCCCGCCGGAGGTGCAGACCTCGCGGCCGAAGAGCACGGCCATCCCGTTTTCCTTCCCAAACGACTTGAGCTCCTCGAAGTCTTCGTGAAAGTCGGTGTCGGCGAAGGCGCAGCCGTCAAGCCCGGCCTTTTTCCCGTTCTGGATGACGTCATGCGGGTCGAAGAAGCAGTCCTTGGTGTTGGTCGAGTGGGCGTGCAGGTCGATGAGCACGGCTGGTCTCCTTGTGTGAAGCGCCCCGCGGGCGCGATTGGTCCGGCGCCTATCTACCAGACCACGGCCGCATCTGCAACCGCTTGAATGGTCCGCTCGCCGACGTTATGATGGTACCGTGAGGTCAAAAATGACTTTGAGGACTCCGATTCTGGGCGGCGTTTCAATCGCGTCGGTTCTGGCGCTCGCCGCGGCGTTTTCGTGCTACGGTGTTCCCGAAGATGAAACGACAGCCGGGGACGGTTCGGGGGCGGCCGAGCCTGACGGCGCGGGCGACGATGACGGAGATGACGGAGATCGGGGAACCGTGACAGACGATTCCGGTCCGGGCAAAACCGACAGCGGGTACGGCGACGGTGGCATTCTTCGCGACTCCGGGTCCGATTCGTCGGACATGTCCGACCGGTCCTACGATGCCGCTCTCGCCGACACGGGCGGAAAAGACGTCGGAACAAAGGACACCGGGTCCCTCCCCTGCCAGAACGTCAACTGCCAGGCGAACGCCCACTGCAACCCCGCCACGAACGCCTGCGAGTGCGATCCGGGATTCACGGCCCAGGGGGCCGCCTGCGTTCCGATAGACCCCGGTGACCCCCAGACGCGGACCAAAGACCAGATGTGCGACCAGTGGATTGAGGGGCACCGGACCACCGCGAGCTTCGTGTGGCAGGCCGGCGCGACCGAGTGCGACCCCGGGACGCTCGAGCAGGCCGCCCTCGACGACGCCTTGAAGCGCATCAACGTGTTCCGGTGGCTCGTGGGCTTGAGCGCGGTGACGTACGACATCGGGCTCAACGCCATGAACCAGAAGTGCGCCATCATGGAATACAAGATGGGCTACCTCTCGCACCAACCCGACCCGAGCGTGCCGTGCTACACGCAGGAGGGCGCTCAAGGGGCGGGGTCGAGCAACCTGGCCCTTGGAACAGGGAGCCCCGCGGAATCGATCAACCTTTTCATCTGGGACGGCGGCGTCCCGAGTCTGGGACACCGCAGGTGGATCTTCAACCCGCCGTTCGGCCCGACAGGAATCGGGCATGCCGGAAACGCGACGTGTCTGTACGCCTTCGGGATGAGCGGCGGCGGGAGCGCCAAGTGGGTCGCGTGGCCGAATCCGGGTTACACACCGATTGACGCGGCTTCGGCGACGTGGTCGTGGTCGGCCTCCGGCGGCGTCGGAAGCGCGACTGCGAAAGTGACGAGGACCGGCGACGGCGCAGACATGCCCGTGACCGTCGAGGCCCTTGCCTACGGCTACGGCCCCGACACCATCGCCATCCAGCGAACCAACTGGCAGCCGCAGGCCGGCCAGGTGTACCGCGTCGAACTCTCGGGCACCTCACAGGGCACAGTCACCTACGACGTAAAACCCGTGACGTGCCCGTGAGGTGTCGGTTCTTGATCGTCTTGGAGTGCGGCGGCTTGACGCCGCCTTCTTCCGCCGGGGCTTGACCCGGCGGAGAACGTGCGATGGGCCTCGAAGTGGTGAATGCGGACGGGAGTGCGGCCGCGAAGATAAACCGATCATGACACCTTGACTTGGTGTGGGGTTTTGTGAAACATCGGCTCTCAGTGCGCGCAGAAGCGTTTCTAATCAAGGACACGCCGACCGTATCCACCGGCTACTACTCTGGCTCAAGCAACGAGCAGATCGCCCGAGTCCTGACGCCGTACATCGCAAACAAGACGGTCGTCGTTTCGGACTACTGGTCCAAAGACGATCTGGAAACCGACATCTTGCCCAGACTTGACTCCGGCCAACTTCTCGGAAACGAGAACCGACGGGTCCTGATAACGAAAGACAGCCGTGTCTTGCGGGCGATCGCGGACTGTGACGCATGGAATTTCGACTTGGTCGTGCGAGAAAAAGAACCTTCGGGCGATGATCTGGCCAAGATCAAAAGAGGATATGGCGAGCCGTTCGGATACCCCTCCGACTACGTATTTGGAACCACAACCCACGACTGCTGGACCACCATCGACGCTCCCGCCGACCTCGCGGAGGAGATGTTGTGCGCCATGGTTACCGACCGAATTGTCTCATCGCCAACACCCGACTCGACATCCCGACTTCGCGCGGTCATCGGTCCGCTCCTGGCTGACACGGGCGTCTTACTGTTCAGGAGACATGTTTCTCACGACGATGGTGACAGGGCGACCTTGCTTCACACTTCGGGGTATGGCGGTTTCACTGTTCGGGATCGCTGTGTAAATACAAACGCAGTTGAGGGCACAAACGTATTCGTTTCGCGCGACGGCGGGGTGACCACTTCACCCGCTGGGACCAAATCGATCTATGCATGGACAGGGACAGGCAGAATCCGGCACTTCCTATATGCGGGCTGGTGGGTGAGCTTCTTCAACAATGGCGACCGCAGGTGGCTGGCGGGTCCTTGACGCCGCGGAGACGATCTTGACCGCAATCGAAGGTCCCTGGAATCCCGAAGGCATCAAGAGGCATTTTCGGAAGCCGGGGTCATGGGGCTTCGTTATTGGGACCATGATCGTCACGATCATCCTGTGCGAAAAACCTGACGGTGACGGGTTGGGAATGATTCGACTTTGGACTGCGCAAGCTTGCTTGCGCTTTGCCCCGCCGGAGCTCGCTCCGGCGGAGGGCATGCGTTGAACCACGAGGTGGTGAAAGTGAATAGCCGGGGGCGGGCGATAGCGAAGTATGTCTGTGGTGGCTGGTGCCACGGACAAGCTGGGCTTGTCCGTGTGTGCACTGACGGAGGGCACACCAATCCAGTTCGTTGGGGTCAAGCTCGTTCTTCTCGCGACTGAAGAACGTGCAGAGAAGGGCGAAGAGGACAGTGCACAAAGAGAACAGATTCATCGTGTTGGTCGCGGCGTCGATCGCCGCAGCTTCAGTCTTTTCGTCAGTCGTCTCATGGTTCGTTTCCGGTTACCTGGATCGCGTGGCCGCCATTTCTGCCATTCGATTCCATCTGGAGGAGGTCCACATCGGCGTGCACTGGATCCTGTCGACGCTGCTCACCGCCCTGGCGGCGCTCTTCGTGACGAGGGACAAAGAACTTTTTGGCAGGGTGTTCTTTGGGGCATGGTATTTTTCCTTTTTGGCCATGTTTTTTTCCCTTCCCTCCGACGCGCTTCACACCCGATTCCCGTACGTCCCGGTCGTCCCATTTTTGATCGCGCACGCCGCAGTTTCGACGGCGGGTGCAGTCGGGTCCGCGGTCTTTTTCCGCCGTTGGTTCAACGAGTGACAATCAGCGCCGGCACATCTCGCGTCGAGCCGCCGCACTCCAAGATTCCGGCGAGAGTCGCACACGGACAACGTGCGGTTGTCCGTGGCACCCGGCGACGCTTACTGCTTCGCCGCCAAAACGACGTCGTAGAACAGCGGCTTGGGGTTGCCGGCGTCGTCGCGCTCGAAGCGGTTTTCGCGCAGGGCGTCCATCGTGTTTACTATCACGTGGAAAGGCGCGCCCTGGTCGGCGGCCACGCTCACCTTTGTTTCGTCGGGATGGGTCCCCTTGACCGCGGCCGCAAGCCTTGTCAGCGCGTCGAAGTCGTAGCACGGGGCGGGTTCCCCTCGCCCGGACGAACGGCAGACCGAATCGGTCGCCGCCAGCGGGATGGTCACGCCTTTCCCCTCGGCGCCCGCTGGCCCGGGGATCTCACGCCCTGCCGCGGTGACCAAGAACCCCTGCTCGGTCACGAGGACCGACAGGTTCAGGCCCGGCTGCCCCGCACAGTCGTCGCATTTCTTCGGCGCGCCGGCGTTGATGACGCCCACCGCGGCGAGCGCCGTCGTCGTCACCAGCATGAACATGATGATGTTGGTGACGATGTCGAGGTACGGCACGAGATTCAGCTCCTTTGGATCGGTGTTCACGACGTTGCTCCGTTCCGACGGTTTGGTTCCCATGTGCCCCTCCTTGCTAAAGCGTCCCGCATCTCCAGTTCCATTTCAGCACGCCCGGCCTGCGTTGTGCATCGGCCAACGTACCGATGGAGCGCCGGCTCCCGCCTCCCGCCTTTCTTTTCGCTTCTCTCTGGCCGCTGGCGACTGGCCACTTCCTTCCGCCCTTGATTCCTCCCCGCTCATGTGTTCAACTCCGGTCCCGTTCGGGGGCACAGTGGCGAGGAAAAGATGGACCCGAAGGACCTGAAGGACCGTGAACTCGTGGAAATGCTATTCGAGGCCGGCGACACGCTGCCCGAGGAGCACGCGCGCGAGGTCATTTCGCGCGGCGACCGAATGGTGAGACTTCTTGACGACATCGTGAGCGACCGCTACGCGTGGTCCGAGGACCTTCCCGCATGGTGGGCCGTCACGCACGCGACATACCTTTTGGGCGCCATCGGGGGGCGGAGGGTCGTTTTCCCGCTCATGCGCGCTTTGCGCCACGCCGACGCCCTCTACAACGACTGGGTTCTCGACATGCTCCCGTCAATCCTCGGCAGTCTCGGCGGGCACGCGGCGGCCGAGCTCGAGGCGGCGGCGCGCGACAAGGGCGATCTGTTCATGGCGCGGACCGTGGCGCTCGAGGGACTGGCCGGCTGGACTGTCCGCGAGCCCGCGGCCGGGTCAAAGGTCTTCCCGCTGGTCATGTCGGTCTTTGCAGACGCTTCCGAGGCGCGCGCGGTGCGGCGCGGCGCGGGGGTCATCCTGATCGATTTCAAACGCGCCGAGGCCAAGGAACAACTCCAGTCTTTCGCGCGAGAGGAGGCCACCATCCTCGAGTACGACCCGGCCTACCCGGCCGCGTTCCTCCCCGAAGACGTCAAGGGGTGGTTTGGCACGCCCGAGCAAGACACGTCCTTCTACGCGACCGACTGGATGATGTTCTACAAGGCCGAGGAGATCGCCAAGCGCCAGGAGCGCTGGCGCCGCGAGGACAAGCGCCGCGGCGACGCCTCGCCCGAGATAGAGGTCATGCTGCACGGGTCAAAGACGGTGCTGCGCGACAGCCCGTGCCCGTGCGGGAGCGGCAAGAAGTACAAGAACTGCTGCATGGGAAAGCTGCACTAAAATTCCGGGGGATCGCTACGCGAACTTCTCCCCCGGACCCCCTGCTCGCTCCGGCGGAGCAAGTCCGCCTGCGCTCGCCAGACCAAAAGGCGGCACACGGAACCGCAATTCGGGATTCACGTCCGTTCGACCAGCACCGCCGTGAGTTCGTCGTCCGTCAGGACCACCGGGTTGGTTTTCATGCTGCCGGCGCGGCAGGCGGCGACTATCTCGGGGATGTCCGTTTTGGCGACACTGTAGGCGCGGAGGCGCGGGAGCTTGAGGGCGTCCGTCGCCTCGTAGAGCCAGTCGACCAGGGCGCGGCGGGCAGAGGCGTCGTCGAGGTCGACGCGACCCGTCACTACCCGCCCGGCGTCGGCGTACTTCCCGAGCGCCGCGTGTGTCGGGTCGTGCGAGAGCATCGCGTTGATGTTCGCCTCGGTCACGGCGGCCACGAGCGTGCCGCAGGCAACACCGTGCGGCACCGGGTGAAAAGCCCCGAGCGGCGAGGCAAGCCCATGCACGGCGCCAAGCCCGGCGTGCGAAAGCGCCACCCCCGATGCGAAAGCGGCGTACATCATCGCCGCGCGCGATTCGGCGGCATCGGCCGACCCGGACCCCTTTTCGTACCACGAAAGAAGCCCGGCTCGAACCGCCTCAAGGCCCCCTCGCGCCACGGAGTCCGAAAACTGGCCTGCCCGCACTGAAACATACGCTTCGAGCAATTGCGTGAGCGCATCCATGCCTTCGGCAGCGACGAGATCCCTGGGACAACCCGAGAGCAGGTTCGGGTCGAGCACGGCAAAACTCGCCACAAGTTTGTCGTCGCGGAACGATTTTTTGAAACCGCCCTTCCGTCTCACGCTCAAAACGGCGTTTTTGGTCGCCTCGGACCCCGTGCCGGCGGTCGTAGGCACGGCGACAAACGGCGTAGGCGGTCCCCGGTACGGCGCCTCCGGCCCGACGCCTTCAAGGTGGTCCAGGACCGAGTTTCCGGGGTGCAAAAGCCCCGCCACCGCCTTGGCGGTGTCGAGCGCACTCCCGCCGCCCACGCCGAGGACGACTTGGATGTTGCGCCCGCGAAAGTCAGCGACGGCCTGGTCGACAAGCTGAGGCGACGGCTCGCCCGTGACGACCAGGTCATCCCACGCGAACCCCTCGCCGCGCAGCAGGTCGGCAAGCCGCAAGAAGTTTTCGGACGCTCGGAACGACCGCGCGCCCGTCACCAGAAGCAGGCGCTTCCCGTACCGGGCGCAAAGCGACGGCACCCTCGAAACGGCGCCGGGCCCGAACTCCACCCGCGGCAGCCTGCTCAATGAAAAAGGCCCGAACTTCATGACGGGAACACAACCTCGCAGGTGACGCCCTGGCGCGGTGTGGCCATCCAGTCCTTGACCGTTTCGCGCCACGCAAGGTAGTGCGGCGTCTCCTTGTGCCGCGCGGCGCCCGCGGCGTCCTCGTACGCCTCATAAAGCAAAAAGCGCGCCGGATCGTCCGGCGACCGCAGGACGTCGAACCTGATGTTCCCCGGCTCCCGCACGGCGCCCTCATGGTTGGGGCGCGTGGCTTCAATGAATTCCTCGACCCGCTCCGGTTTGACATGGACCGTGACGATCGTGACGTACATGTGCCCCTCCCTTCGGATTCGGACCGCCCTGAGCTTACACCAGCCGGGATGTTGAACTCAACGCCAAAAGGTGTTACGCAGACGCCACATGAACGGCGAAGGCAGTACAGAGCAGAAGAACGTCGAAGCGCCGGCCCCGGCGGCGGCGCCGTGGAAGCGGTGGCGGGCGGGACCGAACCGGTATGGGGCCTCCGAGATCGCCGGCGCGTTCGGGGATCTCGGAACCCTAATACCGTTTGTCGTCGGCTACCTCACGGTGCTCAAGCTCGACCCGACCGGCGTTTTGCTTGGGTTCGGCATCGCCATGCTCTTTGCCGGACTGTACTACCGGACGCCCGTCCCGGTACAGCCGATGAAGGCCATCGGCGCCACGGCCATCACGATGAACGGCGCGACGGTGACGGCCGGGACCGTGGGTGCGGCGGCGTTGGTGACGGGCGTCATCTGGCTGGTGCTGGGACTCACGGGCGCTATCCGCTGGATCACCGCCCTCGCGGCGAAACCGGTCGTGCGGGGCATCATTTTGGGCTTGGGCATCTCGTTTGTCATCACGGGTGTCAAGGACATAGTGGCGCAGCCGCTCGTCGGGGGAATCGGGCTGGCGCTCACCCTCCTTCTGCTCGCCGGCCGAATTCCGGTGATGTTCCTGCTGCTTCTGTTCGGCGTCGCGGCAGGACTCGTCCTCGAGCCGAAGCTTCTGGGCGAGCTTTCGAGACTCAGGCCCGGATTCGCGCTCCCGCAGTTTGGCATCGGCTCGCTCGCCTGGAATGACTTCACGGCAGCCACGCTGCTTCTGGCCCTGCCGCAGATCCCCCTCACGGTCGGCAACGCGGTCATAGCCGTCACCGCCGAGCACAACCGGAACTTCCCCGAGCGGTCGGTGTCCGAACGGATGATCGCGGTCACGACAGGGATGATGAACACCGTAAGCGCCGCGATCGGCGGTATTCCGCTTTGTCACGGCGCCGGCGGCCTCGCGGGGCATTTGCGGTTCGGCGCGCGCACGGGCGGGGCGACGGTGATTCTGGGCGCAATCCTCATTGTCCTCGGCCTCTTCTTCGGCGGTTCGGTGGCGACCATCTTCCAGCTTTTTCCGAAGGGCGTCCTGGGCGTCATCATCTGTTTTGCCGGGCTCGAACTCGCGACGGCCGGCAGGGACATGGGTACAAAAGAAGAGGCGTACACGACGATCCTCGTGGCGGGATTCGCGATCTTCCACATGGGAATCGCCTTCCTCGTCGGCGTCGCGCTCCACTTCGCCCTCCAGCGCCGGTGGGTGAAAATCTGAGCGCCGATGCTTCACGTTGACCTGTACTTCAAGCGCATTGACATTTCGCGGCACCTGCCGCGGCCGGGACCGGAGTGCCGCGACTGCGACGCCGCTGGCTGCCGTTCGTTCGTTCAGCGGTTCGACAGCGGCCGGTTGGCCGAAGAAGCGCGATCGGGCACGCTCACGGCCGAAGGGTGCCCCCTCCTGACCGCCAACCGCCTCGATGCCTTCCGAATCGCCCTTGCACCCGATGTGCTGCTGCCGATGATCGAGCTTTCGCAACTTCCGCGACCCGTCGAGCCGGGCCGCGTCACGACGGGGAACGCCGCGCCTAACACGCCGATTCTCGTCACCGCCAACAACGAGGGGACGGTCACGCTCATGACCGCCCTGCTGTCCCTTTCCTCCGCGACGTTTCGACTCGCCGTAGTCGACACGCGCGGCGACAGCGTGGACATGGCGATGATCCTCGGCTCGCTGACGGCCGGGAAAGTGATCAAGGCGCTCGAAACCCCTGAACTCCGCAACTCCAAAACTCCGGAGCCGCCTCTCCGGCCGGTGGTCCTCCCCGGCTTCGCCGCGCCACTGGCCCCCGAGATCGCCGCCCGGTCCCGCTGGCGCCCTGTCCCCGGTCCCCTTTGCGCGGCCGAACTCCCGCTGTTTCTCGGCGACCTCTGGCACTCAGCGTAGACAGCCTCGGGGATCGCCCGACGAGCAGGCAACCCGGCCGCCACCATCTCCTTGCGCCCGCGCTAGGAACAGCCCAAAAAATCTCTTGCATTCTAACTCCGACTGTATTAGTAGGAGTTAACAGGGCAATGACATGAAACTATCGTCCCGCGCGCGCTACGCCCTAAGATTCATGCTCGAGATCGCCAAACACTCCGATGGAATCACGCCCGTCAGCCTGAGCCTGGCGGCAAAGACGGGCGGCATGCCGCGGCGCTACCTCGAGCAGCTCGCGATCGGGCTCAAGAGCGCGGGTCTCGTACGCGGCGTCAGCGGAAAGGTTGGAGGCTACCACCTCACACGTCCGCCGGCCGAGATCAGGATTGGAGACATCGTCCAGGCCGCCATAGGGCCCGTCAGCGGATAACCGAAGTCCTAAACGAGTTCTCGCTCGCCGACATGCTCGACAAGAAGTGGTACGCGTTCATGACCCGACAGCTCGAAAAACGCCCCGCCAAGTCAGGAGTCATTCGATGAGTGCGGAAAAGAAGATCAACGACAAACTCGTAAAGATCGTGAAAGACGACATCACGGCGATGGACGTCGACGCGTTCGTGTTCTACGCGGCGCCGGACCTCCAACTCGGCACCGGATACGGAAACGCCATCTCGGTGCGCGGCGGGCCGAAAATCCAGGACGAGCTCAGGCAGTTCGGCACCGTCGAAACGGGGACCGCGGTAACCACCTCCGGCGGGAGTCTCAAGGCGAAGTTCGTCATCCACGCCGTCGGGCCGCGCTTCCAGGAGGCCGACACCGAGGGAAAGCTCGAGACGGTGACCCAAAACGCGCTGAAAGAGGCCGACGCGAAAGGCGTGGAGAGTCTGGCCTTCCCGCCGATGGGGTCGGGCTTCTACGGAATCCCGCTGGACGTGAGTGCCAAGGTGATGCTTGCCGCCATCAGGGATCACCTCGCGGGGCAGACGAAACTCAAGGAAGTGTTGATCTGCGCCCGCGACACGCGGGAGATGAAACCGTTCCAGACGGTGCTGGAAACACTTTCGTGACGGAGGAACTGACATGAGCGGACTGTTGCACTTTGCCGAACACAGGCTCCAGGAAGCGGCGCTGATCTTCATGGCGCTTGTCTACACCAAACGTATCTTGTGGCTCCTCAAGTTCCCCGCCGGCAAGGAGCGCCAGGCCCCCACCGGGTCGCGTGACACGACGAAGCGAAAAGGCATACTGTATTCGTGGGCCATTGTCGGAATGCCGTGGGCCATGGAGAGCACGCGGACGCGGTTCTTCACGTACGTGCAGTTCGTCGTCTTCCACGTTGGCGTGACCGCCGCCATCGCGCTCTCGTTCATCATCCCGTACCTCCCGGGCCTCATCGAGAACAACGACACGCTCGTCCGCGTGTTCCAGGTCGTCATCTGGGCGGCATGCGCCGTCGGTTGCATGCGGATCGTCCGGCGGATCGTGGATCCCTACATGCGTGCGATCAGCTCGCCCGACGATTACTTCTCGCTCGTCCTCCTGACCGTGTGGTTCGCCTTTGCGGCGCTCTCGGCCCCCAACCGCCCCGACCAGGGCGAAGGACCGCTTCTGGCGTATTTCATCCTCACGGCCTTCTTCCTCATCTACGTTCCGTTCAGCAAGATTTCGCACTACCTCTACTACCCGTTTACGCGCTTCTACTTCGGCCGCTCGATGGGGCATCGTGGCGTTTTCCCAATCCCCAAAAGCGTGAAACCGGCCTTCCGGGAGGCCGCCGCGCCGGTGCAGGCCGAGGCGACCGCGACAACGTCGTCCCACTAACAAAGACAGAAACGGGAGCACATTCATGGAAGCCATGCAGAGATCGTACAAGGCCCAGAAGGTCATCGACCGAATGGCCAAGAAGCTCAACCGCCAGATTGCGGGCTCGCTCGCGGCGTGCGTGCACTGCGGCATGTGCACCGAGTCGTGTCACTACGTGCTCGCCAACCCGGGAGATCCGACGTACGCGCCGGCGTACAAGGCCGACCGCGTCCGCAAGATATTCAAGCGCCACTTCGACTGGACCGGCCGTGTCATCCCGTGGTGGGTCAAGGCCGACAGCGTCTACACCGATGAAGAGCTCGAAGAGCTCAAGGACATAGCCTTCGGCAAGTGCACGAACTGCCGGCGGTGCTCGCTGAACTGCCCGATGGGGGTCGACTTTGCCGTCGTCAACCGAATGACGAGGGGCCTCCTCGTCCACGTGGGCATCATGCCCAAGGGCGTCGCGGTCGTGAGCAAGGACCAGTGGGAGATCGGCAACCAGATGGGCGTCCTGAAGGAGGACTACCTCGATACGATCCAGTGGATGTCCGAGGAGCTCGTGGACACCCTCGGCGACCCGGGGGCCGCGATCCCGATCGACAAGAACGGCTGCGCGGTCATGTACACCATCAACCCGCGCGAGGTGAAGTACGACCCGCGCACGATCTCGGACGCCGCCAAGATCTTCTACGCCGCCGAGGAGAGCTGGACGATGCCCAGCGAGGGCTGGGACATGACCAACTTCGGACTCTTCTCGGGCGACGACGAGCTGGGTGGTGCCGTAGCCAGGCGCGTATTCGAGAAGGCCGCCGAGATCCGTGCAAAATGCGTGGTCATGTCCGAATGCGGCCACGGGTACCGCTCGACCCGCTGCGAGGGCCAGAACTGGGCCGGCATGGACGTGCAGTTCGAGATGGAGAGTTCGGTGGTGACGATGCTCCGTTACCTCCGCGACGGCCGGATCAAGGTCGACCGTTCGAAGAACACACTCCCCGTCACGTACCACGACTCGTGCAACAACGCCCGAAGCTGCGGAATGTTCGAGGAACCCCGCGAGCTTCTGGGCCTGGTCGCGGCCGATTTCCGTGAGATGTACCCCAACCGCGCCGAGAACTACTGCTGCACCGGCGGCGGGGGCGCGATGTCGATGTCCGAGTACACGCCGCAAAGGCTCAAATCGGCCAAGGTCAAGGCCGACCAGCTCCGGGCGACCGGCGCCAAGGTAGTGGTCACCTCATGCCACAACTGCGTCGACGGCCTGACGGATCTCATCAGGCACTACAAGCTCGACATGAAGGTGACCCAGCTCGTAAACCTCGTCGCCGACGCGCTTGTGGTCGAAAAACGCGTCGCCGTCCCGGTGCCCAAGGCCGTGCCCGTGGCGGCGCTCGCGGGGCGGACCATACTCGTCATCGACGACGAGCCCGACGTGCGTGCGTTCCTGACGGCCGTGCTCGAGGACAACGGGGCGAAGGTCGTCACGGCCGCCGACGGCGACGAGGGCCTCGCGCTCGCCCGCAAGGAGAAGCCCGACCTCGTCACCCTGGACATTTCGATGCCCGGCAAGGACGGCGGAAAGGTCTTCGAGGCGATGCGCAGGGACCCCGATCTCAGGTCGATCCGCGTGTGCGTCATCACCGGCAGGCCGGAGCTCCGGAAACTCATCTACGAGCGCCCGGTGCCGCCGCCCGAGGGATACCTTGACAAACCGGTGAGCGAGGAGACCCTGCTGACCAACGTTCGTAAGATCCTCGAGGTTGCGGGGGACCAGAAGGCGCACTAAAGCGCGACTCCGCCGGAACGGGGGTGAATGATGGACCTTCCAAAGGGACAGTACTTCGAGCTGATGCCCTGCTACCTGACTGTCCAGGACCGGGAGTTTCGCGTAACCAAGGCGAACAAGCGTTTCCGCGAAGACTTCGGCGAGTTCGAGGGCCGTTACTGCTACCAGGTATACAAGCGCCGTTCCGAGCGTTGCGAGTCATGCCCCGTGGGCCGGACGTTCCAGGACGGCCAGTGCCATCGCAGCGAGGAGCAGGTGTACACGTTGGGCGGGCGGGAAGTGTCCGTCATCGTTTACACCACCCCCATCACGGATGAAAAGGGCGAGATCACGGCCGTGATGGAGATGTCCACCGACATCACGGAGATCAAGCGGCTGCAGCGGCAGCTCAAGGAGAGCCAGGAGCGCTACCACCTCCTCTTCGAGGAAGTGCCGTGCTACATCTCGATCCAGGACCCGGAGTTGCGCATCGTGGACGCGAACCGCAGCTTCAAGGAGAACTTCGGAGACTTCCTTGGCTGCAAGTGCTACGAAATTTACAAGCACCGCGACGAGGAGTGCGTCAACTGCGCCGTCCAGCGGACATTCATGGACGGGGGGATCCACCACAGCGAGGAGGTGGTCACCTCCGTCAAAGGCGAGCATCTCAACACGCTGGTCTTCACCGCGCCCATCCGGGGCGCCGACGGACGTACGAAGTACGTCATGGAGATGAGCACCAACATCACGCCGATCCGCCAGCTGCAGTCGCAGCTTGTATCGATCGGCATGCTCATCAGCTCGGTCTCGCACGGGATCAAGGGCCTGCTCACCGGCCTCGACGGGGGCATGTACCTCGTCAACACCGGCCTCCAAAAAAACAACCAGCAGCGCGTCACACAGGGCTGGGAGATGGTACAGCGGAACATCGACCGGATTCGCGGAACGGTGATGAACATCCTTTACTACGCCAAGGAGCGCGAGCCCGTGTGGGAGACGGTGGCGGCGCCGGCGCTCCTGGAGGAGGTCCGCGGGGTCATCGAGGCGAGGGCGCGGGAAAGCGGCGTGGAGGTGAAGTGCCAGGTGGACGATAACGCCGGCGGGTTCGAGGCGGACGCCAAGGCGATCCGCTCGCTTCTGGTGAACCTTGCCGAGAACTCCGTGGACGCGTGCCGGGTGGACAAGAAGAAGCCCTCGCACTCCGTCACGCTGGGATGTCGCGGCGACACGGACTCGGTCTTCTTCGAGGTCTCCGACAACGGGATCGGGATGGACCGTGAGACGCGCGAAAAGGCCTTCAGCCTGTTCTTCTCATCCAAGGGGTCAGAGGGCACCGGATTGGGCCTCTTCATAGCCAACAAGATCGCGGCGGCGCACTCGGGACGGATCGAGATACAATCGGAGGTTGAGAAGGGCACCCGTTTCGTAGTAACAATCCCCAGACGAAGAAAAGCGACGGTTGACGAGCAACAACCCGAAACCAAGTGAGGCGCAAGATGCCCGCGGAGAAAAAGACCATCCTGATAGTCGACGACGAGCCCGACGTGCTGACCTATCTTTCGACCCTGTTCGAAGACAACGGGTACCTCACGGCGCGGGCCCGCGACGGCAACGAGGCCCTCGCCAGGGTCAAGGAAAAGGCGCCGGACGTGGTGACCCTCGACATCACCATGCCCAACAAGAGCGGGGTCAAGTTCTACCGCGAGATGAAGGAGTCGGCCGAGTGGAAAAAGATCCCCATCGTCATCGTGACCGGGGTCGCGGGCGAGTTCAAGAACTTCATCTCGACGCGCAGGCAGGTCCCGCCGCCCGAAGGCTACCTCCAGAAACCGATTGACGCAAAAGAGATCCTCGCGCTCGCAAAAAAGCTCGCAAAATAGGGCGAACCGGCACGGACGCAAACCCTACTTGGCGCAGCGGAAGCCGACGTTGACCATCTCCAGCCCCCCGGCGCCTCCCGTGCGCACGGACGCGCGCATTTTGTCGTTCGAATCGTCATAACCGCCGCCGCGCAGAACCCGGCCGTGGGTGTCCGGGTTGGACGCCAACCATGCACTCCCGTCGTTGGGTGCACCCATGTAGTTGTCTTGGTAGTTGTCCTCCACCCACTCCCAGGCGTTTCCCACCATGTCGTAGGCGCCGAAGGGGCTTGCACCTGCCGGCTTTGACCCGACGGGCATCGTCCCGCCCTCGTTGCAGCCCTCGATGCCCACGTTGACGTCTCTCATGACCGCATGGGTGCAGCTCGCCACCGGATCATTTCCCCACGGGTACCTCCGGCCGTCCGTCCCCCGCGCCGCGAGTTCCCATTCCGCCTCGGTCGGCAGCCTTTTCCCCGCCCAAACGCAGTAATTGTTTGCCTGGTCCCAAGTCACGCAGGTCAACGGGTGGTTCGCCTTGGCGCCCTGATCGTAGGTGCAGGCCGGATTCTGCATCGTCGGCGCGGCGCATGCGCCCGCGGCGACACAGCCCTCGAACCCGCCGGCCGTGACCTCGAACTTGTCAATCTGGAAAGCCGGGACCGAAACGCCGTGGACCGGGTGCTCATTGTCGAAACACTCCTGATCCACGGCCTCGTTGCAGCCCATGTCGAACGCACTGGCGGCCACGGCCACCATCGGCCCGGGCGCACAGTCCGGCGGGCATTCCGACGCGCCGCCGTCGGACCCGCCGCCCGTGTCATCGCGGTCTCTCGGATTGGGCTGGACGCCGTTGCCGTCTCCCCACTCGTCCTCGCCGCACGAAACCAGCGCGGCAACGAGCCCCGCCAAAAGGAGCAAACATGACACTCCCCACACCCTGCGCGTCTTCATCCCGACCTCCGCGATGGAATCCAAACGCCACTCCGTTTGACGCAGCCGCAGGTTACCGCAAACCGGCGGCTGATGCAAGAACAACGGCGCGCAGAACAACGGCGCGCGGGCCATTTTTTTCAGCGCCACTCCCAGTCTATGAAATTCGGCTTTGCGTCGGTCATGGCGTTGACCATGAGCTCGACGAGGCCGCCGTAGTAGATGCCGGCCTTCTCCCAGGCGTTGTAGTACTTGATGATGTCGCGGATCTGGCCCTTGCAGTTGCTGCACGGGGCACAAACGTACTTGGGATGTTCCTTGTCCATCGGTTCGCCCTGGAACGCCTCGAGGATCTGGCGGAACTTTTTCCGGCCCGTGAGGTGGTGGCGCCAGTCGGCGAAGTTGTGGCCCGACATGATGGCGAACCCCGACCCGCCGCCGCAGCAGTAGTTGTGGATGCCCTCGGGCGTCATGGGGTGGAAACGCTCCTCGGGGACGATCGCCTTGATGATCTCGCGCTGGGGCCTGACTATCCCCATCAGGCGCACCATGTTGCACGGGTCGTGGAGCGTGACCGGGAAATCGTTTCTGGACTTGTCAAACGTGATTCGGCCGGACTTGACGATCTCGTGAAGCACAGTGAGCGCGCTCTCGCGCGGAATGTTGAGGTCCCCTGTGAGCACCTTGTCGGCAATGACGGTCAGGGCCTTGTGGGCATGCCCGCACTCGCCGATGACGATCTTCTTGACCTTGAGCTTGGCCGCCGCCTTGGCGTGGAGGATCGCCACGCGCGCGAACTGGACGTCGTCGTACCATGTCCCGTAGTTGATGGCGTCGTACGCCGCGAGGTCGCTCGAAAGCGTCCAGCTCAACCCCGCGGCGTTGAAAAGCAGCGCGAAGGCGCCGGGGTTCTCGGGCCAGGCCATGATCTCGCCGGCGTTGTGGATGAGCAGGATGTCGGCGCCTTCCTTGTCCCACGGTGTCTCGACCTTGATCCCGGTCTTGTCGGTGGTGTCCTCGTCAACGAACTCGATGTTGTCCTTGACGACAAGCGCGTTCATGCCGGTGGAAGACCCCACCTTGAGCTGGAGCATCGAGCCGTTGTCGTGGCACTCCTTCGACGAGATGCCCATCTCCTGACTTGCAACCTTGCGGATCTCGCGCGCGAGCAGGGCGTTGTCGGCGCCGATGGGGCAGGTCTGGGCGCACCGCCGGCACAGGTTGCAGCGATACGCAAGCTCAATGAGACGGGCGACCGTGGTCCAGTTGAGGTCGATGTCGCCGCGGGCGAACGTCGAGCCTTCCTTCACGTACTTGTGGTAGATGCGCCGGAAGACCTCGGACCGGTATGCGGGGCGGTAAAGCGGGTTCCCGCCCGACTCCTCGAAGACGTGGCACGCATCGGAGCAGGTGTGGCACCTGGCGCAGTGTTCCATCGACATGAGCGTCGGCTGCAAAAACGTCCAGTTGTTCTCGGGCGTGAAGAGCTTCCGCATGCCCGACAGGAACTGGTTTACGAGTTTCTCTTCTTCTTCCTTCGAAGCCGGTCTCGGAATCCCGATGGCGACGGTGTCGTCAAGGCACGCGAACTTCTGTCTGGTCGCGTCCGGGAGCGGCTTGATGAACGGCTCTTCTTCGAGCCTGTCGAACGGCGGGGGCAGGGGGATCTGGTCGTGGAGATCGACCGTCGAAATGGGGCCGTCGCCCCTTCCGATGTCTTTGACGCTCAGGTTCTTGTTCATTTCTTGATCTCCTCGGTGGCGACGTCGACCCAGGTTTTCTTGCCGTCCCCCTTGATGTGCGGCGCGGCCCAGCTCACGGGCTGGCACAAGAGCGCATGTATGATGGGTTCTTCGGCGCCCCCGCGCAGGTTCGGCTGGTCGTTCCAGCGGATGGCGTGGTACGCGAAGTACTTTCCGACAAAGTGCGACATGTGCGTGAGCGGAATGTACGCCATCAGGAGACCCATGAGGACCAGAGATGCCTGCGGGAGAAGCGCCTCGGCCCCGGCGCCGGGCAGCGCCTCCATCTTGAATGTGACGAGGTTCGCGACCAGGAACGTGAAACGCGAAAAGTCCCGGTCAAAGAGCACGAATGTCAGAAGCGTCAGGCCGAAGGCGACAAGGAAAAACAGCAGGTTTGCGATGTCGGCGGGCGCCGTGAAATCGCGGAGTTCCGGGTCTCCGAGCCGCCTCTGAAGGAGCCCCAACGCCCCGATAATCGCAAGACACAGGCCTACGGATCCGAACCCGACGATGGCGTACCTGAAAAGAGATCCAAACCCGCCTTCGAGCAGCCCCGGCGCCACCGCCGAAACGACGCCCGCCACCGCCATCAGCCCGGCCCAACCGACCGTGAGATACAAGCCGAAATGGAACGGGAACGACCGCACCCACAGCCTGGGGTTGTGCTCCCTGAGCGCGACAAGGAAGAGTATCTCGGGGATCATTGCTTTCAGTTCGCCCAGCATTGATTTCTCGCGGGGCTTCTGCCACCAGTCGGTCTCCTCGAGATAGGAGCCGCCGTAGTGCGCCCGGCTCGCCTCGTGCGCAACCGGGTAGAGCTCCCAGCGGACGTGCATCGGAAGGCGCGACCAGAAAAGGACGCGCGCGATCACCGCGACCGCAAACACGACCACGGCCGCGTAGACCACTATGTACGTGAGCATGTCAAACTCCTCTCCCGACGAGGGCCATGGCACGGTTTGGGTTCGCTGGTTGCTGGAAAGGGCGTGGACATATTACCCGATGATGACACACAGGTTGCCGCAATATAGCGAAGCGGTGAAACGTTGGATAATAAAAAGTTTTTATCCGCCAAATCCAAAAAATCGAGACTCCTGCCCCGCGGGCCTCCCGCGGGTGCGAAACCCCTTGTCCGGTGCGTCGTTCCGTTCGCGCGCCGGAGCCGCCGGCTGCGACCGAGTTGCCAATGATTCCAAGAAGTTGGGATCTGGCACGGTAACTTCTCAAAAAGTGGTGGCGAAGCGCTTGCAGATTTCTTGACTTGGGCATTCGGTGGCTGAATAGATGATATCCGAGATGAACGAGCTTCCACCGATTCCGCCGTTGCCTGAGCTTCCGCCGTCCGGGGAACGTC
>JACRCP010000141.1 GCA_016218965.1 Deltaproteobacteria bacterium | reverse complement strand
GTCGCCCGAGCAGCACTTCTTGCCGTTGCACTCGTCGTCGGTGCTGCACGACGGGCAGACGCACTCGCCGTTGGGCATGCAGACCTCGTCCTTGCCGCTGCAGACGCCCGCGGCGCAGTCCGAGTCCTTTTCGCATATCGGCGCGCAGGCGCCCTTGCTGGTGCACATGAGCGGAGAGCCTTCGCCGGACGGGGGGCAGCATTCGTAGTCCGACGTGCAGGCCCCGTCGGCCTGGACGCAGATCTCGCAGGTGCCTTCGGTGCCGCACCACACGCCCTTTTGGGCCTCGGTTGCCGCACAGCACTCGGAGTCATCGGCGCACTCGTCGCCCGCCGGCAGGCACGTAAGGCACGTCTCGGTGGTCGGGCTGCACAAGAGTTCGCCGCAGCAGTCGGCATCGGCGCAGCTCGAGCCTTCCTCGCAACCGCCGCCCTGGCAGGTGCCGTCTTTGCACTCAAGTCCGTCGCAGCATCCGTCGCCGCACGGTTCGCCTTCGTCGGCGCACTCCACGGGCGGACCGCCGTCTTGGCCGCCGCCGTTGCCGCCACCGCCGTCGCCGTCCGTTCCGTCATCGGCGTCGCTGGAGCAACCGGCACAGCCGAGCACGGCCAGGCTCGCGATGAGCATCGTGAACGTGATAGTCTTCAGGTACTTCATGAACACCTCCTGTTAATGACCGTTGTCATTGCAAACGCAGCTCCTCCTTGGACCGTTGTAGCTTCGCCTCGCCCTCCTTTCTTCGCATTGTCTCCCGTTTCTCCTTCCAAACCTTTGGCCGATGAGCTGTCGCCCCGGCCGGTGCCTTCAAATCCGAAATCCCAAATCCGAAATCCCAAATCCCTAAAAGGTTTGCCCCACCGAAAACTTCACCCTCACCCTTATCGTTTCGTTGGGGAGCGACATGACCGAGAAGTCCTTGACGTTGTAGCTCCCGGTCGGAGTCTTGATTGACCCCGTGGTCTCGCGCGCCTTCGAGAAGTACTCGTCCTCCTGCATCGGGGTGAGTTTGTAGTTCGACCCGCCCACGAGGGCATTGAGCGTGTTTTTGATGTCGGTTTCCTCGATGTGATAGGTCTTCTTGAAGACCTTGTCGCCTTCCTTGGTCTGGGGGATCTGGACGCCGTGGTTGGCGTCTATGTACGAGTCGAGCGCCACACCCACCACGTTGGGCTTCACGTACACCCGGATGACGAAGTTCTTGGCCTTGTTCTTGTATTCGATGCTGTTGAATCCCTTGCCGTTGAACTCCCAGCCCGGCATGGATGACTTGAAGTACTCTATGACGTTTGCCGGTGACTGGCCCATGAGGCTCCCCGCCCCGGCTTGGGCCGACCAGAGCACAGCCAAGGCTAGTACGGCACACGCGAGAGTCCCCTTTCTCACAGAGTCACCTCCAGACGTACGGCGGATTATATATAAGGACGATGGCGGTTTCAAACCAAAAAAACCGGCCGGTGACAATATGTGACAACACGGTCACCCCGCCCAGTACCAGTTGAGAAACAGGATGTTGTAGAGGCCGAGGAAGATGGCGAAGACGTACGTGATGAAACGGTCTGTGGCGCGGTTTTCGCCGAGCTTGGCAAACGCAAAGAACGCCGGAAACGCCACGACCTCGAAGCGCATGAGCGACAGAAGCGATCCGGTCGAGAGCGGGACGAGAATCAAAAGCAGCGAGTAGACGGGCAGGGCGAGGTCGAACTTCCCCAACAGAAGAAACGGGACCACGAGGAACACGACCGAGCTCACCAGATTCATGAACATGTCCATGTTGTGCCAGTCGTGCGGGAACGACCAGTTGATCTCGCGTATGCCGTTTGTGAGCGTCTTGAGCGGGAATATGAACGACCGCCCCCACCCCTCCTGATACTTCACGAACGCCAGCGGGTCGCCGACCTGGTCCTTGAGTATGGCCATGAACGCGAGCACGCCGCAAGGGATGAGCAGGATCCACAAAAACGAGGCGCTCATCTGCGACAATCTGAAACGCTTGTTCCAAATGTAACCCATGACGAACGCGATAAACAGCGCCACTCCCGTCGAGCGCGTCATCGTGGCCAAAAGGCCCCAGATGCCGCACCAGAAGTAGCGTTCTTTGAGGTAAAAGTAGAACGAAGCGGTGGTCGTGAGCAGGAACAGCCCCTCGGAATAGTACGCCGAAAAGAAGAAGGATGTCGGGAATATCAGGAGATAGACAAGGCTCCGGTGCGCCCCCTCGGCGTCGAGGTACATGCGCGCGATCCCCAGTACAAAAAACAGCGCGAGGAGGAGCGAGAGGTTCGAGACGACGAGTCCCGCCGCCCAGTGGTTGCGGACGACCTTCGAAACGGCGCGGGTGACGTACGGGTAAAGGGGGAAGAACGCGACGTTGCTCTGCTTGCCCTCGATGAAGTAGCCCTTCTCGACGATGCGTTTGTACCAGCCCGAGTCCCACCGCGCCCAGCCGTCCCAGAACGGGCGGTTGGGGAACGCCTGGTAGTCCTTGTTGGTGTTGGGCGTGCGCTCGTGCGTAAAAGACGCGCCTACGAAGTCGAACGCAAAGAGCGCCCCGCGCCAGAGGACGAAAAGCAGAATCACGAAAAGAACGTCGCGAAGGATGCCCTCGCCGCCGCCCCCTTTTAGCGATCTCAAGAAATTCACGAACCGGCTTATACACCAATTCCTCCGCCCGGTCATCATCGACGGTCTTGTGAGGCGCGGGATTCGCCGGGTAGCGAGTTGACAATTCTGCGGGGTCAACCTAGCGTACCCGCGTGACTGAAGAAGCCGGGCCTCACAAAACGCCGGAGCGGGGTCTTGGGACCGTGGAACGACGCCTCGCTTGGACGCTCGCGATCTCGACTCTGGTGGCGTATTCGTACTTCTTCCACTTTCACGACCGCTGGCCCAATCCCAACGAGACGACGCGCCTGTACTCGGCCATCTCGATGGCCGAGAACTTCGACTTCGCCATCAACCGTCAGATCGAGCGGTACGGCGTCATCTGGGACAGGGCCGAGCACAAGGGAAAGCTCTACTCGGACAAGGCCCCCGGCCTGTCGTTTGCGGCCTCCGTGCCGCTCTTCGCGCTCCATCACGCCGGGAAAGCGGTCAAGAAGACCGTCCCGTTCTGGCTCAAGCACTGGGTTGCGAGGTTCGTCTGCGTCATCCTCCCCTCCGCACTCTTCACGTTTGTCCTCTTCGCCTATCTTCGGCGATTCCTCCCCGACCCGTACCTGCGCGCGGGCCTCGTGTTCGTCTATGCCCACGGCACGCTCGCGGCGACATTCTCGACGCTTTTTTTCGGCCACCAGCCCGCGGCGATTTTCCTGTTCTGCGCATTCGTCGTCGTCGAGAGGCTGGTTGAGCCGCCGCAGTCCAAGACTCCCGCCTCCCGCCTTTCGCCTCATGCCTTTTGTTTGGCCGCCCTTGCCGGCCTCCTCATGGGCTGGGCGTTCATCACCGAGTACCCGACGGCGCTCGTGTCGGTGTGTATCCTGGTTTACGCCGCCGTGTGCGCCAGGCGGCGCGCGGCGCTTGCGGCGATGGTCATCGCCGGGCTCGTCCCGGTCGCGCTCTGGCTCGCGTACAACAACACCTGCTTCGGCTCGCCTTTTTCGGTCGGCTACTCGCACCTCGACAGCCCCCAGTTCTCGGCGGTTCATTCGAAAGGTTTCCTGGGCGTCGCGGCCCCCAGCATCAAGGCGCTGGGCGGGACGTTCGTCGGGCCCCAGCGCGGCCTCCTTTTCTTCTCGCCTGTCTGCATCTTCGGTCTTGTCGGCCTGTGGTCGCTCTGGGCCTCGGGGCGCAGGCGGCGCGCGATTCTCATCGGTGGCGCGACGCTCCTCTACGCCTGGTTCACTTCGTCCTTCGGCTACTGGATTAGCGGCGACGTCGTCGGCCCGCGGCACTTGACTCCGCTGGTCCCGTTCCTTCTCATCCCCACGGCGACGTTTCTCGACCGTGCGGTTCGAGGCGGCGACCGCGTGGGGTTGGTGCTTCTTTGCGCCTCGGCGGCGATCTCAGTGGGGATGACCACGCTCTGCACAATCCCGTTCCCGTTTTTCCCCACGCCTTTCCTCAACCCCTTCAGGGACCTCTCGCTCGCGTTCTTTGGTCAGGGGATCTTCCCGTACAACGCGGGGCGCCTGTTGGGCCTCAAAGGCGTGTACTCCGCGGTCCCGTATCTCCTGTTTTTCTTCGCGCTCACCTCGGCGGCGGCGTTCTGGCTGACGCACGTTCCGGACAGGCTGAAGGCTGAAGGCTGCAGGCTGCAGGCCGGACCCGCCGCAGCCGGCGGCAGTCCTTCTCTCGCGCCTCCTGCCTCCCGCCTGCTGCCTTCTTCGTGCTGGCGCCCGGGCGTTCTGGCGCGCGCCCTGCCGCTGGTTTGTCTGTGGTTTGCGGCCGTGGTAAACATACTGCCGTCGCAGGTCAAGGAGGCGACGTGGGCCGAGCAGCAGCGGACACTCAGGCTCTACGACCCGGCCGGTGAGGACCTGTTGTCGCTCAGAGTGGCCGCCGCCGAACGCGCCGCGCGGCCGGGTGATGAAAACCGCGCGCTGCTTCTGGCGGCGGCGGGTCGCACAGTCGAAGCCCTGGAGATTTTTAGATGGAAGAACGACCGGCGCAACAAGGAACGAGCGAGGCCTTAAGGCAGGCGATCTTCATCGCGGCGGCGTTCGCCGTGGCCACCCTGGGCTACTATTCGTGGAAGTTCATCTTTTTCCGCGCCGACTGGCGCGCGGCGGCGGCGGCGATCCAGGCCGAATACAAGCCCGGCGACGCGGTCGTGATGTTCCCGTCGTTTCTGCGGGACGAGGTCTTCAACTTCAAGGGGATGGCCGCAGTCGCTCCCAAAGAGGACTCTTACGTCAACTTCCACGGCTTCTCGCGCCTGTGGGCTGCGATCAACACGAAGTACACCCCGGGCAATTCCGACCGGCTGCCTCTCAAAAACGACGTCAGGGTCGAGAAGGAGATCAAGCGCGGGTCCGTTGTGATCCGCCTCTATCCGCTGCCGTCGTTCAACGCCACGCAGGTTTTCAAGGCGGGGAAGGTCGCGGTCTACGGAATCTCCGACGCGAAACGCGAGCTTTGCGAGAAACGGGCAAACGGGACGTTCAAGTGCGGGCACGAAACGTGGCAGTTCGTCGGGGCGCACAAGGTTGACATTGCAGGACAGGGCGCCGAATGCATCTGGGCGCACCCGATGTCGAAAAAGCAGATCGAGATCGAGTTCCCGGCCCCTGCCGTCTCGAAGCTGCACGTCTACTCGGCCTTTGCCGACACGGGTTCCGGGGGAGGATACGTCCCGCCGGTGAGATTCGGCCTCTATCAGGGCGGCAAGGCGATCAAGGAGTACGTACATCCCCAAAGGAGCGGCTGGACGAAACACGTCGTCACGTCCAAACTGGATCCTGAGTTGCCTCTTGTCGCGAAGGTGACCACCGACCAGGAAGGCCGCCAGCACTGGTGCTTCAACATTGAAGCGGAATAAAAAAGCCCCCGGATATCGCGGTCCGGGGGCCTTCGGTTTCCGAAAAAGAGTTTCTACGCTTTCTTCTGGACGTTCTTGGCCTGAAGACCCTTGGGTCCTTCGACAACCTCGAACTCCACGGGGGCGCCTTCCGGAAGCGTGCGGTACCCGTCGCCGGTGATGGCCGAGAAGTGGACGAAAACGTCCTCGCCGTCATCGCGGGCGATGAAGCCATAGCCCTTGGCGTCGTTGAACCATTTCACCTTGCCAGTCGCCATCTCTTTTCCCCTCCTTTCTTTCCGCCGCGCGGCCGGGAAAACTTGCCGCGCGGGTCAACCACCGCCGTTTTGGGCGGAAAAAAAAACAGACCGCTTCGGACTTCAAACCGTCCTCGCGGCCTCGAATTCCCCCCTGTCTACCCGTTCGCTGCACCAGACTGCAACTGCTCAACCCGCCTATCCCTTGCCGAAAAACGGCGGCAATCTAAGGCGTTGGCCGTAGGTTGTCAAGAAAAAAGTCGAAGGGAGACGGGTAGTTACAAAAACGTCATCTTTCCGTACGCCGGGCGCATACGGGGAGAATTCAGTCGCGGACCCGAAGCGTCGCGCACGAGCAGCCCGCCTCGCCGCCTTCGCCGTTGACGTCCGTTTGGGGGTCCTGGTCGCGCGCGGGACCGCCGTCCTGCACGTCCAGGACGCATAGGCCGCCTTCGAGGTGCGTGCCCGCGCCACATGGGTTCACGTCGAGCACCGGAACGTCGGTCGTTGCGGAGTCCGCAGAAGACACGTCCGGTCCCGACGTGTCGGGCGGGGCGTCCTCGGTACCGGCGTCCGCCGCCGGAACATCAGGCGTCGATGCGTCCGTTCCGCCATCGAGCCTGTGCAGCGCAATGGACTTCCAGTTGAGCGAGATCCCGGTGTCAACCGTTTTGGTGTCGCTCTGGGTATCGAAGCCCGGCGCGGTGGCCGTGACCGTGTACGTCCCTCCCGCGAGCCCCGAAAAAGCGTAGTAACCGTCGTCGTCGGCCTTTGTCTGCGCCCCGGTGTCAAGCGAGACAGATGCGCCGGGGATGGCCGGTCCCGTGAAGATATTGTCCTCGCGGATGAAACCGACCAGCGAGGAGGTCGCCGTCCCCGCGTCGCTTCCGCCGGAATCCGGCGCCCCGCCGTCCGCGTCGCCGCCGTACGGCAGCGTGACGATGTCGAGATTGGGCTGGTAGTGATCGATGATCGAGTCGTAGCCGTCGCCGGCCATCGAGCGCTCGACGGATCCCCACTGGCAGATCCCGCGAACGAGACACTTGTCGGCGCCCGGGAGGTCGGGGTTGTCCTCGTGGCCGGCGCAGTCGTCGTGACCGCACCAGGACCCCGCGCACCCGTGCTTCGTCGTGGGGTCGGGGACGATGGCGCTCTGGTATTCCGGGCGGGTCCCGTTCTTCCCGCACGAGGCGGCGTACTCGAAGGCGTCAATCGTGCCGTGGTCGGATGCCTTCACCATGACCATCGCGCGCACTGCGTCCACCGCCGCGTTGATCGGCGCGGCGCGCTGGTCGAGATACCGTTGGTTGCACGCCGTGTCGTCTATGTGGTACTGCGCGCCGGGGTCCACTAGGTACTTGTAGAGCGCGTACGAACGTGCGGCTATGGCGAACGTCTTGAACGACTCGGCGGCCGACGCCGGCCCGCCGGCCACCGACTGGAACACGCCGATCTCGGCGTACACGACCCCCTTTACGTAGTCCTCGAACGCGATCGTGTCTATTCGCTGGACGGGGTTGCCCGAGCAGGTGTCGGCCATCCTGCGCCCGACCCGAATCGAATCGGGGAGCGACGCCGGCATGGGAAGCGGGACGACGACCGGCGGCGCCTCGGGTAGCGGTCGAACCGGGAGCGGGAAACCGAATCCGGGGAATGCCGGCGCGTGGTCGATTCGTTTCGGGATGAGCCAGACGCGGCCGTCCGCCCTCGCCGTTTCGGCCGGCCAGTAGTCCGGATGCTCGACCGCGAATGTCGAAAAACCGGTCTGCTCGAACCGCGCGCCCAAGACCGCCCGCCCCGAGACCGCGTCCCTGACCTCAACCCGCGGCGACGCGTCCGAGACCGACCCGAAGAGCGCCGCCAGCGCAAGCCCGATGAAAACGGCCTTCATACCCTCAATCATACCCGAGTCCCCGCCGAAATCCACGAGGTTTTCTTTGCGAACGCAGGCGGATTGACTCCGCCGGAGTGAGCTGGGGGTCCGGGGGAGAAGTTCGCGTAGCGATCCCCCGAAAAGAGGTTGCCATGCATTTTGAAATGCGCTAGATAGGGGTCCGAACGTCACAGCAGCAAGGAGACCATGATGGAAGGCAGAAAGTGGATCTTCGGCGCCCTTGTCGTGATAGTCATCGGCAGCGGCGTCCTGTGGCTCATCGTGCACGCCAACCAGGTAAACACCCAGAAGAGCTTCGAACTCGACGTAAAGGACCTGCGCTACGGGTTCCTCTTGAAGAACGTCTGGATGCGCCAGGCCCAGAACAAGGCCCAGTACAAGGACGAGATCTCGGCGCTCACGCGCTCGTACTTCAAGGACATGAGGAAACTCTACGAGAAGTACGAAAGGTCCCAGGACCTCGACGCCAAGTGGAAGGAGTACGAGAAGGGCGGGGCGACGCAGGGGACGCCGCTCTCCGTCCAGATCGACGACAAGGCCGACAAGAAGTCGGCCGAGGACAGGGTCGGCTTTAAGGAGGCGTTCGAGTACGCCAAGCTCATCTACGCCCTGCTCCAGGAGGCCAGGTACGACCCGGTGTTCACCGACACGAAGGAGAGCGTCCGCATAGACTTCTACAAGCTCGATCGCATGGGCGACAAGGTCCGGTGGTCGTTCATCATCTGGGGCGCGCTCCCCGAGATGCGCTACACCGGCATGGAGATAAAGCTCTTCGATGCCGAGGGCAAGCACTACGGCACGATGCACTCGGCGTCCAGCCAGCCGAACCTCCGCGTGGACAACCCCTCGATCTGGATCGAGGACTTCCCGCCCGGCGCCACCCCCGGCTATTACGAACTCCCGCTCATCCCGTACCCGGCCGCAAAGATGGACCTCACGTTCAACATGTCGGGCCGCTCGTATTACGGGAGCAGCGTCGCGTGGGCGTATGAGTTCAAGGAACTCCCGGTCGAGCCGTCCTGGAAGATGTCCGAAGGGGCCAAGTGGGAGGCGCAGGCGGTCGAGGTCCCCATCGAGGAGACGGTCGCCGAGCAGGAGGCCGCCGCCAAGGGAAAGGCCCCAAAAGGGAAGAAGTGAACCCGAGAACCGTCAAACGGCGGGGCGGGGTTTGACCGCCCCTTTTTAGTCGCAGTCGAAAGGAGTGACCGATGGCAAAGACGGTGCTCGTTGCGGTAGTTGCCGCCGTGTTCGTCACGGGGTGCGGCGTTGAAAAAGAGATCTTCGAGGCCAAGGTGAGCGAGCTTGCCAAGATGCAGACGACGGCGGCCGAAGAGCGCGAGGCGTGCAACAAGAAGATCGGCGACCTCGAAAAGGGGCTGGGCGATTGCCGGAAGGAAAAGGAGATTCAGGCGCAGCGAATCTCGAACATCGAGGACAGCCTCACCCAGAAACAGCAACAGATCAACACGCTTGGCGCCGAGAATTCCGAACTGAAAGAGGCCAAGGAAAAGCTCTCGGAGACCAAGAAGAAGCTCGAGGAGAAGACCGAGAGCTATGAAAACCTGACCAAGAGCCTCAAAGCCGAGATCGACGCCGGCAAGGTGGAACTCACGAACCTCAAGGGAAAGCTCACCGTCAAGATGAAGGACAAGATCCTCTTCTCGTCGGGTTCCACCAAGATCGCGGAAGAGGGGAAGGAGGCGTTAAAGAAGCTCGCCGAGGCGCTCAAGTCGTACCCCGACAAGGCGATTCTCGTCGAGGGGCACACGGACAACGTTCCGCTGGGCGCCAAGAGCGCATACCCGGACAACTGGGACCTCTCGGTCGCGCGCGCGCTCGCGGTGGTGAAACTCCTGCAAGAGGAGGGGATCGACCCGACGCGCCTTGGGGCGGCGGGAAGGTCGCAGTACCAGCCGATCGCCACCAATGATACGGTCGAAGGGAAGAGCGCCAACCGGCGCATAGACATCGTCCTTGTTGCGCTCGACCAGGCCGCGCCGGCCCCCGTCGCAAAACCCGCCGAAGAAAAGAAGGAAGAAAAGAAGGACGAGAAGAAGAAGGACGAGAAGAAAGAGAAGAAGGGGAAGAAGTAGGCGGTCAGCGGTCAGTGGCCAGTGGGCGGACCGAAACGGACCACCGATCGCGGACCACGGACCACGGAAGCAGAGGCCGGCCGGAAGCCGGTGTTTTGCGATCGGAGGCGACATGGCCAAGGCGGGAACGAAGTCGATCAAGCGGATTGCAGTGAACACGGGCGGCGGGGACGCCCCGGGGCTCAACGCAGTCATCAGGGCTGTCACCATCTCGGCCATAAACCGCGGCTGGCAGGTCTTCGGCGTCAAGCACGGCTACCGGGGGCTCGTTGACACCAAGGAGATCATCGAGCTCTCGCGCGAGCGCGTGCATGGAATCACCGACCTGGGTGGGACCATCCTCGGGACCGCCAACAAGGGCGACCCGTTCCACTATCCGGTCGAAACGCCCAAGGGGCTGGTCGAGACGGACATCTCGGACCAGTGCGTGAGGAACTTCAAAAAACTGGGCTTCGACGCGCTGGTCGCCATCGGTGGCGACGGGAGCCTCAGGATCGCCGAGCGATTCATCGAAAAGGGCATCCCGATCGTAGGGGTCCCGAAAACCATCGACAACGACCTGTCCGAAACGGTCATTACTTTT
>JACRCP010000140.1 GCA_016218965.1 Deltaproteobacteria bacterium | reverse complement strand
GAGCCCCACCCCGGGCCTACTCCGCCGAAGCAGCGGCTTTCGGCTGCGAAGGCTGGACGCGTCCTGGAGCCCCGGCTCGCCCCGAACCTGGGCCAGAAGCGAAAAAAAACCGGCGGAGCATGCGCGAGCCGGGGTGGAAGGGCGTGCCGAGGTGGGGCGTTCACGCACGTACTCCAAATCCCAGGTCCAACACGACCGGTTTGACGCGTCGCGTCCTGCTTGCTAGATTCCCCCGCCGCGAGGTGTTGGGTGGCGGGCGGAAGCAGCAGTTTCAGGAGGAAGGTCATGGGGAATCTCCCGGTCGTTTTGGTCGTCATAGCGCTCTCGGTCGCGGGGACGCTTTCGTGCTCGGACTCGGCGACATCGTGCACCGAGAGCAGTCAGTGCCCCGAGGGGCAGATGTGCGTGGTCGGAAAGTGCGTCAACCGCGTCGCGGAGGACGCGGGGGAGTACCCGTTTGACGGGGGACCCGGGGACCGAGGAACGACGGACGATGGGACGATGGACGACGGGGGAATGGGGGATCGAGGGACGACGGACGAAGGGACGACGGACGACGCGGGACACGAGGACGCGGGGACAAACGACGGCGACGGCGACGAGGTCCCGGACGATCAAGACAACTGTCCCGGCGTCGCGAACCCGGACCAGCTCGACACCGATGGAGACAAGAAAGGCGACGCCTGCGACGACGACGGCGACGGCGACGGAACGCCCGACGCCACCGACAACTGCCCCCTGGTTTCCAACCCCGACCAAAAGGACACCGACGGCGACAAAAAGGGCGACGCCTGCGACGACGACGACGACGGCGACGGCGTCCCCGACGGCACTGACAACTGCCCCCTGGTTTCCAACCCCGACCAGAAAGACACCGACGGCGACAAAAAGGGCGACGCCTGCGACGATGACGACGACGGCGACGGGACGCCCGACGCCACCGACAACTGCCCGGGGGTTTCAAACCCCGATCAAAAGGACACCGACGACGACAAGGCGGGCGACGCGTGCGACGACGACGACGACGGCGACGGCGTCCCCGACGGCACTGACAACTGCCCCTTTGTTTCGAACCCAGGGCAGGAGGACACCGACTTCGATGGCACGGGCGACGCGTGCATTGACGACAAGGACGGCGACGGCGTCCCCAACGCCCTGGACAACTGCCCCTCGGTCCCCAACCCCGGACAGCGCGACACCGACGGAGACCAAAAGGGCGACGCCTGCGACCCCGACATCGACGGCGACGGCATAGACAACGGCCCGGACAACTGCCCGACGTTCGTGAACCCGACGCAGGACGACGCCGACAAGGACGGGTTGGGTGACTTCTGTGACGACGAGCCGGGGCACCGCACGGGCGGCGCGTTCGACGTAAACTGCCGCTACAAACCGCCCAGGGCCGCATTTGCCCCGGTCGTCAAGTGGGAGTGGAAGTCGAGCACGGTCCTGCCGACCAAGGTCCAGGTCATGTCCACCCCCATCGTCATCAATCTTTCAGACGACAACGCCGACGGAAAGATTGACGAAAACGACACTCCGGACGTTGCGTTCGTCGCATTCGACACGTACGCGGGGTGCGGCGGGACGTGCCTTGGCGCGGGCGTACTGCGAATCCTCTCGGGCGACACCGGGGCCGAGGTTTTCCCAAAGGCCGGGTTCAGCTACACCGCCGACTACAAGCTCATGCCGGCCTCCAACATTGCGGCCGGCGATCTGGACGGCGACGGCAAACCCGAGATCGTCGGGGTCCGCTGGGGCGACGCCTCGGGCGACGGGCCGGTGGTTTTTGACAACGCGGGGACGCTCAAGTGGAGCTGCAGACAGAACGCGAACTGCTCAAACTACATGCACGGCGGGATCGACTGGGGTGGACCGTCGCTTGCCGACATTGACGGTGACGGGTACGCCGAGATCGTCTACGGCGCCTCGGTCTACACGTACACCGGGAGCCGCCTGTGGACGGGCGCCAAGGGCGTCGGCGACAACGGCGTTGGACCGCTCTCGGCGGCGGCCGATCTTGACGGCGACGGCAAGATGGAAATCATCACCGGCAGTGCGGTGTACAGGCACGACGGGACGGTCGTCTGGAGCGACAAAACCGACGGGACCGGCGCGCCGCTCGGTGACGGCTTCACCGCGCTGTTCGACGGCGACAAAGACGGGACGCCCGAGATGGCCGTGGTGGCGGGCGGCAAGGTCCGCGTGCAGGAAGCACTCACGGGCGACCTGGTCTGGGGACCGTTCGGAATCCCCGGCGGCGGGCGCGGCGGGGCGCCGACGGTCGCCGACTTCAACGGCGACCTATTCCCCGAGATCGGGGTCGCCGGGAAGACCGGGTACATCATCTACAAGAGCGACAACGGCGCCATCCTGTGGATGAGCACGACAAAGGAGCTAAGCTCGAGCGCCACGGGCTCGTCGGTCTTTGACTTCGAAAACGACGGCTACGCCGAGGTCCTTTACAATGACGAGGAGGAGCTTCGCGTGTACGACGGCGAGGGGCTCGGCCGCGACGATACCGGCGACGGCTACCACGACGCGGCGGTGGTGTGGAGCGTCCCGAACACCTCGTGGACATCTTACGAATACCCCGTGGTGGCCGACGTGGACAACGACGGCAAGGCCGAGATGGTCGTCTGCGCCAACAACTTCGACCGGACGACGCCGGCCCAGACCGGCATCAGGGTTTTCAAGGACGGGAGCGACAACTGGGTGAGCGCGCGGCGGGTGTGGAACCAGCACACGTATCACATCACCAACATCAACGAGGATGGGAGCATCCCACGAACCGAGGCGGCCTCGTGGGTCGAGCACAACACGTATCGTCTAAACAAGCTCCCCGGCGACATCCCGTGGGCGGCGCCGGACCTCGTGGCCAACTGGATTGGCGTCGACAACAAGTCGTGCCCGTCAACGCTTCTCGTGTGGGCATGGATCGACAACAGGGGGTCGCTCAGGATCCCGGCGGGAATCCCCGTGACCCTCTACGACGGCGACCCGGGCGCGGGCGGCGTTGCGCTGGCAACCGTCTTGACGATTCGCCCGCTCAACCCGGGCGCCGGAGAGAAGGTCGGTTTCATGCTCCAGAACCCGCCTGCCGCCCCGCACTTGTTCGTTTCGGTCGACGATGACGGGACCGGGAAGGGGTTAAAAAACGAGTGCAAAGAGGGAGGCAAGGACGGCGAGGCAAACAACGTGTTCGCCGGCCCGGTCGTCAACTGTGGAGAACTCTAGAGACAGTGAGAAGCGGGGCCCCCGGCGGGCTTGCCCCGCCGGAGCCGGCGATCTTGACGGACTTGGTGAGCGGTCGAGCATGCAGATAACTGACAGCGGTCAATGGTCGACCAGCCAATGGCTTTTGGCTGATGGCTGATGGCGGGAGGCGGGAGCGCGAGGTATGCAGAAGGACAGTACGCCGGCGAGGGAGCTGTTCACGTGCAGGGTTCCGCTGGAGGTCCGGTGGCGCGACGTCGATGCCATGGGGCACGTGAACAACGCGGTCTTCCTGACGTATTTCGAGGTCGGGCGCGTCGGGTACTTCCGCGAGGTTTTCGGCAAGCCCGGAAGCCTCGGGAGTGATTTCCCGTTCATCATCGCCCGGGCGTCGTGCGATTTTTTGGCCCCCGCAAAGTTCGGCGAGACCATCGACATCCACGTCCGGATAAGCCGCATCGGCGGCAAAAGCTTCGAGTTCGAGTACCTCATGACGGCTCAAAACGACGGGCGCGTGGTCGCGACGGGCTCGACCGTCCAGGCGTGCTACGACTATGCGTCCGGACGGACGATCGAGGTGCCCGCCGGGTTCAAGGACGCCGTCTTTCGGTACGAGCGGACGAAACCAACGAACGCGACCGGGTAGCGGGTAGCAGATAGCGGGTAGCAAGCGACCGGAGGCACTGGCTGCCGGCTACTCGCTACCGGCTACTCGCTAATCGCGCCGGGCTCACGCCAGCGTTATGAGCGCGACGCCGGCGAGCATCATGGCGCTCCCGGTCAGGCGTTCGGCGAACCCGCCCTCGCCAAAGAAGACGCGCCCGGCGATCACTCCCAGCACTAGGCTCAACCGCTTTACGGCGATGGCATATGCGACCGGCGCCATGGTGTATGACACGAACTGTGCAATCGTACCTGCGCCGATGGCGATTCCAATGGGAAGCAGTGCGCGCCATCCGGCAAAGACCGGCGTGACGGGGCGCCCGGCGGCGGCGAGCACCGGCACAAACACGGCCGCGAGGAGAGCGACGTAGAATACCGAAAAGAAGTACGGCCCGGTCTCGTTGATGGCGAACTTCACGAGCGCCGAGGTGACAGAGTAGATCGCAGCTACCGCAAGCATGTACCGGGGCCCCTTTTTCCGGAGGATGGCGCGGAACGGCTCGAGCAGGCCCTTTTTCAGATCCGGGAGGTTCATGCAATACGCGCCGAAGGCGACGAGAAGCACGCCGGCGAGCCCGGACGGCGGGACGCGCTCACCCAGGAACAACGCGCTCGTTCCGAGGAGAAGGGCAGGGGTGAACGAGAGGAACGGGACCGAGAGCGAAAGCGGCGACGTGGTGATCGCGCGTATGTAAAGCATGATGGCGGCGATCTCGAGCGGGACCATGACGGCAAGGAGGCCGAAGAACTTGGGCGACAAGCGCGGGGTTTCGACAAACGGTATGAGAACCGCAAGCACCGGCAGTGCGTAGAGCCACCGCGCCAGCGCCAGAATGTGCGCCGGCCGCCCGGCCGCCGCCTTTTTCGTGAGCACATCCGCCGCCGCCGTGCACGCCGCCGCCACAAGTGCCAGCACAAACCACATGCCCGCGTTATACCCCGCCGCAGTTCCAGCGGCAAAAAACCAGACCGGCAGGGGGTCGGCTCGGCGCCCCAGTTCAGGGAATGCCCCCCGGCAATCCGCAGTGGCATTCGGAGTACGTTCATAGCCGGCACCCGGAACCCCACCCCGGCGCGTCCTGGAGCCCCGGCTCGCCCCGAACCCGGGCCAGAAACGAAAAAAAACCGGCGGAGCATGCGCGAGCCGGGGTGGAAGGGCGTGTCCAGCCGTCGTAGCCGAAGCCGCTGCTTCGGCGGAGTAGGCCCGGGGTGGGGCGTTCACGCACGTGCTCCGAATTCCAGGGCGGTCGGTCCGGCTTGACGCAAACGCTGTTTGCTTTTATCATGATAAACGCCAACAGCGTTTGCGGAGGGCCGATGCAGTACGTTACACGGGCGCTCGACATTGCGCGCACGCTCAAGAAGAACTCTGTCTTCCTGTTTGGCCCGCGCCAGACCGGTAAATCAACCTACGTGCGCGAACAACTCAAAGACGACGTCGCGCTCACGTTCAACCTTCTCGACCGTTCGCTCCTGCTCCGCGTCATGGCCGATCCGGCCGAGATCCGGCAGGAGATCGAGAGCCGGGGGCTCTCCGGCGCCACCGTGTGCATAGACGAGATCCAAAAATGCCCGGACCTTCTCGACGAGGTCCAGCTAATGATCGAGGAGCGCGGCGTCCGCTTTCTGCTCACGGGTTCGAGCGCCAGGAAGCTCAAGCGGGCGGGCACAAACCTCCTTGGGGGCCGGGGCCGCGACCGGCGCATCCATCCGTTCACGTATCACGAGGTCAGGGAGCACGGCTTCAAGCTCGACCGCGCGCTCAACTACGGGCTGATCCCCGGGGTCTTCTTGGCCTCGGACCCCGATGACGCGCTCGAGGCGTACGTGACGAGGTACCTTGCCGAGGAGATCGCGGCGGAGGGCATCGCAAGGAACATCCCGGCGTTCTCGCGGTTTTTGCAGGTCGCCGCCACGGCCAATGCGCAACTCATCAATGCGGCCTCGATCGGCAGCGACGCGCAGGTTTTGCGGCAGACCGTGCAGAACTACTTCGAGATCCTTAGGGACACGCTTCTGGGCTTCGAACTTCCCCCCTTTGGCATGACCACCAAACGCAAACCAATCGCCACGCCGAAATTCTATTTCTTCGACACAGGCGTCGTGCGGACGCTTCGGCGCCTCAAGCCGATTGAACCCGGCAACGCCGAGTACGGAGAGTTCTTCGAGCATTTCATCTTCCTGGAGCTCCTTGCGTGGGTGGACTACCGGAGCCCGAGGACGCCGCTTTCTTACTGGCGCTCGACGTCTGGGTTCGAGGTCGATTTCATTCTCGACGACAGCGTGGCGATCGAAGTCAAGGCGGCGACACGCGTGGCCGACAAGCACTTAAAAGGCCTGCGCGCGCTAGCGTGAGTTTACCGTGCTAGCCTGCCGTTGAGGTGGTTCGACCTACCGTCAAGTGACGTTTCCTCTGTGGTTTGCGGCGCTTAGGCCGGTGAGCAGCCTGTTCAGAAGTGTATACAACAACATATATGCCGAGTGTC